>NZ_JBDNXK010000116.1:0-8927 GCF_047721705.1 Acetobacter sp. | reverse complement strand
GATAAGAATTATGCAAATTTTGCATATCTCGGTATAGAATTTTTAGAGGCTTTCTGTCATCACATTTTGTCGTCAGCCAACAAATATCAAGAATTTGTCAGAATGTTTTCATGACAAGGGTAGGCGGAAAGCAACATTGTACTTATCGATTTTTACAGGAACCGGATAATTCATTTTTCCAATAGATGCCATAACAGGCACTGGTCCGTTTTCTGGAAATAGCAGTCCTTTTTTGTCTGAAACAGCTTGTGCGGCGACAGCCAAAAAAAAGCCCGACTGCCTTTCGACAGCCGGGCCTGCAGTAGCCGCGGGATCAGAAGGACTGGTCGTCCCCACCACCACAATCGCCACCACAATAATCGCCACCCCAACCGCCGCCGGTGTCGCCACCTGCGTCAAAATTCGAATCGGCAGTAGTGCCTGCTCCAGCAAACGGATCGGCAACGCCCGCACCGGCATTGTCACCATAATAGTTGTTCACCACCGTCGTGTCGGGTGCACCTGCGCCCCAGCCACCAGCGGCCTCGCCGCCAACGCCATGATGGTCGCTGAACAGACCTTCGAGCGCATTGGCCGCCATCATGCCGCCAGCCACGCCAGCCGCCGTTGTAAGGGCCGATCCAAGGAAGCCGGTGCCGCCTTGGCGGAACATGCCCGGCTGAAAGCCCGGGGGCAGCGGCTGCATCTGCGGCTGCTGCGGATAACCCTGCTGGCCACCCCATCCCGGAGGAGGAGCCGCCTGCGCGCGCTGTTGACCACCGCCAAACAGGCCGCCGAGGAAGCCGCCAGAAGACCCTTTGGACTGCTGGGCCTGCTGCAACGCCTGTTGCGCCTGCTGAAGCTGGAACTGAAGTTCGCGAATGCGGTTCTGCGCCTCAACGAGGGCAGCTTCCTGCACCACAGCCATCTGCGTGATCCGGTAGCGGGCTTCCGGATATTTCTGGAAATTCTCGGCGATGAAGCGGTCTGCTTCCGGATCAATCGGTGGCAGGGATGGATTTGTCGCCGGGACGCTTCCAAAGCCGCCCTGCTGCGCACCGCCGCCTACCCGCGCGATGAATTTCGAAATCAGGTCGCGTTCCTGGTCGTTCATGTTACTCAACCCCTACATGGCCATACCGATTGACCCACTTCCTAGAGTGGGTGCAGAGCCTGCAAACCACAAGCCCGTTTACAGAGAGTTCATCTCAGGAAATGACGGCTATTTTGAGCCGGAACCATAGAGAACGGTGAGAGAGGCCGAGGCCAGCCGGTGATGGTTGACCATGAAGCCCACCAGCGCGGGGCTCGAATCCGCGGAAACTTCCAGTTTTGGCACATCAAGCGCCGTCACAGTGAAGATGTAACGATGCACGCGCCCCGGTGGGGGAGCTGCACCACCATAACCCGGCGTTCCGAAATCGGTGCGGACCTGGAGTGCGCCTTCTGGCAGTCCCTCTTTTCCGGAGCCAGCGCCTTCCGGCAGCGATGTCACGCTTGCCGGAATATTGGCGACCACCCAGTGCCACCACCCGGAACCGGTGGGAGCATCCGGGTCATAGAGTGTGACAACGAAGCTTTTCGTCCCGGCAGGAGCGCCTTCCCATACCAGCGGTGGAGAAAGATTGCCCCCCGTCTGCCCCATGCCAGAATAAACCTGAGCCTGCGGCATGACATCGCCATTATGAAAGGCGGGGCTGCTCACTGTGAAAGCCATGGGAGAGCTCCTGTCGTATTGTTGCGTCGGGTCTGCTTACCAGTTGAGGCTGATCAGCCAGAACTCTTCGGATGTGAGGGTAACGCCGTCGTTCTTGGGGGATTCCGATGCGGCCTGAGCCAGAGCGGCAATACGTTCCACCATGATTGTCTTACGCTGATGTGCCTCGGATGTTTCATTGGCGGCCTTCAGAACGTCGAGAGAAGTCTTGGCGGCTTTGGAAACACGGGCTGCATCAAGCAGGGCATAGGACATGGTAATTCTCCTGAAGACAGAATGTTATACTGTGCAGAAGAATGGGCCTGATGGCATGAGGCTTCAAGGGTAGAACAGTTTTTCAGTGATGTCTGGGTTGCGTCTGCAAGGGCAACCCCGCTCATGCTGCGCCGTTGCAGACACGGTCTCATGACGGAGGGTAAAAGGGAATTAAAGTGTATATTGGGTACATATTTTAAACCGCTTAAAAACCTATTTTTGGCCAGATTTGGTTCGAAAAAACGTAACAAAAGCCGAAATTGGCCCAATGCAAAGATTGTTGCGTGTCTGGTATGATTGACGAGAGAGAGGCAACCTCTTCATGATGAGAGAATGACAGCCTACACCCCCGGTGCAGCCGAAACGCTCGCTGCCATTTTGCCCTGCGACAGGGAAAAGGAGCCCGTGCCGCCGCAGCCCGAGGAAACGCGGAGTGTGGCTCTGGCCATGGGTGGGCTGATGGCACAGTGCGCCATGGCCGCCATTACTAAAGATCGGGAAACCGTCATCACCAGCAGCGCCGGTTTTGTGTGCGAACTTCTGGCGCTGTGGGAAGATCAGGGGATCGATGCCGAGGCAGTGTGGATCGAACTGCACGGGCGCATTGAAGTGGGCGAACTTTGCCACCAGATGAGTCGGGCGCCGGGGCGGCTGAAGGGGCGGCGGAAGGCGGCGTGGCGGGTCGCCACGAGCAAGTTGCCCTGAGCCCGTTCTCTGATAAACAGAACACGGATATCCTGTCCTGAAATTGCCATCTGTTCCTGATTTAAGATTGTGTTCAGGAATGTTTGGCTAGGTCACGCGACTGACCGAAGTTTCCGGGCGGGAAGATCAAGCCGAATCTGGCCAAGGGCAAAGAGATCGGCATCGTGTATGGATGCCGGACTGAGTGCGAGTGATGGATCTTTCGTCCCTGATCATGGAACGTGTGCCGCATGGGCCGGCAGTCCAGAAAGCGGCGTGGGCAGCATTGAACACTGTCCAGCGGTCCCCCATCTCTCTGCCTGCCATCGCCGTGGAGATCGTGCTGCTTCTGTCGATTGTCCGCGGTTTTCGCAGAGGGTTTTCGCGGGAAGTTCTGGGAGTCGTCAGCTGGATCGGTGCCGCATTCGTAGCGACGAAATACTATCACACCTTCGCTCAATCGAACTTCCAGACATTGCAGCCTCAGGAAATGGCGGGCGGAGTGGCCTTTGGCGTGCTGCTGTTCGGTGGATTGGCGCTTGGAGCCGTCGTAACGAGTATTGTGTCTCACTTCGTGCGTAAATCCATTCTCGGGGATGCTGACAAAGTATTGGGGAGCGGATTCGGGGCCTTGCGCGGCGGCGCGGTCATCATCACTTTCTATATGATGACGGGATGGGTGAACGCGACCACGCAGGATACCACCCGTCCCGACATGGAAACGGACGGGTCTTCAGTTTCCGGAATCACCACGGCTCTTTCTTACATGGCGCCTTTGATGTCGACATTTGTGCCCGAAGACCTTGCGCGAGCGGCTGGCTCGCGTCATGACCACCCCGGGCCCGCTGATGCGGCCGACGAGGCTTACCGCGAGAACCCCTGACAGGCTGGCGTGCCGGGAGATGTGCGACAGGTGACAGGGCTAAGGATCAAAAACTCATGTCCGAACTGTTTTCTCTCCCGCAACCGTCTGTAACCACCCATCCGTGGGACGGCGACCGTCAGGAGGGGGATGACAAGTTTCACGAGGAGTGCGCCGTCTTCGGGGTCTGGAATACCCCCGATGCTTCGGCGATCACGGCACTGGGACTGCATGCCCTTCAGCATCGCGGACAGGAAGCGTCCGGTATCCTCAGCTATGATGGCGCGCGCTTCCATTCCCATCGCGGCCTCGGTCTGGTGGGGGACGTCTTCAGCGATCCGCGTGTCATGGCCGGATTGCCGGGCGACTGCGCCATCGGTCACAACCGTTATTCCACTACGGGCGATACCCTGCTGCGCAACGTGCAGCCTCTCTTCGCGGAATTCGAATTCGGCGGCCTGGGCGTCGCCCATAACGGCAACCTGACCAACGCGCACGGCCTGCGGCGGGCGCTGATCCGGCGTGGCTGTCTGTTCCAGTCCACCACGGACTCCGAAGTCTTCATTCATCTGATCGCCATCTCGCTTTATGCAACGGTCGAAGACCGCCTGATCGACGCACTGAAACAGGTGCAGGGGGCCTATTCCCTTGTCGTCCTGTCGCAGGACGCGGTGATGGGCGTGCGTGACCCGATGGGCGTGCGGCCTCTCGTTCTGGGCAAACTGCCGGGTGCGGCCAACGACGCCAGCGGATGGGTGTTTGCGTCGGAAAGCTGCGGTCTCGATATTGTCGGCGCGGAGTTCGTGCGCGATGTCGAACCGGGTGAGTTGGTCATCATCGACAAGAACGGAATCCGGTCGGTCCGGCCTTTCGCCCGGGAGCGTTCGGCCTTCTGCGTGTTCGAATATATCTACTTCGCGCGCCCTGACTCGGTTCTGGACGGAATGCCCGTCTACAATGTGCGTAAGCAGATCGGTGTCGAGCTTGCCCGGGAAAGTGGCGTGGAAGCTGATGTGGTGGTGCCGGTGCCGGATTCCGGCGTGCCGTCCGCCATGGGCTACGCGCAGGAAAGCGGCATTCCCTTCGAACTGGGCATCATCCGCAACCACTATGTCGGGCGTACTTTCATCGAGCCCACGGACCAGATCCGTAATCTCGGTGTCCGCATGAAGCACTCGGCCAACAAGCCGATGATCGACGGTAAGCGCGTCATTCTGGTGGACGATTCGATCGTGCGCGGCACGACGTCGCGCAAGATTGTCGACATGGTGCGGGCTGCGGGGGCGAAGGAGGTCCACATGCGGATTTCCTCGCCGCCCACCAAGCATTCATGCTTCTACGGCATCGATACACCAGAGCGCAGCAAGCTGCTGGCGGCGCAGCATGATCTCGCCAAGATGGCGGAGCTCATCGGTGTGGACAGTCTCGCGTTCATCTCATTCGACGGACTGTATCGGGCGCTTGGCCACAAGAGCCGGGATGCGGAGAAGGGGCGTTACTGCGATGCTTGCTTCACCGGCGAATACCCGATCCCCCTTGTTGACCATGATGCCGAGTTCGGTCCCGGCACAGCCTGAGGTCTGTCCAGTCGCCAGCGTGGCGCACCCGGGGCTACGCTGGCGCGTAGCAGCCTCATGATAATGACGCAGTTAGGGCTGGATATCCCGGTTTTTCAGGCGCCCATGGCGGGTGTGAGCTGTCCGGAACTGGCTGCTGCTGTCTCCAACGCCGGGGGATTGGGCAGCCTCGGACTGGGCGCGATGACGGTGGTACAGGCGCGTGAGGCAATCCAGACCACGCGCGCCCTGACCGGGCGTCCGTTCGGCATAAATGTTTTCTGCCACCGGGAAAGTGTGCCGGAGGCGGAAACCGTGACCCGGTGGCTGACATGGCTGCGCCCCGAATTCGCACGCTTTGGCGGTGAGCCGCCTTCCACCTTACGGCCTCTTTATCGCTCCTTTCTTGGTCACGACGAGATGCTGGACATGCTGGTGGAAGAGCGTCCGGCCTTTCTGAGTTTTCACTTTGGTCTGCCCTCCAGAGCCGCCATTGATCGGCTTCATGAGGCAGGTATTCTGCTGGCCGTCAGCGTTACGAGCCCGGAAGAGGCCATCACAGCAACTGATGCTGCGATGGATGTCCTGATCGTGCAGGGATACGAGGCGGGCGGCCATCGGGGTGTGTTCGATCCACTTGCACCGGATCGCAGGCTTGGCACGCATGTGCTGCTGGCGGAAGTGCAGCGTGTGTCGTCTCTCCCACTTATTGCAGCTGGCGGAATCATGACCGGCATGGATGTGGCGGCTGTGCTGAAGGCTGGGGCTGTCGCGGCTCAGCTTGGCACGGCTTTTGTCGCCTGTGATGAGAGCCGGGCCAGTGCGGCATGGAAGGCGGCACTGACGGAGGAGAAAGGGCGTGAGACCGCGATAGTGACAATCCTCTCCGGTCGTCCGGCTCGTGGTGTGAGAGGGCGTTTCGCCGAACTGGAGGCGCGACCGGATTGTCCGACACCTCCTGCTTACCCCTACGCTTATGATGCGGCGAAACAGTTGGCGGCTCTGGTTGCCGCCTCGGGCGTGACGGAATACGATGCGTTCTGGTCCGGTATCCACGGCAGAGCGGCGCGTGCTCTCCCTGCGGGAGAACTGATGGCCCGTCTGCGTCAGGAGATGGCGTTCAGTCTTTCAGGCGATAACTAAATACAGTGACGGGGATGGACGCCGTTGCAGGAATATTGAATATCGACGGTCTTAATGACTTCGAAGCAACATGGCTCTCCGGCCAGCTCCGGGGCAGAAAAAGACAGGATCATGACGGCCGAAACTTCAGATAACGACATCTTCCTGACCCTGCCGATTGAGAAGACCTCCGATTTTACGCTCGAAGACTTCGCCGACAATCATCAGGCCATGAACTATTTCCACAAGCATGGCGCGGGAACAGTCGAGCACGCATTCGCGCTGGCCAACATCCTGCATATGCACAAGCTGGTGAAGGAAGCGGCCTATTTTTACGGTCTGGCGTTCAATCTTCATTCCAAGCATCCGCGCGAATTTCCGCTCGCTTCCTCGCTCTTGCAGGCGCGGCTGCTCTGCATGCTCAAGGCCGGCCTGACGCCTCCAGCCGATGAACTGGAGCAGCTTCGCAAGCTCTCCCAGCCAATCTACGACTATATCCGCGGTATCGAGATTGCGTGGCGGCAGCATGATCCGCAAGCGGCGCTGGCCTGTATGGGGAACTGCTTCGAAGCGTTCCACACCGGCGAGGAAGTGGACGTTCTGTATCTGGAGACCGCTCTCTCCGTGCTGCCTCCGGCGAAGATACCGCCTCGCCCCGGTGAGGAGCAGGTCATTCCTTCCAGTATCTATATGTACTGGGATGGCAATCCGCCTGAAGAAGTGACGGAAAACTACGCCTATCACTGTGATCTGGAAGCGTTCGACGTTCAGATGTTCAACCGCGACTCTGCTGCGGACTGGCTCTATGAGCGTTACGGGCGCGAGGCTCAGGATCTGTTCCTGCAAGCCCGTCATCCAGCCGAGGCAGCTGATTTTCTGCGCGTGCATGTGATTCAGGAGTTGGGCGGGTGGTGGCTGGATGCCGATATTCGCGTTACCGCTCCGGAGATCATGGAGGATTACGCCGTCAAGAAGCCGTCCCATGTCTTCTTCGTGACGGATAATTATTACGTTCATAATGATTTCTTCGGCAGTCGCCGGAACAGCCCCATTCTTGCGGACTGCATGCTGTCGCTTTACCGCAACAGCTACCTCTTCAAGGATCTGTATATCGCCTACAAGACCGGGCCCGGCGTGTTCAACCGTGCGTTGAACCGGCGTCTGCACACCGCCATTACAACCGGAAAACCGTTTGATCCCAGTGTGATGGTCCTGCGTGCGCCCGAGTTCGACAGCATCATTCAGGACATGGACATGGCCTACAAGAAAGGCGGCAACTGGCACGCCGCCTGATGCATTTCCGAATGGCAGGGCCGAAATGCCCGCCCATCCACAACGGGGGTGCCCGATGAATCTCTTTTCCATCGGCTGACTCCCCCTGTTTTTCCCGCTATACGCCCCATGTTGAAAGAGCCACGCCGTTTTCGTCGTGCCCCCCTCGTTTCAGATCGGAAAGAACATCTTTATGGCTGGTTACCGCTCCCGCACCACCACCCACGGCCGCAACATGGCCGGCGCCCGCAGCCTCTGGCGCGCCACGGGCATGACGGACGCGGATTTCGGTAAGCCGATTATTGCCGTCGCCAATTCCTTTACCCAGTTCGTCCCCGGTCACGTCCACCTGAAAGACCTCGGCCAGCTTGTCTGTGAGGCCATCGCGGAAGCTGGCGGCATCGGGCGCGAGTTCAACACCATCGCGGTCGATGACGGCATCGCCATGGGCCACGGTGGCATGCTCTACAGCCTGCCTTCGCGCGAACTGATCGCCGACGCTGTGGAATACATGGTCAACGCCCACTGCGCCGACGCGCTGGTCTGCATCAGCAACTGCGACAAGATCACGCCGGGCATGCTGATGGCCGCCATGCGCCTGAACATCCCGGTGGTGTTCGTCTCCGGAGGTCCGATGGAAGCCGGTCATGTGAAGGACGGCGAGATCGACAAGGCCGTCGATCTGGTGTCCTCCATGGTGGCCGCAGCCGCTCCCGGCGTCACGCAGGAAGAGTCCGACATCATCGAGCGCTCGGCCTGCCCGACCTGCGGCTCCTGCTCCGGCATGTTCACCGCCAACTCGATGAACTGCCTGACCGAGGCGCTGGGCCTGTCCTTACCGGGTAATGGCAGCCTTGTCGCCACGCATGCGGACCGTCGTGAACTGTTCCTGAAAGCAGGCAAGCTCGCCGTCGAACTGGCCAAACGCTATTACGAACAGGGCGACAGCAGTGTTCTGCCGCGCTCCATCGCCACGTTCGAAGCGTTCGAGAACGCCATGACCGTCGATATCGCCATGGGTGGTTCGACCAACACGGTGCTGCATCTCCTTGCCGCTGCTCATGAGGGCGAAGTGCCGTTCACCATGGCCGACATCGACCGGCTGTCCCGTCGTGTGTCGAACCTCTGCAAGGTCGCGCCGTCCAAGGCCGATGTGCATATGGAAAACGTTCATCGCGCCGGTGGCGTGCAGGCGATCATGGGCGAGCTCGATCGCATGAAGCTGCTGCACCGCGACATCCCGATGGTCCATTCCAAAAGCGTCGCCGCGGCGCTAGCGCAATGGGATATCGGTGGCGAGACGGCGACCGACGAAGCCCGTACCTTTTACAAGGCCGCTCCCGGAGGTGTTCGCACCACGCAGGCGTTCTCGCAGGCCAGCCGTTACAAGGAACTGGATCTCGACCGCGAAAAGGGTGCGATCCGCTCCGGCGACCATGCGTTCAGCAAGGAAGGCGGTCTTGCCGTGCTGTACGGCAAC
>NZ_JBDNXK010000115.1:0-8993 GCF_047721705.1 Acetobacter sp. | reverse complement strand
ACATAGAAGAATCTATAAGAAGCATCCAAAATCAAACAATAGAAGATATTCGTATCATTATTGTAGATGATGGCTCCACAGATGGAACTTCCAGCATCATTTCCGCTCTTGCACAGGAAGATCCGCGCATTGTTCATCATTTACAGAAAAATGCCGGGATCGTTGCCGCCCTCAATAACGGTCTCCAACTCTGCGATGCCCCGTATGTCGCGCGCATGGATGGGGACGATATTTCCTATCCCGAAAGATTTGCAAAAGAACTCCACTATTTAGAGCAGAATCAAAACTGCGTTGGGGTGAGCGGCAGGGTCCGTCACATAGATCCTGAGGGCCAGGCCCTCGGCACCATAACAAAAGTCAAAGACGAAAATCTGATTACGGCGTGGTCCATTCCAGCCAATGAGCCCAGCCTGATTCATCCAATGCTGATGTGTCGACGCGACGCCCTTCAGAAAGCCGGTGGCTATCGATACATCTATCAGGCCGAAGACACTGATCTGTATTGGAGATTATCCGATGTCGGAACCCTACATAATCTAGACGACATCCTTGGAGACTATAGAATCCATCCCGATTCACTGTCTTCCCAGTCCATCAAGGCCGGACGACAACAGGCTGTCTGGTCACAACTTGCCGCTATATCCGAACAACGCCGGAAAACGGAACGGCAGGATCTGGATTTTTCTATCACGTTCATGCAGCGCATCCGCTCGTTTGAACACCTTCCAGCACTCATTCATGAAATCTCGAAACAACTATCTTCCGATGAACGGACATGGTTTCAATGTGCCGTCTGCGCCAAGCTCATAGAAATGTCCTATTATCGACCCTACGAACCGGAGCCTGAAGACATCGACGTCATCCGTATCTGCACGAAGCAATATCCGGAAGCACGTCACATGGTTGGGTACACCATCTTCCACGAAGGCATCATTTCCTGCGGCATCCGACTGATCGGTCAGCGTCGCTTTACGGATGCCCTCCGCCTTGTGGGCCTACAGAACATGCCGAAAGTTCTGGCCCGCGCCATTTTCCGCTACGCTCTTCCCACAGACCTGAAAACGCAGATTAAGACATTTCTGAAGCGACCAAAGGTTTAATGTTGCCTCTATTACCATCAGCACATTCATTCCAGAGAACACCAGACTGAGGCTCTTTCAGAATGCTTCCTCCAACGGCGCTTTTATATAAAAACCTTTTGAAGAGCGTGATCCTCGCACCAAAATTGCGGGATATTCCGGTATTTTCTGGCTGGAAGGATGTAATTTTCAAACAAGGCGATACAGAACACCACAAACCCATTCCAAAAATCATCTGGATTTTCTGGGACGACAAAGACAAACCAGCGCTCGTCCAGGCGACCATAGAACAAGCAAAGAGAATGAACCCGGATCACACCGTAAACGTTCTCGACAATACAAACATTTCAGATTTCTTTCCCGACGATTTTCTTAAAAACTCCAACGTCCAGCCACAGTACAAAAGCGATCTGGTCCGTTTGGAACTGCTGGAACGCTATGGCGGTATCTGGATGGATGCCACCTGCATCCTCAATGAGAGTCTCCAGTGGATTCAGGACGCCAATACGCAACACTCTGCTGATCTCATTGGTTTTTATCGAAACCGAGATACCGTCGATCACCAATTTCCTGTGTTGGAGAATTGGTTTCTGGCCGCCCCCTCCAACACGGATTTCATCAAAGAGTGGAAAAAGGAAATTCAGAAAATAGTCAGTATTGGGCCGGAAAGTTATTACACGGAATTACAGAGCCGCCCTGACTACAAAGAGATCGCCCAGAACATTCAACGACCAGATTATCTGGTCACCTATCTGGCGGCACAGATCGTCATGCGGAAAACGCCACCCAATCTTTATCTTCGCAGAGCCGAAGACGGTCCGCTTCTTTATCAGGAAGCCATCAAATGGGACCGGGAACGCATCGCCGCAATCCTGTGCCGGATCAAAGCGCCCTCCCCCATTCCCCCGATCATCAAACTCACACATAGCAATCGTTACCTGCTGCCACTCATGATCAGGCTGAAACTGGTACGACCGGACAGCATCCTTGGGCGATTTCTTGCGGTCCTAAAGCGATAGAAAACACGCCTAGCGTCCATCCTCCATCGCCAGCGGCAAGTTGGGCACGCCATGCCGCCCCGGTCGCATCACCCAAGGACGGTTGCCGGTCCACTGGCGGTCCGAGACAGACGTTACTCCGGACGCGCCGAGCCAGACCGCAAAGGCGCCTTCCCGCCATACGGCGAACCGATCCACCGTCGGCACCGACCGGCAGGAAGCGCGTGCCGGACTGACCGAAACGAACAGATCCATTCCTGCACAGAGTGATGCCGGGATTGTCGATTGACCGTCGCTATGGTCATCCACCCGCAAAAGAATGGACCGCTTCTTGCGCGTCAGAACACAGACACCCGGCACATCATCCTCGCCACAGACCAGATTGCCGTCCGAAGATTCTCCTCCCTCAGCCGGCATATCTCTGACTGGCAGAGCATAGGCCTGCGCCAGAGAGCGTTTTTCAAGCCATGCGTCTCGTGACTTACCGTTGACCAGCAGATGATTGTCAGCCCGCACAGCCACAACACCTCCATCAGGTGTAATGACCATATCCGGCATTGCATGACAGAACGGCGATGCAAAACCGATGACCATCGGCAACACACCAAGCAGACGCCAGCGGCGACTCCACAGACAAAGCCAGCACAACCCGAACAGAAAAAGCGCCAGTCCCCAACCGGGTGTCATGGGCACGGCCATACGGGCTTCTGGCCAGTGCGCCACGCTTCGCGCTAGCCAGACAATGCCGTGAACACCCTGTCCCATCCCCCACAGAACCGGACCATCCAGATGCAAAGGCATCAGGAAAACAGCCAGCAGACCAGCCGGCATGACCCATAGCGCCGTCATCGGGACGGCAATCAGGTTCGCCACCACAAAAAATGGCTGGATCTCACCAAAATGCGCCATGGAGACAGGAAGCGTGGCAAGACCAGCGAGCAGGCTTGTCAAAGCAAGGCTCGCCACATGCACCATGAAACGTCGCCACCATTGCCCTTCTCCGTGCAGTTTCAGCAATGGCTGCCGCAGCACTTCATAGCCAGCGATCAACGCCATAACGGCGGCGAATGACATCTGGAACGGCACGTCCAGCAGCACGGATGGCCCCGTCAACAGCAGCACGACCGCAGCAACGGCCAGCCCACGCATGGACGCGGCGTTCCGTCCCGTGATCAGCGCCAGAACCACCAGACCTGCCATCATCAGACTGCGCAGGGCAGGCAGATGCATGCCGGTCATGACCACATATACCGCCCCACCCAGCAGTCCACAGACCGCGGCGATCTCCTTGCAAGGCCAGCGCAACGCGGTCCATTCCACCGCTGCCAGACCATATCGTGTGGCTGTGACAATCAAACCCAGCACGATACCAAGGTGCAGACCGGCTACCGCCAGCAAATGGGCCAGACCGGAAGCGGCAAAGGCTTCACGGTCGGCTGAAGGGATTGCGCTCGATACGCCTACAAGCAGGGTTGTGGCGATAGCGCCATCGGTTCCCGGCAGAACTCTGGCGATACGTGCTGCTATGTCTTCGCGCAGCGTTTCGATAGATGTGGAAAACCAGCCGTTATGGCCCTGATCGAGAGCGGCAACAGGGCCAAGCGCTCTTCCTGTTCCAGCCTCGCCCTTGAACCACGCTTCCCTCTGTAGATCACGTCCGCCCGGCATCACCGGAAACGGCGGCGCCACAAGCAGCGCCCGCAACCGCACCCTGTCACCGGGGCCGATTGGAAGCGGATCGTCATCCCTGAGTTTGATACGCAAGGTCCGCGACAAAGGCGCCATGCCAGCATCAAGCCAGCTTTCGAACTGAACGCTCGCCAGTGTCAGACGTCTTCCCCCTGCCGCGTCTTCACGGGCCGGTAGAATATCCACGGCCTGCACGCGTCCATTCAGTACGACAGCACGACGCGGCAGTTCCGGCATGGGAGAGGCACGATGGGTCTCGCCCCACGCCGCGAGAAAACCAAGCGCCAGACAGAAAGACGCCGTTCCGATGAGTCGGCTGCCCAGTCGCTGCCAGCCAACGATCATTGCCAGCAACGAGATCAGCGCCAGCAGAAGCGCGCCCCACGGAGCGGGTTCGGTATGGAATTGAAAGTAAGTGAGAACGCCACCAACCAGCCCGACCGGTATCCAGAGCGGCAATCTGTGGCGTTCTTCGAGTAAGCGTGCCTGAAGACGTATCACACCGTCTCTCACTCCACGCCCACTCCTGGCATGACGCCAATCCGATCCGGAGGCTTCACACGGATTTTCTGATACGGATCACTCAGGGTTCGAGCGGGCGGCCTTCGCATGCACCAAAAAACACATAGTGCAGGAAGAGATCATCATCGAAGCCAGCTAGATCCGGATTGGCCTCAAGGTAAGCCTTGGCATTGAAGTGGGCGTTGGGCTGACGGCCTTCCCGGAAGCCCGAACTGCGATAATGAATCACAGGGTCAACGCCTGCTTCCGCTACATCCGGGTAATGCTCAAGGTACCATGCACTATCGAAGTAAAGCGCATCACGGACCGGCTCGCACTTTTCCGGGGCCTGAACAATAATTTCTTCAACTTCTTCAACGACGACAGGTCGTGCTCTCCGCGCTCCGCCTCTCTTCGTCGCGATTGCGCTGCTCTTAACAGCGCGCGCCTTGGCAACAGGCTGCCGTGCTTTACCTTGTTTAGTCGATTTCGTCACACTGGCCCCAGCCACGCCTGTCTCTCCCTCATTTGCCGATAAATGAATATCGGCTCATTGCGTTGCAAACATTAACAATACGGACGGGAATGACAATGCGACGGGAGCCAAGATTTACGTTAAAAACATATCGAACGTCATATTATTGTGTCATAATGTAACATTCTGGAGCAATCTCCGCCTTGGCCAAACGTCCTGTTCACCGTTTCGTCTGCCAGACCTGTGGCGCCGTCTATCCAAAATGGTCCGGCAAGTGTGAAGCCTGCGGAGAATGGAACACCATTGTCGAGGAAACACTCGAACCCACGGTTTCCCGAACCAGCCGGACAAAAAACCGGCTGACCTTCACCGGGCTTGAAGGTAATTCCGCTCTTCCCCCACGTATCATGACCGGGATCGAAGAACTGGACCGCGTTCTGGGTGGCGGGTTCGTTCCGGCCTCCGTCGTTCTTGTGGGAGGCGACCCTGGGATCGGCAAATCGACCCTGCTGTTACAGACGGCCAGCCGACTGGCCTCCAACGGACAGCGCGTGGTTTACATCTCCGGTGAAGAAGCCGTTGAACAGATCCGCATGCGGGCGCAGCGTCTTGAACTCATCGCCCCGACGCTGGAACTGGCCGCTTCCATCAATGTATCAGATATCGTCGCGACACTGGAAACCGATACGCCTCCGGGACTGGTTATCATCGACTCGATCCAGACCATGTGGCTCGACAGCATCGAAAGCGCACCGGGTTCCGTCGCACAGGTAAGGGCCTGCGCATTCGAGCTGATCCGGCTGGCGAAAAAACGAGGATTTTCACTGGTGCTGGTCGGGCATGTCACGAAGGAAGGCGGTCTGGCCGGGCCACGTGTGATGGAGCATATGGTCGACGCCGTGATGTATTTTGAAGGGGATCGCGGACATCAATTCCGTATTCTCCGCGCCGCCAAGAACCGTTTCGGAGCTACCGACGAAATCGGCGTGTTCGCGATGACCGATCGCGGGCTGATACAGGTGCCCAATCCTTCCGCCCTGTTCCTCGCCGAACGACAGGGCAATATTGCCGGGTCAGCCGTGTTTGCCGGACTGGAAGGCACACGCCCCGTCCTGCTCGAAGTGCAGGCGCTTCTTTCCCCGAAAGCAGGGGATGGCAGTCCGCGCCGTGCCGTGATCGGCTGGGATTCAGGCCGCCTCTCCCTCCTGCTTGCTGTTCTGGAAGCCCGATGCGGTCTCAAGCTGACAGGCATGGATGTCTATCTCAATTTTGCTGGGGGTCTTCGCGTCACGGAACCGGCTGCCGACCTAGCAGCGGCTGCAGCCATTATCTCTGCAGCCACAGGTCACCCCACGAGCGCGGGAGCGGTCTTTTTTGGCGAAGTGGGACTGTCAGGTGAAATCCGTCAGGTGCCGCAGGCTGAACTGCGGCTGCGAGAAGCCCAGAAACTCGGCTTCACGACCGCCATTTTTCCGCGACGTGTCGCGCAGGGGGCGACACGGTTGAAACCGCCACCGGGACTGGATTTGCATGAACTCGGCCATCTTTCGAGTCTGGTCGCCGCTCTCGGCGCCCCGCAGGGCAACGAGGCTGCACCCGACTAACCTGGGAAAGCCGGGTTACTGCGCGGGAACCTCATCGGAGCGGCGCATGTCGGCACGATCCGCCGGGGTTTCGATGCCGGTTTTGCCCGGGAGGCCTATCACGCGGATATAAATGCGGGTTGAAGGAATGCCCGCATTCATCAGAACAGCGCGAATCGCGAGCCCACGGCTGAGCGACATACGACGCGGGCGGGACGGATCATTGGGCACACCACTTGCCGTGATATCCACCAGCCCCCGAATGTCTGGCTGTTCCTTCAGCATTTTTGCAAAAGCCAGAACGGCGTTCTTCGTATCCTGATTGAGATGGTCCGAATCCGGAGCAAATGTGATGCGCAATCCACCGACGATGGGACGCGCTTCACCCACGGCATCTTTGACCGGAGCAGGATCAGGCGGCATCGGGAAAGGATGCAGTTCAACCGGAATGGGCGGCGGTGTCAGGACTGGCGGCGGAGGAGGCGCCAGTGGAATCGTCGCGGCGGGTGGTGGCGTCACGGGATGCGCCGGAGCCGCTGCGGTGGAAGGAGTTGATGCAGGCGGTGCCGGAACAGTCTGCTGAGCAGGCTGCGTCGTTTGGTTGGTGGCCTGTGGCGCAGAAGATGATGGCGCTACCGGAGCAGGCGCGACAACCTGTTTATGCTCTACCCTGTGTTCCGTTTTGCGGACCACAGGTTTCGGCTTGGCCGCCTGTTGCGGAGCCGCGCCACCAAAAGCATTCAGCGCAGTCGTATCTGTGGTCACCTGCGCCTGAGCATCCGCCGTGACGAACAGCGTTGCCAGTCCGACGCTGGCGGTTGTCGCGACCAGTCTGCCGACGTACGAACAACGGGCATTTTCCGGCGAACCGTTCATGAAAAGAACCTCAGGGCAACGCATGATGTCATGCTAAATCCCCCGAACAGCCTCTTCATGCAAGCTGTCAGGATAGGCTGTTCAGCGATGTTCAAGCTTCGACGAGACTTTCCGCAACAATCGCCCGCAATTTCGGGTGCAGATGGCTGTTACCGGCAACAATCAGCACATCTTCAGGAAGGTCATTCAGGTCATTGCCTGCGGGGTCTGTGCAGTAGCCGCCCGCTTCGCGAACCAGCAGGGCACCCGCCGCACAATCCCACGGCTTGATGCCGAATTCCCAGTATCCCTCGTAACGGCCAGCCGCCACCCACGCCAGATCCAGCGCAGCCGCGCCAAAACGGCGGATACCGGCAACCTGCGGCATGAGCGTGCCCATCACACGGGCAAACGGCAGCCGACGCTTCGGAGAAACCTTGGCGAACGGAATGCCAGTGGCGAACAGCGCTTCCAGCATGTCACGACGCGCCGAGACGCGAATACGACGATCGTTCAAATAAGCACCGACGCCCTTCTCCGCCCAGAACATCTCGCCTGCGGCCGGGTTGTAGACAACAGCAGCCGTCAGTTCGATCGACCCATCCGGCAGACGACGCTGAAGACCGATGGAAATAGCCCAGTGCGGAATACCGTGCAAAAAGTTGGTCGTGCCGTCGAGCGGATCAACCACCCAGCGCCACGTCCAGTTGTCGCCGCCCGATTCGCCGCTCTCTTCCATCAGGAAGGCATAACCGGGACGTGTCCGCTCCAGTTCTTCCCTCAGTGTGCGCTCGGCGCGCAGGTCTGCCTGCGATACGAAATCGCCCGGCCCCTTGATGCTGACCTGAAGCTGCTCGACCTCATTGAAGTCGCGCAGGAGACGCTTCGAGGCCTTCTCGGCTGCTGCCTGCATCACGGTCATTACGGGGGAAAGACGCATCGCCACGATGTTCGGTCCTGTGGAATTTCGGGAAACGGGAAACGCCGGAACAGACTGCTCCGGCGCGTGTCAGAGTCGAACGATGCCCCTCAGGACTTCGCACGCTCCACATAACTGGCGTCATCAGTGCGCACAACGATACGCTCGCCCGCCTCGATGAACGGCGGCACCATGGTTTTCACACCATTGGAGAGCTTCGCAGGCTTGTAGGACGAACTGGCCGTCTGGCCCTTCACCACCGGATCAGCCTCGACAATCTCCAGCGTCACCTGCGGTGGCAGCGTCACGGCAACCGGGTCGCCTTCAACCAGATTCAGGTTCAGCACCATGTTGTCCTGCAGGAACGGCGCCTGATCGCCCAGCAGTTCGACCGGGATCATGAACTGCTCGAACGTCTCCGGGTCCATCAGAACCAGCGTTTCCCCGTCGGTGTAGGAATAATTATATTCCTTGTCCTCGGTGATCAGACGCTCGACCGTGTCGGCAGTACGCCACCGCTCGTTGGTCTTGTTGCCCGTTTTCAGATCGCGCATTTCAACCTGAATGAACGCGCCACCCTTACCCGGCGTGATGATCTGCTGCTTGAGCACCGTCCAGCGACGGCCGTCATGCTCAATGACCTGCCCGGCTCGGATCAGGTTTGCCTGCTGCTTCATGATTTATCCCTGAGAAAAGGAAACATCTGGAATTGTGAACGGGCTTCTACCGCTCGACAGGGAGAAGAGCAAGGTGCGGCTGGCCTGAGGCAGACGCTCAGTGCGACACTTCAAGCGGAATATACGTTCGGAAGGATGTTCACTGACGTTCTGCATAAGCAGAAAATATCGGGCAGGCGGGATTCGAACCCACGACCCCCAGTCCCCCAGACTGATG
>NZ_JBDNXK010000114.1:0-8999 GCF_047721705.1 Acetobacter sp. | reverse complement strand
ATTCAATGTGCTACATAGCCTACTGCTTATCAATTAAGTGGCTCCTGATCATCCGAACCGTTCTCAGTATCGCTGAGGACACCAACCTTCCGACCTTATTCACCAGAAAGAATTTTTGATGCCGTTTGTCAACAATCCTCTGGTCAACTATCTGCGCAAACTCTCTCTGGCATATATAGGCAGCGAACTCATTCCCGTTCAGATGAGGACAAAACTTCTCAATATCCTCGGTGCAAAGCTTGATCCTACAGCAACCATCTGGCCTGACTGCCATATCCGTTCGACGGATATCTCGATGGGTGAAGAAAGCTTCATTAATGTGGGCTTTTTCTTCGATGGGACCGCATCCTTTTCCGTAGGCAAAAACGTGAGAGTCGGTCAGTTTCTGAGAATCATCACAGGAACACACGACATCGGCCCCTCTTCACACCGCTGCATTATCGAGGCGGTTCATGGAGATGTCGTCATTGAGGATGGATGCTGGATCGGCGCGAACGTCACCATTCTGCCGGGAGTGACCGTTGGACAAGGTTGCGTCGTCGGTGCCAATTCACTGCTGAATGCGAGCACCGAGCCAAATGGACTGTATGTGGGAACACCTGCGCGGCGTATTCGGGATCTGCCACTCACGGCTGTTCCACCACAAACAACTCGTAACGGTGAGAAAATCCCGGCGCCCTTTCCTCCCCTTCAGCGAACCGGCGCAACCTCCCGGAAGTCCGTGGGAACAGAAAAAACGGCATCGGACTGAGCCTCCCGTGCCACCGAGAGCGCCTGCACCATCACCTGCCCGCGCTGCATGACCTGCACCAGCACACCGTCAGGCGTGTAGCAGGCATCGCTGGGGTGCCCCTCGTCATCGACCGTGCGCCAGTTTGTGCAGAACTGCCCGGCCACGACGGTCGTGCCCAGTTTTTCGAACTTTCCGGGTGGCACCTGTCCCGGCAATGAGAGACTTCTGCCCGGTGCAGGCATGACGCTGCGCTGCCTGTGAAGTGTATCCACCACCGTCAATGTCTGATCCCGCCAGGACGTGATCATGTAAACGGCTGAATTCTCAGGATCGACCCGCTGCCTTAGCGAAGAAACCTGCCAGCGCATTTCCTGCTGCACAACACCGGATGCATCGGGTTTCACCATCACGTAATGCACATCGACATCCACCGATGGCGTTACATAGGGCCCCGTGACAGGCGCTCCATTTTCATCGGCGGCCAGAGCGATGCTCCCGGCGTCGTAGACACCAAGAAGCGCCACGGTCATTACTGCGCACCTTTTAAGCCACCGGCTGACCATACTCATTCTTTCACTTTGCGATCCAGCACGCTATTGCGGCGCGTCCCCACTGGCGTTTGGAGCGACACCTGCATTCGGACCCAGAGCAGGCGCACTCTGACCTCCCGTTCCGACCCGATGACGCTGGACTTCCTGATAGCTATCCGGCGCCTCAAAGGTAGAGGTGGGGATAGGCTGATACACCACCGAGGTCGCAGTCAGATTGCCTTTCGCCCCATCGGCATCCACACCGCTTTCGGCAAGGATCACACCATTATCCGACACGCAGGCTGTCGCATGTCCCTGTCCCGAGGTCACGCCCCACTCCGTGCAGCCAACACCGGCGATCGTTTTCGTCCCCTGCTTCTGGAACTGCATCGAGACATCGAGCAGGAAGGGGTTACGGATGCTGTTGCGTTGCTCAAGGCGGCTATAGACCCGCTGTTTGTGCAGCAGGATCGTGACCGTCTGCGCCGTTCTGTCCAGAATGGTGGAAGCGGAGCCGTCCGGCGCATCGATCCGCATACGTGCGCCTTCCGCAGCAAACCAGACTTTCACCTGCTGCGGCTGTGGAGCCCCGTCCGGCTGGACATTGTAGGTGACGGTAGCATCACGCAAGGGCATCAGCGGGGGATGATCACCTGTCGCAGCCTGCGCAGTGACTGTAGCTCCCGACAGGATAACCGTGGCGAGTCCAGTCAAAAACCGCCGTTTCCATTCCGTCGGTACATTCATCACATTCGCTTTCCTGCTTGTGAAACCGGGCGTCGCACGCACAGCGGAGACGCTGGAAGCACTCCATAAAGTGTCTGGACGTCAACCGCCAGCGGCACGCGTCTCTTCACGCATCAGATTGATTTCAGAGATAATTTCCGCCTTTGAAAGAGCACACCAGCGCCTTGGCATGCGGATGGCGTGCGCGAGCCGCACCTTGTAATCCACGGCTGCGATCTCCACACCGCCGAACTGTGACAGATGGGTGGTCCCCATCTGCGTGTCGAGCAGATCGAAGCCACACAGACGCAGACGCGCCACCAGTTCGACCAGCGCCACCTTGGAGGCATCGGGCATCCGGCTGAACATACTCTCACCGAAAAAAACCGAACCGAGCGCCACCCCGTAAAGACCACCCACCAGCTTTCCATCGTGCCAGGTTTCGATGCTGTGCCCGTACCCCATCTGATGCAGACGACAGAACAGCTCTATGATCGTCTCGCTGATCCATGTCGTTTCCCGCCCGGGCGCGGATTCAGCACAGGCGCGCATGACGCCCTCGAAGTCCCTGTCCTCCGTAACCGTGAAACGCCCATTCAAAACCGTGCGAGCGAGACGCTTCGACAGATGGAAACCATGAAGCGGCATAACGCCACGCGGATCGGGATCGTACCACTCAAGCCGATCCGGATCTTCACTGCTGCCCATAGGAAAAAGGCCAATGGAGTAGGCCCCGAGCATAAGCTCCGGTGTGAGTTCGATCTCGTCCCGCATGCTTTTTCCCGTTTCCAGATCTGCTTTCCTTATTTCCGACAAAGGACAAAACAGCCTGCCACCTCTTGCCGGGTGAACCTGACGGAGCGCACCTTTCCTCTATCAGCCAATATCTTTTCTGAAAAGGATCGGTCCTCATGACAGCGCCCCGTCCCGCCATCGTTCGCAGCGTGCGACTACCGCAGGCCGTTGAAAACCGCATCCAGCAGGAATTCACGGCGCCGCCGCCGCCCGCAACTCCCCTCGACACAAACTCCTTGTTCCAGTTGGCGGCGGAAACAAAAGCCGTAGCCATGCTCGTCACCCATCACGCCAGGATCGACGCCGCGGCCGCTGCCCGCATTCCGGCATCGGTCAGGCTGGTCGCGACCGTCAGTGTGGGGCTCGATCATCTCGACGTGAAAGCTATTCGGGCCCGTGGCATCGCCGTTTCCAACACGCCTGATGTCCTGACGGACTGCAATGCCGATCTGACGATGTTCCTGATTCTCGCCGCCGCCCGGCGTGCTGCGGAATATACCAAATTCGTCCGGGACGGTTGGGGACGTGATCTGGCTATGGATGAAATGCTGGGCATGCGCGTGACCGGCAAAACGCTCGGCATCGTTGGCATGGGCCGGATCGGGCAGGCCGTCGCCAAGCGCGCGCGCGGATTCGATATGAAAGTGCTTTATAACAATCGCCGTCGTCTTTCGCCTGAACAGGAACAGGGCGCGATATGGGTCGAAAATCTGGAAGACATGCTGCCCCAATGCCAGATTGTCAGCCTGCATCTGCCCGGCAGCGCGGAGACGGACGGCATGGTCGACGCCGCGTTTTTCTCACGGCTTCCGAAGGGAGCGATCTTCGTCAATGCCGCCCGTGGGCGACTGGTAAACGAAGACGCTCTTATCGCGGCCTTGAAAGATGGTCATCTGGGCGGAGCGGGACTGGATGTCTGTCGCAACGAACCACATCCCGACCCGAGATTGCTGGAAATCCCCAACCTGTTCATGACGCCACATGTGGGCAGCGCCACTGTCGAGACGCGCACGGATATGGGCATGCTTGCGCTCGACAACGTCGCTGCGATCGTCGCCGGGAAACCACTTCCCTCACCTGTGGAAGCGTAAGGCGCGTCAGCCCGCCAGAGCCTGCCGCTCATCATCGTTGTGGATTTGCTCCAGAACGAGATGGGCATGCTGGATTGCAGCCGGCATGTCGGCTGCGGGCAGAGGGCGCGAGAAAAGATATCCCTGACAATTGGTGCAGCCGAGCCCTCTGAGCAGCCGCAGTTGCTCCACTGTCTCGACCCCCTCCGCGACCGTGGAAAGCCCTATACTGCGGGCCAGCGCGATGAGGCCGGAAGTGATTTTCTCATCGCGATCATTCTGGGCGATATTCGTGACGAAACTTCGGTCGATCTTGATATGGGTCAGCGGGAGTTCGCGAAGATGGCTGATGGCGGCATAGCCTGTGCCGAAATCATCGAACGAAATGGCAAAGCCGGCCTGTGCCAGATTGCAGATCTCCCGCCGCACCCGGTCTGAACGCGAAGCGCCAAGGAAAATATTCTCCGTAATCTCGATCTCGATATGTTTGCGTGAAACTTTTTCCCGCTCCATCAATTCACCGAGTTCGGCTGTCAGGCTGTCCACGCCGAAATCCGAGACGCTCAGATTGATGGCGATGCTCCCCTGATAAACACCATTGCGCAGCCAGAGGGCTGCCTCTCTGATGGCCGTTTCCCTTACAAACCGCCCTATACTCAGGCCCAGTCGGAAATCCTCGAACACTTCGGAGAAAACCTCCGGCGTAATGAGACCCTTTCTGGGATGGTGCCAGCGTAGCAGCGCCTCGCAGGACACCACTTTCCTCTGGGCCAGATTGATGATGGGCTGATAGTAGAGTTCGAACTCCCCGCGCTCGATCCCAAGCCGCGCTTCACTCATGGTCTGCTGACGACGAAGCGCCTTTGTTCGCAGGGAAGGTGAGAAGCCCACAACACCCTTGCCGCGATTATGGCGCGTTTCCAGAAGGGCGATGTCCACTTCCTTGAGAAACTGCTGGCCGGAGCAGACATTGGGAGAGATTTTCGTGTAGCCGATCCCCGCCGACACGGAGACATTCGTCGGCCCCGTGTGAATGGGCTGCTCAATCAGATCGAGCAGTCTCTGAAGGTAACTTTCCACGCTGATGCAACTGGCGGGATAACGCAGAAGCAGCGCGAACTCATCTCCGCCCAGACGCCCGACCACGGAATCCTTGCCTCCAAAACGCCTCAGACGCCGGGCAATTTCGATCAGGACAAGATCACCGATGTCATGACCATAGATGTCATTGACTTCCTTGAAGCCATTGAGATCGATCTTGATGAGGATCCATGCCTCACTGGAGAAAATGGACGCGCTGACGACCTGCGCCAGTTCCTCTGCAAAGCCGATGCGGTTCAGCCCGTCGACCAGAGGATCCTGCCGCGCCATCTGCTTCATCTTGTTCCGCGCTTCGACGAGCGGCGTCACATCGAAACGATAGGCCAAGTAAGCCGTGATTTTTCCGGACCGGTCCCTGTAGGGAATGATGGTGGTTGCGACCCAGTAGAACAAACCGTTTTTCGCACGGTTGCATATCTTTCCGCGCCATATCTTTCCCGCGGAAATGGTGTCGTGAAGTCTCTTGAAAAAGGCCTTGCTGTGAAAACCTGAATTCACGACCCGGTGGGTACGCCCGATCAATTCATGGGGTGAATATCCACTTATGTGACAGAAACGCTCATTAACATGGGTAATGATACCGTTCACGTCCGTTACGGCCACGATGAGAATTTCATCGATCGCGGCCCGGAGAAAATCTGTATCCTGCTCTGCCGAATCACCGTCAGGAATACGATCCGATTGCCTTTCCATAGCAACGTCTATCCCTTTGATGCAGAACGTGCCTTTATGAGGGAAAGGGATTAACAAAATGTAACATCATCGAAGATGTTACTGTGCGAACCCTTCCCTCGCACTTTCCATGTAACAATTTACCGGGCCGCTATGTGCGAACCGGCCCCTTTACGGCAAGGGCTTCCGCTGGATTAAATCACAGGAATACTCTATTCCAACGAGAATAATCTTACTCTGGAACTCTCTTTCAGTCATGCCTCCACGCCCCCACACGACCGCCACAGCCCTCCCTGCCGCAGAAACGCAAAGCGAAAGTTTCAAAGCCAACCGCGAAGCCCGCCGTAAGGTTCTGATCGAAGATTATGTAGAGCTGATATCAGACCTGCTCGCAGAAGCGCAGGAGGCGCGACAGGTCGATATCGCCGCACGGCTGGGTGTCTCGCAGCCGACAGTCGCCAAGATGCTCGCCCGCCTTGTGGCGGACGGGCTGGTTCTGCAGAAACCCTACCGTGGCATATTCCTTACGCCGGAAGGTGAGAAACTTGCCGAAATGGCGCGCTCGCGGCACCGTATCGTGGAGTCATTCCTGCGCGCCCTCGGCGTCAGCGAAGATCAGGTGCTGATCGACGCGGAAGGCATCGAACATTACGTCAGTGCCGATACGCTCGCCGCGTTCCAGAAAGCTCTGGACGGCGACCTGGCCACTTTCATGAAGTCGCTTTAAGGAACGAACGCCGTGCATATGCTGATTGCCTGCCTCTCCGGCCTTGGGACCGCCCTCCTCGTTCCCTTTTTGGCTCCGCATTATGCGCCAATGGCCGAAACCATGGGCATCAGTCTGTGTCTGATCGGGCTTCTGGCAAGCTGGATCACAATCCGCGAAGGATCGTGACCCTTTTGACTCAGGGTTCGCCCGTCATGCGGGCCGCCGCCTGATTACGCAGCGCGACAGCCGTATCACGCACAACAGGGCCATGCTCCCGCTCAAGACGACGAATCGTAAAGTGCGCGCGCGCCAATGCCTGATAATGAGCGAGGAACGCCGCGTTCAGGGAGGCGCCACATAGCGCTCCGGCGACCGGCATCAGCTGGATCGAAATCTTGTGTCCCAGCGCAAGGCCGTAATGGGAGGCCACTTCAGAAATCAGCATGACAACCGGGCGCCCGCGCAGCACCGTACGGGCGGAAAAATAGCCCAGTTCGCTCTCGCGTCCCTCGCCGATATTCGGGAAAGCCCGCAGGGCAAAGACCTCAAGGCAGGCACGCCGGGCATCCGGATCGGACAGATCCTCGCCTTCCTCGCGCGCAATGCGCGCGATCTCACGCATGATGGTCAGCGTCGTGAAGCCGATATCCGGGGCCAGCCCCGCCAAACCGGTGAAACCGCCAACCGCGCCCGACACGGCCACGGCAGCCTGCAAGGCCCGATCGCGGATGGATTTGCCAGCCGAGACGTCCATCTGCCGCTCAGCCGGAACCGCTTCACCGGAAGAGGTCATGCCCAGAAGCGCTATATCGAACGAGCGCTTGATGGCGGTCTCCGCGATGCCTTTCAGCTTTTCCTGCACGCGCGGCGTCATACCCAGCCCGCGCAGGCCAAGGCGTGTCGCCTGTCCGACGGCACCCCCCATAAGATCGGCCATGCGGACCAGCACTCCACGGCCTGCCTCGACCTGATTCAGTGCGTTTTCAAGTTCCAGAACCTGCCCATCGGTCAGAGCCAAGGGGGCGAGGTCACTTCCTGTGCTTACAGTCATATCCTGTTGTCCCGTACTACCTGACGGCTCCCCTAAATATATATTAAAAGCGCACAAGCTCGCGCAGGGTTGCGGAAACATTCATTGACCGCAAGCGTCACACGTCGGAATCTAGCACCAATGTCGCCAAGGAGGCACCCATGATCATGTTTCGCTTCGGCGCTCCGCCCCATCACACACCTTTGCGTCGCTCTACTCCAGCGGGAGGTGTCCGTGGCCTGACGGTCGGAACCGCCATCATGCTCGCCGCCGCCTCCTCGGCCATGGCGGCTCCGCATGCCGTCCATCACCGTGCAAAACGTAACGCGGATATCACCGATCTGTCGTCGGGTGTGACGCAACAACCCAACGCACAGGTCAAGCCTCCGGAATCACGCAACCCTGCCCCGCCTCCACCGGATGGTTATGAGCCCGTCGCCGATCTCGACGAGCATATTGCGACCAATTTCCCCTTGGAAATCCGCAATGCGCCCCACGGCTCGACCGTTCCGCCACCCGACGCACAACAAATACCGCGTGATCCCAATAATGGCGCCACGCAGTTCGATGTATTCGGAGTTCCGGTGAAATTCATTGCGCCGGTTGCTGCGTCTTACAGCGGTTCATTCATCTACCACACTTACGCCGGACAGCCCGGACGTGGTCAGGATGCAGTCGGGGCAGCAGGATCAGCTGGTGAACCGTAGTAAAAACTAAACAACTCACCTTCTTTCTTCCACAAGCTTTTACCGGTATGTCAAATGGTGTCATTTATTTAATACACGTGAGTTAAAAGACACCACATGTCCGATTCAGACGTTGCCACTCCCGTTTCTTCGAAAACAGAAGATAACGAAGCTTCTTCGCAGATCGCGGGAGGAAGCAACCGGGACCCGAACGCCAAGCCTGAGCAACCCGAGGAAACAAAGCCCGCCGACAAGCCCACTTTTGTCGGTGCCGCCCCCGCCCCTACGCAGGAAGGCCCACTTGGAATCCGCTATGATTTCAATCTTGGGTGCCGCGTCGCGCTGCCTGAGGGAAAATGGACCATTCGCCTCACCGATCTCGATACAGGCAATATCCTGTTCGAAACCACGGCGGGCAAGGCCAACGTCAACAGCTCCAAGCGCTTCTATGTCCGGTTCGGCATTCAGGTCAAAGATGCCGACGGCAATGTGATTTTTTCCCACAAATATGACTGCCGGAACCAGCACGTGCTGGTGCAGCTACCTGTGGGCACGCTCGGCGATACGCTGGGATGGTTCCCCTACGTCGCCCGCTTTGCCGAAACCCATCACTGCAAAATGACGTGCGTGATGGCGGCTCCCATCATTCCGCTTTTCAAGAGCACCTATCCACACATCCGGTTCATCACTCCGGAAGAGCTGGAAAAGGGCGATCTGCTCAAGACATTCTATGCGACCTACACGCTAGGTCTGTTCTTCGACGACAAGAACAACATCTGGCAGCCCTGTGATTTCCGGCTCGTGGGCCTGCATCGCACGGCGGGTTACATCCTTGGCGTAGACCCGACGGAAGCCCCACCGGTGCTTGCGCCTGATGCTGACCCGTCCCGCCCCATCAAAGAGCCTTATGTCTGTATTGCGGCTCAGAGCAGTTCCCAGTGCAAATA
>NZ_JBDNXK010000113.1:0-9320 GCF_047721705.1 Acetobacter sp. | reverse complement strand
GAGACAGAAATAGGGACCAGCATCCTCTTCCGTATTGGTTGGAGCAGGCAGAAGAGTACGCAGATCAAACTTGGGATCATCGGCCCGAAAGATCTGTTCCTGACAGGGAGCCGCCTGGTCCTTGATTACGACCGGCGCAATCCCGTTAAGCACCGCCTCGCCCATCCGTTGCCCAAGCCCCTCGGATTTACTGTCAAGCAGCAGGGCCACGCGCTCACGTTTCGCCATTAGCCCAACCAGCACACGTGATCCAGGATAACCTTTCACGTTCTCGAACATCATTGCCGGGCCGGTCCTGGTCGGACGCATGACGGTGCCCCCGGCTCCGACACGTTTATAGACACCCGCCAGCTCAGAACGAGGATCGACCTCATGGTCGGTTGAAATCAATTCATCCGGCAACTGCTCCAGCCGCGCCAAAGCGGAGCGGAGATCGATGACTGGCAGGGTGGCGGTGTGATCTGTCCTATCCATGACATTATCCTTTCTGTCGTGAAAGGAAGACTATGCGGCCCCCATCATATGATCCATATTCATCATAAGGCATTATCGATAAGTAAAAACTTATGAATAAAAATCTGACATCTGCTTCCCTACGCAGACTGGCCGTCTTTCTCACTGTATGTGAAACCCTGCACGTCGCCCGAGCGGCGGAGAAACTCGACATCGCACAGCCCGCGCTCAGCCAGCAGATCAAGGCTCTGGAAGATGCGCTTGGCGTCAAGCTGTTCCATCGTCGAAAACGGGGTATTGACCTGACCAGCGCAGGCCGCGCCTGTCGGGCGGCGGCGGAGCGGCTATTGAAGGATCATCACAACCTGATCGATGAGGTACGAAGTGTGGCCCGAGGGGAGAGGGGCCATCTTGTTCTTGGACATGTCGGGTCGGCTCTGGCAGGACGGATTTTCCCCGATCACCTTCAGAGGATGGGACAGCGTTTCCCCGAAGTTCAGATCACGTTGGCTGAAAAATCAATCTCGGATCTTGTCACCGCTGTGGCAAAACAGAACATTGACGTCGCACTGGTGCGGGATCTTGAAACGGTTCCCTCCACCTGCATCACACAGCGATACGTTACAGAAAAACTGTTTGTTTTACTTCCTGAAAACCATGTTCTTGCATCCCGAACCGGTCTTTCCATACAGGAAATCCATCCCATTCCGCTGATCGGATTTCAGGATACGGACGAAGTCGGGATCGCACATATTGTCCAAACGATAGCTCAAAAAAATGGGCTTTCCCTGGAGCCGACATGGAAGGTCACCAATATCAGCGCCATTTTCGGAATGGTTCACGCGGGCTTCGGCCTCTCGATCGTTGCCGAGAGTGTGACTGCGCTTCTGCCAGCAGGCCTGAGTGCGCTCCCTCTGAGTGAGCGTAATGCAGAATCAACCCTGTTCCTGTTGTGGAACAGAGAGCAGGTCTCACCAGCATTAAAAAAATTCATTGAACTCGCCTGATATTATCACATGTTGTCTGGAAAATAGCTTTGAGGAATCAAGTCACCAGGGTCAGACCGCCGTCGACAGTAATGGTCTGCCCAGTAATGAATCCACATTGCATCAGAAAAATATAAACCTGTGCCACCTCCTCTATTTCCGCAGTTCTTTTGAGTGGAATAGTGTTTGAAAAGCGCTCTTTGGTCGCCTGCACATCGGAAGCGGGCATGTTTTTCCACAGAGGCGTTTCGGTCCACGTGGGTGCAACCGCATTCACACGAGCGCGGGGAGCCAGCTCAACCGCAAGTCCCTCCACCATGAGGCGAATGGCGTCATTCCCGACAATGGCCCCGGAGGCATTATCAGGACGACCACCGGCACCCGCGGTAAACACGAGACTGCCGCCTTGTGCAATCTTGGGCGCTGCATGGCGGGCAAGATGCAGGTTCGCAAACAGCTTTTCATCAATAGCCCGGCGGATCGTCTCATAGTCAGCACTGAGAAAACCGCCCCCCATGAAACCACCGGCCATTGAGACGAGATGATCGAAGTGGTCAATCCCGTCAAAAAAAGCCGTGATGCTGGAAATGTCCGCCGCATCAACAACGCAACCTGCGACATGAAACCCAGCCGAGGTGAAATCACGCTGAGCCTCAGTGAGTTTATCTTGCTCACGGCTGGTAATCATAACCTGGGCACCAAGCTTGGCCGCCTTGGATGCCACAGCGCGTCCAAAACCGGACGCGCCGCCAATAACGATAATTTTTTTACTTTTGAAATTCATGACAGATCTCCTGTTTCGAGGAATTAGGGTCTGAGATTTTCTATACGCCCCATGCATTGCGAGACGGCCTGAGGCCTATAATTTGTTCAGAGCCTCAGAAATAAGACTGGCCATCGCCTGATCCTCCTCACCCGAGGCCCCGCTGACGCCGACCGCACCGACTAAGGCTTTTCCTGAAACAAGGGGTACGCCGCCCTGCAAGGGCAGAATTCCAGGCACGGTCGTCATGGAAGGCTGACCCGCGTTGATCATGTCCTCGAACACCTTGGAAGGCGCACCAAGGAACGCCGCAGTGCGGGCCTTTCCAATCGCCACGTCAACTGTGACAACTGGCGCCTCATCCATCCGGCCGAACGCCAGAAGCACCCCACTGTGGTCTACAAAAGCAATGGAGAGATTCACCTGCCGTCCTTGCGCCAGATCGAAGCCATAATGCAGGAGTTTCTGGGCGGCGAACTGAGAGAGTGTCAGCACAGTTCTGGTCAGATTGCTGTTCATTATATTGACCATTGTCTCCCTCCTCCCCGGCTGAAGCCGTTCCTTCGTAATGCGCGCGTATTGGGCGATCGGCTGCCTTTCGACCGCCTCGCCCATAATGCGCAACCAAGTGTGGTGAGGAGGAGAACCACGCCACCTGTTTCGGGACTGATAGCGGCGCCACCTTTTGAAGCGACCCATGTGGAAACGGATTGCCCCTTACGCAGCACACCTCTGATTGCCCGAGCCAGCAGTGGTGCTTCCCATGGACGTTTCAGGCGGGCATCATAGCCGGCAAACCGGCGCTCATTTTCAGCAAGACAGAGATCCAGCAATTCAGGCAGGGCAAGATCGACACTGGCAATATCCTTCACCCCCGACACGGTAAAATTGTTGTCCTGTTCGCGGATATTTCCCTCTCCGTCCATGCTGCGGACCATGCCGATCCGTTCATAGGCGAGAAACACCCAGACCGCGATGACCTTCAGTTCGAACCAGGGGCGTTGCCATACGGGAAGCGTGGCACGATGCCAGGCCAGCCAGTTGGCAAAAAGGAGAATATGCCGGCATTCCTCCTGCATGACAGGTTCGAACGTCTCGATCAGCTCCTGCGGGAAAAAAGCAGAACGCCTGGCAAGATCGAAAAGCCCGAAGGCAAAGAAGCTGTCGACGCACTCCGAGAAACCGGTGACCATATATGCCCACTCGGCATCATGCGGAACCACGTAGGGCGGTTCCTTGGCGAGGGGGATGCCATAAGCCTCCACAAGACGCGTGAGGACTTCCTTATGCCGGTTTTCTTCCCACGCGTTGCGAAGAATGGCGTCCTTCATGGCCGGATCGGTCAGTCTGTCCGCATACGCCGCCATGCGCAGGCGGGCCTTGCCCTCGGTTTCGACCGCAATGTCCCAGATCGGCAGAGACGTGATGCGCTTCAGGGTTGCCGCATCGAGGTTTGGCCAGTCAATGACGGACGGACGGTAAGGATTGAACGTCTCCCGGAACATACGGGCGACGGCCTGACTGTGTTCAGGTGTGCCCGGGCGTAACGGCCCCGGAGCGTCACTTGTCCAGTGTCGCGCCCGATCATCGGCGTCAGCCAGTTCACCCGGATTGGCGGAAGCGATATCTTCTGCGCGCGGCAGATCAGGATAGCGTTCTTCAAGACGCCGCCGGAAATCCTCGACCGTATCGTCAGGGGCGGGAAAGCGTGAGCGATCTGTCATTTTCGGCTCCTCAGCGTTCATCCCCGACATCCTTGACGGACGCATCGGCCTGACCTTTCATCCAATAGCCGGATGCCTTAATCCATTGCGCCGGAACCTTGCGCTCATCGAGAAGATACTGGCGCACGACCCTCGCCACGCGAGCCTCAGCGCCGACCCAGACAAAAGTACGATCCGGGATCTCCAGTTTTTTGAGGACAGCAAGAATGCCTGCAGCAGCATCCGCCTGTTCCATCGGTCGATGAATCCAATGGGCGACATGACACGCATCTGTGACGAAGGTCTGTTCGTCTTCCGTCCCCGGCACAGCGACCACAGTCGTAACGGACGTCTGAGCAGGAAGCTCCTCAACCCGCCGCCCGATCGCAGGTAGCGCCGTTTCATCGCCGACCAGAAGCCAGTGGTCGATTACGCCGGAGACCACCTGGGAGCCACGCGGCCCACCGATTTCAAGCCGATCCCCTGGTTTGGCAGCCCGTGCCCAAGCCGCTGCTGGCCCACCATGGTGGTCAACGAAATCCAGAATCAACGTGCCATTTTGCGGGTCATAACGACGCGGCGTGTAGTCGCGGCGGATTGGAACACCATCCAGACCGGGGATGAAAATCTTGATGTGATCGTCAGGAGAGGGGCTATTAAACCCGACCAAATCGGCACCCGTCAACGTTACACGGATCATGTGCGGGGTCAGACGCTTAACGGCCGTAACGTTAAGCTTGCGCTTCACGAGTTCCTGTCGCACACGCACGACCCGCGGGCTATCACTTGCACCAAAGAAAGACTGAAATAATTTCATAACTGTGTATCCTTATCGTGCCGACAGACCGGTGACTGTGGATACACAGACGCACAGGCTGCCAGCATGCTGCTGTCAGTTTCTGTGCGTTGTTTCACGTTAACGCCTACGAGCCCTAGTTATGAAACCGGACCTACTTTTTTAAGTCAGAGCGCTTTTTCCCTTGCGTGTCAATAAATTCCTGATATCCCCGACCTCGATAGGATATATCTCTAACTGGCGACGTCAGCCACAAGCACAATGGCAGCTTCGTCAGCCATGACTGTCAGATCTATACTATCACAGAGTGAGGCTGCATCACCCGCATGCAGGACATCCTCTCCAACACGGACGTTACCCGATACCACAACAAGATACAGATTACGACCACGCACCGTACGGTAAGCAGCTCCCTCCCCCGCGGGGATAGCAGCATGGAGCAACCGGGCACTGGCTGTGAGCACCATGGGCGCACCATCGGGAAAAACCTCCTCATCTTCAGGATCATCCTCAGGAAAGCCAGATGCGATAATCCGGAACCCTCCATCCTCAAGATTGGAAAAGGATGGGCGAACGTCCTGTATGGGGGCGGTTCCCTCCATATCGGGAAGGAACCAGAACTGGATAAACGACGCTCCCTTGGAACCCGCAGTCCAGCTCAGAACCTCACAGCCGGTTCCGGCACTGATAAGATGCACTTCACCCGCGCTGAGATTTTGTTTATGAAAACCCGCTATTTCTGTTACCATTGTTCCGGCCTGCAGCAATGTGACAATGTCGACTGCGGTTTCCGGACCGATACAATAAGCAGCCCCAGCGGTAAGTGTGCCAAGATTGACCGCCCGCAATCGTCCCTCGTGCAAACGGGTGGGGTCCTGATAATCGGCGAAGGCGAAGTGACAGCGGAGCGACAGCCCCCCGGAGTGCGCCGTTCCCAGACTGGCGGCGCGTATGATCGTAATCATGGGCCTTCCTCAAGTCCGCTTTCCGGCATTGTTCTTCTCCGGATAGAATGTCTGCCATCCACCCCCTACGGAGCGATAAAGATTGGTTACTGATCCGGCGACATGCGCCGTTGCATCAGCAAGTGCGCTTTGTGATGACAGAAGCGCATTCTGAAGCGTCAACACGTTCAGAAAGTCGGATGATCCCTGTACATACTGCGCCTTAGCTGTTTCCACGGCAATCTGGTTCTCATGCACGGCGTCAGCCAGTTCATCGCGCCGTCTTTGGGCCGCCGTGAAATCAGCCATGGCATCGTCGATTTCCTGCCACGCCTTGAGCACCGTACGCTGGAACATCGTCGCGGCTTCTTTTTGCTGCGCTTTTCTTAGATGCAGCTGCCCCGTCAGTCGACCACCTTCGAAAATGGGCAGCGTGGCGGTCGGGCCAAAACCGTACTGGCGCGATGCCCATGAGCCCAGTCCGCTGAACTGGAGCGCCTGTACATCCAAACTTCCCGAAAGCGTCACACGCGGAAAAAAGTCCGCAATCGCGACCCCAATGCTGGCAGTGGCGGCATGCAGCCGGTCGGCTGCCATACGGATGTCAGGGCGACGCTCCGCAAGTTCCGATGGCAACCCGACAGGAACCGTTGCCGGGACTGAAGGAATATCTGCTGGTTTGCCCAGTTCGACATCAAGAGCGCCTGGCTCACGTGCCACCAGAAAGCTCAGTGCATTGAGCATATGCGTAGCTTGCGCTTTTAGAGGCGCCAGACGGGACGTAAAAGTATGAAGCTGCCCCGTCGCCTCGGCTACGTCCAACCGGGTGGCTGCTCCCTGCTGAAAGCGCAGGGTGGTCAGCTTCACACTGTTGGCTGCGACCTCGATATTATGTTCAAGAATACCAACCTGGGTCTGGGTCGCGCGCAGATCAATATAGTCCTGTGCTGTCTCTGCCATGAGCGACACAAGCGTGTCACGCTGCATTTCTTCGGTTGCATGCACAGCAGCTGTCGCGGCTTCAACCTGTCGTCGCACATGTCCCCAGAAATCCACTTCCCACGATGCGTTCATGCCGTATTGCGGCAAGTTAAAGGAAGGGTTACCAACGCTGCCGGGCATTCCTGCCGGCCCAAATCCGCCTGCACCCGATGCCGTGGTACCTGCGCCCTCACGTTCCATCGTTCCCAACAGACCCAGAACGCCGTTGGTACTGGCCCGCTCACGCGCGTAGGAAGCGTTGGCCTCCATATGAGGAAGCTGAGCCGCACTGGCAATGCGCCGTTCGGCCTGACTTTGCATCAGGCGAAGATTCGCCGCCTTCAGATCGAGGTTGGATGTAGCGACCTCATTTTCCAGCCGAGTCAGGATGGCATCGTTGAAAATTTTCCACCATTGCGGATCGACCGAGGCCATTGTGACCTGACTTTCCGCTTGCGGAAGGGGGGCACGCCAAGCATCGGGCGCTTTAACCTGTGGCTTGTGATAGTCTGGCCCAACCGTGCATCCGGCAAGCGCCAGAGCCGACAGGCCCGAGAAAAAAAAGCGCTTCATGGTGTCACTGCCAGATATAGCGGGTGTCATTGGCATGGGGGCCTTCCGGCTTTGAAGAAGTATCGATATTCGCCTCGACTGACATGCCAACACGGACCTTATCCGCGAGTGGCTGGCCCGGATCGAATGTCAGCTTGACGGGGATGCGCTGAACAACCTTGGTAAAGTTACCCGTGGCATTGTCGGGCTGAATAGGTGCGAACGCGACCCCGGTAGCCGGAGCAAGAGAGTCTACATGTGCTCTCAGCGGATGACCTGGGAACGTATCAACCCAGATCGTGGCGCGCTGACCGGCTTGGACCTTGGTAAGCTGCGTTTCCTGGAAGTTGGCCAGCACATAGGCCTGACGTGTTGGAACAACAGCAAGGATACCTGAGCCTGGGTTCACATAATTTCCCACACGTACGCCACGCTCACCCACAACACCATCTATTGGCGCTGGAATGGTGCAGTAGGACAGGTTCAGTTCAGCCTGTTTCATGTCACCCTGAGCACGAAGCAATACGCCCTGTGCACGTTCGAGCTGCGCCTTGAGGACTGCTACCTGTCGAGTGGCAGCATCGACACCAGCCTGATCTCGTGCAATCACAGCTTGAGCTTCCTTTTCCTGCGCCTCGGAATGCTGCTTCTGCTCGATCGTGCCCGCACCACCCGAGGACAGGTTACGGTAGCGGGCTGCGTTCTGCCGGGCGAAAACCAGATCCGCCTCATCAGACTGAACGGCGGCCCGCGCACCTGCGATCACAGCATCCTGTCGGGCAATTTCGGCTTCAAGATTGGCGACATCACCTTGCGCTGCCAGGACATTTCCTTTAGCCACGTCGAGAGCTGCACGATAATCATCATCTTCAATGTGTGCCAGTTCCTCACCTGCGTGAACCAATTGGTTATCCTGGGCGATAACCCGATCGATACGGCCGGAAACCTTGGGCGCTACGGTCGGAAAATCGGCCGTGATGTAAGCGTCGTTAGTGTATTGATCGACACCGTTGCCATTGACGAAGCGGGCCCCCCCCCAGGCGATAACGGCAAGAACACCTGCGGCACATCCCGCGTAAAGAAGTGGTTTTTTATAGATCATGGTCAGTCATTCCGGATTAGCGGGCAGGAGCATTTGGTGAGGGGGCACGCGGCGGATAAACACGTCGCGGCAAGACAAGATTCATTGCGGCATAGCCGAGGCACACCCAGATCAGGATGTAGTAAATATCATTCATGGCCAGCACGAAGGATTGCTCGTGCACATAGGTATGGAACACTTCGAGCGTATTGTGCGCGACATGTCCCGCATCAGGCGAAGTAACCGATAACTGTCGATTGATGGGATCGCTCATGCCTTGCAGAGCCAGACCATGTGTGCCGTGATGATCAAGCAGCATGGTGGAGTGATATTGCTCACGCCGTCTGCTCAGCGCCCCGAAAAGAGCAAACGCTACCGCGTTGGCCAGTCCTTTGAGCATGTTGACCATGCCGGAGATGAACGGACCATCTGCAGGCCCCATGGCCATGGTCGCCAGCATGAGCGTGGGAATAACCGTCATGGGCTGGCCAAAGACCTGGAGGGTTTGCAACAGGTAAAAGTTGTCACGCACCCAATCGACCGTAAGCCATGTGCCAAGCCATGCAGCAGCGGCGAGACACAACATACCGCCGGCCAGCACGTAGCGGCAATCAACACGTTGCGAATTGCAGATGGCAGCGACTAACGGAAGCATGAAAAGCTGTGGCAGCGCCACGACCAAAGAGACAGGCGCAGCCTGGATGGGCCTGTAACCCTGCACAACTTCCAGATAGGTTGAGGGGATTTCACCCATGATGGAACAGATCGCGAGGATACCAATCAGCGACAGCAGGGCAGCCTGAATGTTGCGCTGACGCCAGTACTGAACCTTGAAATACGGGCTGGGATGAAACGCCTCGTTGATGACGAAGACGATGAACGCAGCCCCACCCCAGAACGTCAGATTCGTGATGATGGGGGAACGAAACCAGTCAAGCCGATCACCTTGGTACAGCACAATGACCAATGAACATATGGCAGGAAGACCTACGAGAATGCCGAACCAATTGAATTTCTCGAACCGTTCAAAATGCATCGGATCTTTCGGCAGTCCATAAGCC
>NZ_JBDNXK010000112.1:0-9495 GCF_047721705.1 Acetobacter sp. | reverse complement strand
ACTTGAAGCAACATTCATTCAGCATACGCAGGAGCAAAGAATTTTTCAGAAAATTCTCCCACCAATACAATAGATACTTAATTTTATCCCAAACAAGCTCACGCCACAGAAAAGTGGCTTTAGCTATTGCAGAAAAAAAATCACTTAACGATTCGCCGGATAGGTCTTGCCTTCCCTGACCTCGAACTCCACCGTCTTGGCCGAACTGCCCAGCAAGTGAAATGTCAGCGGAATTTTCATCCCCGGCGTGATGGTCTTTCCGGGCGCAATCCGACAGGCCAGATGATATCCCCCGGGTGGAAAGACCAACACCTGCTGCGGTGGCAGGGTCAGATGCTGGAACAACATGCGGGTCATCGAATCGACTTCGAGATCCGAATGGTATCCCATGATTGTCGAACAGAAGGGGGACGAGACATTGTCGACCAGATGCGCGGTTTCAGAGCGGTTCTCGATAGCGAAATAGGCCGCCACAATGTCGCCAGCATGCCCGACATGCTGCACCCATCCATCATGGATATCCACGTCATCAACAGCGTGCGTCTGGCCAGGTGCATTGCCCGGGTGCAGATTTTCATCAAGCGGCGTTTCGGCCCACGCCACCGTCCCGGTTGTGAACAAAGTCAGCATCAGTGCTCCATACGCACCGCGTCGCACGCTCTCTGTCACCCGCAGTTTTCTCACCACCACGCTCTCCTTCCCCCGATTGGGACTCTCCTCGTTATTTACGCTATACCACTGACCTGTGGCACATAGTCACACGCCTGTCCTGCATGGCAGATTTCGGGTTGCTGACTGAGAGCGGCAGCCCCTTCAGGAAACGAGACAAGAAAACGATGCGGTGCCCGTTCTGCAGCGAAGCCGAAACTCAGGTGAAAGACAGCCGTCCCATGGAAGACGGCACGTCCATTCGCCGTCGCCGCGCCTGCGCGACCTGTGGTCAGCGCTTCACCACCGTCGAACGCGTGCAACTGCGGGAACTGGTCGTGGCGAAAGCAGACGGCCGGAGAGCTCCGTTCGACCGCGAAAAGCTGGCCCGCTCCATCCGCATCGCTCTACGCAAGCGTCCTGTGTCCGATGAACAGATCGAACAGATGGTCAGCGGTATCGTCCGACGGCTCGAAGCCTCAGGGGAAAATGAAATTGCCACGCCCTTTATTGGCGAACTGGCGATGGAAGCCCTGCATGCAATCGATGCGGTGGGTTATGTCCGTTTTGCCAGCGTTTACCGCGACTTCCGGGAGACCAAGGATTTCTCGGAAATCCTCACCCGCATAGACGATCACCGTAACAAAGAACAAAAATGACAGGCCCGACGCAAGGAAAGGCTGGACCTTGCGCGTCAAAGCCGTCATTTACCCCCGCCTTGGGTAACGATTTGGCAGGAGGACGATCATTGGTCCATTCAGATGAACGACTGAGTTCGGCCCTGCGCCCGCGGACGGCGGCGCGTGTTGCGGCCATTCAGGCACTTTTTCAGATCGAACAGAGCAATGACCAGCCGGATACGGTAATTGTCCAGTTCGTTCAGCACCGCTTCGGCACGCCTCTTTCAGGCGAAACCTATCAGGATGGCTACATTCCGGAAGCTGATGTCACGCTGTTCACAAAGCTGACGCGACAGGGCGCAGCCAAGCGCGAGCATGTCTGCGAACTGCTGACGGAAGTGCTGCCGGCATCATGGCCGGTCAACCGACTGGACCCGGTTCTCCGCGCGTTATTCGCGGTCGCAGTAGGCGAAATGGAAGCACCTGATGCACCGCCGCCCAATGTTCTCATCAATGAATATCTTGATGTGGCACATGGTTTCTTCTCTGGCGATGAACCGAAACTGGTGAATGGCGTTCTCGACACACTGGTCAAGCGGCTGAAAGCAGCAAAAGATGCTCCGGCCGTGAACACAAACGAGAATGAGAGCGAAACGGTCGCGCCGGATGACGAGGCGATCTGAAGAAAGCAGCCTTCCGGCCCTGCCGGAAGAGTTCTCTTTCATACGACGACATTTTCTTGCGCTTGCTGGCGAAGGGGCACTTGGCCTCACGGATGATGCCGCCGTTTTCAGGCCTCGCCCCGATCGCGAACTGGTCGTGGCTGCGGATGCCATGGTGGAAGGCGTGCACTTCCTGCCCACCGATCCACCGGATACGATCGGTCGCAAGCTGCTTCGCACCAATCTCTCCGACATGGCCGCCATGGATGCCCGGCCTTTTGGCTGGCTGCTGACACTCTCCTGCCCCAGAAATGATGGACGTCACGATGACGCCTGGTTTGCCGCTTTCACAGCCGGGCTGAAACAGGATCAGGCGCTTTTCGACGTTTCCCTGCTCGGGGGTGATACAACTTCCACAACCGGCCCGCTGGTTCTTTCCCTGACCATTCTGGGGGACGTCTCCCCGGGAAAGGCGCTTCGCCGCAATGGGGCACAGGCGGGTGATGGACTCTGGGTCACCGGAACGATTGGTGACGGGGCATTAGGACTGAAAGCGCTCCTTGGAGAGCTTCCCGACCCAACAGGCTGGCTGACTGAACGCTACCACCTTCCCCGCCCACGCCTTGGTCTGGAGCTGGGAAATATCGCTCATGCGGCGATGGATGTTTCAGATGGGCTTGTTCAGGACACCGCGCATCTGGCCCGCGAAAGCGGTTTGGGCGTTCGGCTTGACGTGGACACGGTGCCTCTGTCGGACGCCGCCCGCGCTGTTGTAACGAATGACGGCCTGCGCGAACTCTGCCTCACTGGCGGCGATGACTATGAACTGCTGCTTGCGGTGCCTGAAGAACAATCCGTGCAGTTGCAGGCAAGATGCTCTGCTCGTGGCGTTCCGGTCACGCGCATCGGACGATTTGAGCCAGCAGGCATGGGCCTGAAAGCTGTGCGGCGGGATGGTACTTCTTTTCCCTTGAGCCGGTCCGGCTGGAGCCACATGGGAACGGACGAAAACTTTATTTAACAACGTCGATTTTAATTGTGCTGCACAGGGAATGTCTGCCTTTAATCATGGGCGCGACAAACCGGTTTCACGGTAGCCTGCCCATTACAGACCAATCGATGAAGCCGTTTTTACGTTCGGCTCAAAGAACCGAGGCAAAATCAACTTCCCCTCCCTTCCTTGATCTCTGAATGACCAAAATGTTTTGCCGCTCGCAATCGGAAGGTCACCGAGATGAAGATCAAACACATTACGCTGCTGAGTGTCGTCCTTCTGCTCTCAGTCGGCTGTGCAAGTGGCTACGGCCCCCAGCACAGGCTGGGGCATCACGGCCAGCCACCTGTTCCGCCTACCGGATGGGGTAGTCCGCAGCCGCATATTGATGAACGCTTTCCGTCGCCTTCTCGGTTGTGAAGCAGCGAAAATAACGACGTATCCAACTCTCAGTGCAGCAGCGGACAGGTCGTTTTCTGACCGGGAAGATGGTCGAAATTGCACTTGATCGAGCCATCGACAGGGAGATTGTTCGGATCGGGTTTTGGGCAGCAGGCCGAGAGAAACGCACCAAGAGTAAACAGCAGAGCGATGCGTTTCATCAAAGTTACCTCACACCAATCGGGCAAGTGGCCGCACAATTTTCCAGACATGCGCACCAAGCAGCGACAGCACAATACCGGCAATCAGTAGCACGATGCATGATTTCTTCTTCATGGGAATCTTTTCCTTCATGGAACACACCACTACTTCAGTGACTATCTCAGATCAGCGACGGCTGGTGCGTTGGCCGGGGGGATGCTCATACAGGTAATGGCGTCTGGACTCCGCCATAAGACAACGTCCGCGCGCGACCCGATCGGAAATTTCATTGCAACTATGAAGCTTCGATTGGTCGCGGTGCGCTTCCTGACGGGGTGTCAATCGCGTATGCCCTGAACAGGCGCTTAATAGAATCAGCGTTGATGCCAATGTCAGTGCGCGTTTCATTCCCTTATCAGCCCCGTCGGTGATGTTGGGAGAAGCTCCCTGCGCGCCTGTTTATGACAGTCCCCCGATGCGGGCAATGTCATGCCATTGCAGCAGACGGGTGTCAGCTATGGCTGCAAATGCCGCGCTTGACGCGAAACCGCGCACACCATCAGAAGATTGGATTTTTAAGGAAAATGGCGGAGGGGAAGGGATTCGAACCCTCGATACGGGGTTACCCGTATAACGGTTTAGCAAACCGCCGCCTTCAGCCTCTCGGCCACCCCTCCAAGCACCAAAGTGCTGGTGCGCGGACACTACTCGGTTATGATGCGTGCGTCAAACCTTCTTGATGCAGAAATCTCTGCAAATCGAACGTGCCACCAACCCTTACTGAGTTTGCTGTGGCTGATTGCTCATTTCCTGAATCAGCGCCTGCGTTGCATCCGGATTGGCCTGCAGGAGACGCACATTGTTCGGATTGAGAGCCGGCGCATTCTGGGCGTTCTGCGCATTGGATGTGATGGCGTAGGTGATGCCGAAACAGGTCAGACCCATGACAAAGGATCGGGGTGTGAAACCCTGCGCCCTGAGAACCGGCTCAATGCCCGGCACAGCTTCAACGCGACGGATCGTATCTTCCAGTGAACTCTGCCCGCTTGGCGCCGGCGGTTGCAACCCTGCATTCTGAAGCGCCTGAAGCGTCGTGATCATGCGTGGCAAAAAGTCGGAGGGAAGCGCGTAGGATGCAGCGGTCTGCACATCCTTCCGCATCGCCGCCATCTGCTGTTCCGTTGGCTGCGGAGGCGGCTGATAGGCACCGGATGATTCTCCACCGGATGCCACGGTCTGCGCCTTTGCCTGACGGCTTTCCGCAAGGTGCCCCCCAAGGCAGACGGCCAGCGCAAGCGCCACACTCAGCGGTTTACGATACGGATTTCTCATGGCTGCTCCTTCGCACGACTTTCAGAATGCTCGCATCACGCTGATACCAACGAACCCGTAAATTGGGTCATATTTCCGGCGCACGTCAAATTGTGAGCCGCTGGTCCTTTCGACGACCCATCGCATACCATAGTCCCGCGACCAGAAAGCCGACATAGTATCCCACGTCGGCCCCACCAAGCCAGCGCGCGATCGGGCCTGTGTAAAGCGAACTGGTCGAAAACAGCAGGACGGTCAGCACGGAAGTCACCACGAAGATGGTCGCCCCGCGTGTCCAGCCCTGTGGCGGCAACTGATCCTGACCGTAAGCCGTGCGCCCTGTCCCGCTCATATACCAGTCAGCCAGAACAATGCCGCACCATGGCGCGATCCAATACATCGTGACCAGCAGATAATCGGTGTAAAGCGAAGCGTAACGGCCAGCCCCGGCAACGGCCAGCACGTAGCCCAATGAGGCAGTGATAATCGCCGCCGCCACACGGGAAATATGGATGCCAGCCGATATCAGGCTGTAGCTGGCCGTGTTGTCATTGAACGAATTCCCCGTGATCGAGGAAAGGGCAATGGCCGCCAGTGCAAGTGGCCCCAGCGGTCCCATGGCGTGTTGCAGACTGGCGATCACGGCCGTCGGAGAAGGTTCGGAGATACTGGTTGCCGTGAGCAGGCCCAGAATCTGGAAGGGCACTGCGGAAAGCAGCAGTCCTGCCAACGCCAGTTTCACCACCAGCTTCGGCTCGGTGTCAGCAGGCAGGTAACGGGTATAATCGGAAGAATAGGTCGACCAAGACAGATTGAAACTCACCAGAATTCCGACTGCCAGAAGAAAGGTGGCGAAACTGACGGGATGCGTGGCGTGGACCATGCCACCACCGCGCAGCGCGAACGTGATGCCGATAGCGGCGAAAACAATCAGCAGGCCGCCACCCAGATATTTCTGAAGTGCCTGCACCACATGATGTCCATAAATCGAAGCCACCATCTGGATTGTCGCCAGCACACCAAGGGCCAGCCAGAAGGGCGTCGGCAATCCGCAAAGAGACAGGAGCCCTATCAGGGCCGCCGCTGCCGGAACATTGTTCACGGCGTCCCAGCCAACGCAATAAAGCCAGTTCAGGAAAGAAGGCGGCCGAACACCCAGCGTTCCAAGCGCCAGACGCGACGCTTCCATCTGGGTGAGGCCCGTGGATGGCCCGATCGCAGCCGCCAACGCGACCGGCATCGCCCCGATCAGGTTGCCAAGCAGAATGGCCAGCACGCCGGTATGAAAATCGAGCCCGAGACTGACAAGCAGCGCACCTGTCACCCACCCACCCGGGCCGAGATTGGGCGAAAAATGGCTCCAGAACACACGGTCCAGCGACATGGTCTTGCGTTCTGCCGGAACGGGATGACAGACCGATGCAGCCGAGATGTCTTCCATCAAACCGTGTGGTCTGGACGTCATCTCCCGCTCCCGGCTTTCTCAATCAGCGGCATGCTGCCCGCCGCTCCTGTTGGCTGATTCTGGTAATACCGTTCCGCAAGTGAAATCGGCAACAGATCCATGAAGCGGGAACCGGCGACAATCCAGCGCGGAAAGGCAATGCGGCGTTTGTTTTTCGCCAGCCCGACCATAATCTTCTCGACAGCAGCAGCCGCCTGCATCAGTCCGGGCATGGGAAACTCATTGGTCGCGACCATGGGGGTATTCAGAAATCCGCACACCACGGAACTGAGCAGGATGCCTTCTTTCTGAAGGTTTCCGCCGGTCGCCACCATAAAGCGATCCACCGCCGCCTTGGTCGCGCAGTAGGAAGGCGTGCCGGGGAAAGAGACCAGTCCGGCAATCGAGGAAATTGCGGCGATACGGCCACGATAGCCATCCGGGCCGCGAGGCTGCCGACGCATCACATCCAGTGCTGGAAACAGCGTGTTGAGAACGCCATCCAGATTCACATCCACCATACGACGGACCTGATACTCCGGCTCAGAAGGTTCCGTCGCACCCCCTATCCCGTCATGAACGCCGCCTGTGACGCCAGCACAGGCCAGGACCAGATCAAGATGTTCGGCTGCTTCGATGGCCTGTCGCATGGCGGCTGCATCCGTCACGTCCAGAGCATGTCGCGTGACCCGCGCACCCAGCGCTTCTACGCGTGAGGCTGTGTCTTCCAGACCCGCAGCATTGCAATCAATGAGATGAAGGGAAACGCCCGGACCAGCCGTACGAAGAGCGAATGTGCGTCCAAGGCCGGACGCCGCACCCGTGATAAGCAAGGAATTCTGTTTCATGAACGCGCCAAAACCTCACGGCGCAAACGCTGTAACTTCTGAAAAATAAAGGGCATCCGAACGTATCGACCTCTCTGTTCCGCAAACTGTTGCCACCATGCAGAACAGAGGCCTCATTGAAAAGGTCGGGAGGCTTTCTTTATCTCTGCCCGAGAAGTCATTCCAAATCAGCTCATTAGACCACGGACCAACCAAAGCCGTCACATCAGATAACAACCTGTTCGACCACTTCCAGCCGTTGCGCACGGCAGCAGTCATAAAACAAAGGCAACTTATCGACAGGAACGAGCGCATGATTCAACGCGGCTTCGTCGAAATGGGTGATCTGATCGCGGATCACCATGTCTCTTCTCAGTCTGAAATCAATATATCCAATGGAAGGCAGAAAATTATGATAAAAATCCACTCGTGCGCCTGACAAAAGCTCACAGAATATTATTGGCCGGTTTTTCCTTATGGTTTTTTCAGCGCCTTCCAGAAAAGCATGTTCATGCCCTTCTATGTCGACCTTTATGACTGAAAGCGGGTCCACTATATTCATCAGGTCCAGCTTCTTCACTTCCACACGAACTGTCCCCTTCAAGTGCTCCTTGAAGGAGCTTTCCAGAGAACAGCTTGTTTCCATCAATCCGTGGGAATCATCAGGAACATAGAGTGGAAATTCCCCGACACTGTTGCTCAGGGCGAAGCCGTAAATATGAACCCGGCTTTCCAAATTATTGAGTGCTATATTTCTTTTCAGTGATTCTTTTACAATCGGATACGGCTCAAAAGAGAGAACAGAGACCGTCGACGACGCCTTGCAAGCCAGCACAGTATAAAATCCTGTATTGGCGCCTACATCGATAAAAATCCCTCCCAAACGAGAGAGGGATTCTATGATCATGGCAGGCAAAGGCGCCTCGAATGATCCATCCTGTATTTGCGCTACGATCTGGTCTTTTCCACCAGCGTCATCAAACAGAAAATCTCGACCTAAAAGAGAAAGAAAAACTGCCCCACCTTGCACGTCACTGCTCATCACGCCGCTTCCATCAGGTTAGTAACAGTAACTCCCTAGCCAATACTCCTCCGCAACCGCAAAACACTTTTTGAATACATCCATAGTATCGTTATATTATCAACAACAATTAGGATGTAAAAACGATGGCCTTGTTGCCATTCATGACCGTGCGCATCTCGATATGATACCGCACTGCACGCGCGAGAACACGGCGTTCGATGTCCCGTCCCTTACGGATCAGGTCTTCAGGGCGGTCTGCATGGGAAATACGCTCCACATCCTGTTCGATGATCGGTCCTTCATCGAGGTCCTTGGTCACGTAATGCGCTGTTGCGCCGATCAGCTTCACGCCGCGCTCATAGGCCTGATGATAAGGCCGCGCGCCCTTGAAGCCCGGCAGAAAGGAATGATGGATATTGATGCACCACCCTGAAAGCGCCGCCGCCATCTCATTCGACAGAATCTGCATATAGCGCGCCAGCACCACCAGTTCCGCGCCAGCCTCTTTGGTCAGCGCAAGAATTCTGGCTTCCTGTGCGGGTTTGGTTTCTTTTGTAATCGGCAGATAATGGAAAGGAATGCCATAAAATTCGACATCCTTGTACGTCTCTTCTGGGTGGTTTGCGATAATGCCCACCGGATCGATCGGCAACTCGCCAATCCGCCAGCGATAGAGAAGATCGACCAGACAGTGATCGAACTTCGAGACCATCATCATGACTTTCGGACGATAGGACTGGCAGTTCAGCCGATATTTCATGGAGAACTGTTCAGCAACTTTCGCAACGGCCTCACGCACGCCGCTTTCATCGGCACCGCCTTTGACAATATCGAACATGATGCGCATGAAAAACGTGCCGCTTCCCACGTCATCATATTGCTGCGCCTCAGTAATGTTCGCACCCACGTCGTAAAGCGCCTGGCTCAACAGTGCCACAATCCCCGGACGGTTCGGACAACTCAACGTGATGATATAACCTTTGGCAGTCGGGGACAGGGTGGACATCAGGGACTCAACTCCGTTTCAGAATCGAAAAAATCTTATCGCCGCGAATGCAACGTGGAAAGAGTGCGATAAAAATCTTCAAACATTGGAAACACCCACAAACTCAATGAGCGACGGCTTTTCCTATGCCATCCACCCATCGTCTTCCATTCCACGTCACCAGCAATCCACGGTCCGCAGGCCCGGCAAGGGAGGAATAGCAGTCGGCACAATAGGCGATCGTCCCGGCCCCTCTTGCCTCATCAAGACGTGCAAAGGGAACGGGCACCAGTTGCGCCGATCTGACGGCGTAAATACCGTGTCGGCCATCGGCGTTGTAATCAACCTGCGCGAACATGCCGTCCGACCGCAACGCAACCACCGGCTTCCCTTCTACC
>NZ_JBDNXK010000111.1:0-9543 GCF_047721705.1 Acetobacter sp. | reverse complement strand
TTTTTATACAAATTGTAATTTATAAGAATCGCAGTTTTGACGGTCGTTATGAATAAGAAGAGCTTCTCACCTGTGATATTTACATATCAAGAGTTACTCGATCTACTTTTTTGCTTAAATACAGATATTTAACACCTGCCGCCCTAGTATTAACTATAAATAACGAACTGCCATTATTTTTTCGTCAATTCTTTCCTGAATATGTCCGCCAATTTATCTCAGGTTTTGAACCCCTCTCGTGATGGCATAGACCATCCACTCAACAGACGACATGACCTCAGCCCTCAGAGGCATACTCTTACCCGTTCCCTCTGACGCTGCGCAGGCTCTACGGCCCCTTCAGTAAGCTCATGATCGCGCTGTCTCTTGGGCCGCCAACCTAGCTTGTCGGGCAAAATATCCCTCGACTCGTCCTTGCAATGAAGAAAGGTAATAGAGGGAGAGATGCCCATACCCTCGGAGAGCATTCAACAATGCCCCCCCTAATGGCCTGATGAAAAATCTGAGAACTATGCTGAGCGGCGCATGATTCTTGCGCATTGCGTATCCCATGCCGCATCCATAGCCTCTTGCACGCGCATTATCGAGTGAATCTGACTTGTCTGGATGCATCACCCGTAAACGTGTGTCGAAAAATCCTTTGAAGCCCGCATGGAGCAGGCGCAGCCCCAGATCCTGTCCTTCAGCAGCGACAAAACGGCATCCCGGCCCCATATTTACATCAAGGCCACCAACCTGTTCATAAGCACTACGACGTATGAACAGGTTGAACTCAATAAGGCCGATCCAGATATTGCGCTCGTTCAAGAAAGCGTCGTGAGTCAGCCACCGCCCCATATTTGATGAGGCACCCTCAAGATTAAGAATGGGCCCTGTCACAAAATCCAGCTTAGGATTTTGCTCGAAATTCCACAATACACGTTCCAGCGTGTCGCGCCGGTAAAGGCAGTCATCATCGGGGAAGGCGATAATGTCTCCAGAAGCCGCATCGGCGCCTACGCGACAGGCGTACCGACATTTCTTTATGTCAATTCGGATATGTTGTATCGGGAACAGCGACGAAAACTGATCGACAACGGAATCATAGATATCCAGTCCGCTTTGATCGACGATAATGACCTCAAGATCCCGGACTGGCTGATCAGCAAGAGCTTTCAGAAAAGCTCTTACATCCTCAGGTCTGTTCAATGTCGGTATTACCAGAGAAAAACGCATATGAATTCCATTGCCTGTCCTCGATCAAAGATCGAGGATTCTTTCGGGTTTCAATTTGCCACGCAGCACATCCCGCCAGGCAATCCAGTTGCCTTTCATGCGTCCCTTACGGTCAACCCATGCTTCCGGACGAAAACTCTTCACGCCGTTGATCAGTGTATGTCGTCCGGCACTTTTAAAGGCCCGCTTCCACTGATAGGAGCCCTTGAAAGCCAGATAAAAAGGATTGGCGATCTGTGAATAGCCGAGCCTGACACCTGAGGTCTTGCCACTTTTGCTTCCGAGGTGAACGCCCTGCGCGGCTTCAGCCCTCACAATGCGACCATAGGGAAGCAGGCGCCGAGAGAAATCGATATCTTCGTACCAAGCATAAAGGGGAAGCCGCTCATCAAAACGAGCCCCTATGTGGCGCACAACATCCATCCGAAATGCCATATTGCACCCGTAGGTATTGAAGACATCCACTACGGCGCCTGGGGAAACGGGATGCTCCCGCTTGATACGCTCCAGCGCATAATGCACCGTCAGGCCCGGACCGACAGCACCGTCATCAAGAACCTTTCCCGTTATGCCCGCTATTGTTGGGTCATTCTGAAAGACCTCGAGCATGTTGCGGATATAATCGGGATGAGGAAAGAAATCGTCGTCAAGAAAAAGAACGACGTCCGCATCATCATCGACATGGTCAAGAATGACATTGCGTTGCGCGGGAAGTCCGCGTTCACCCTGCAACAGAACGAGATCAATGCCCGGCACGATGGACGCATCCACGCCATCGATGTCTGATGATTTTCTGTAGCACACCACAATGCGGGAAGGCTTCAGACTCTGCCGACCAAGCTCCTCGATCAGAGCTTTCAGGATCGGCGCGCGCCCTGATGTAGCCAAACCCACAACAACCTTAGGATGAGAGGAAATAACGGACATTCTCTCGGACAACTCCATCTGCCTTATTACTCGGTTTCTTCTAAGGCAGTTCGCCTTTGATGACACCGATATATGTCATTTTCGAGGAAGAACGACGCCTTCGAGTTCCAGAAGCCAGATTTTATCTTCCAGACCACCATCACCCGAATAGCCACCCAAATTGCCACCAGCTCCCACGACCCGGTGACATGGAATGAGGATCGGGATCGGATTGGCGCCCATAGCCTGCCCCACAGAACGGGGCGAGCCCCCAACTTTTTCCGATATCTGCTTATAAGTCAGTGTCTCTCCGGGCGGGATGGCGCTCACAACAGCCCATACTTTTTTCTGATAGGCCGTGCCATGTGGCTTCAAAGGCAACGGAAACTGCTTCTGGGGTGAATCAAACCAGGAATCCAGCCAGTCACGCGCCTGACACAGGAGCGGCGTTTCCGTCTGATCACGTCCCCACCCCCAATCGAGCGATATGATCGCACCGTCTTCTTCTGTCAGTGTCAAAGGGCCGATTGGAGAATGAAGAGATAATTGCGGCATGGAAAGCCATCCTAAAGAAAGAACAACGCGACGGGCGAAGACGCGCAAGACATGCTATCTCCTTCTCCGCCGCTGAACCTGCCCCGTCAACTTCCCTCCCTGTCCGAGCTTTCTCACCATGCCCACTCCTGCCCACATCCAGCACCACGATCTTCCTCCCATTTTTGCACTGGCGACAGGCGCAGGCAGGGCCGCCATCGCCATCATGCGTGTAAGTGGCGCGGACAGTGAGACGATTCTACGCACGCTTGTGGGCACTCCCCCTCCTCCACGTCGCGCCTCCCTGCGCCAGATCTGGCGATCCGCAGGGCAAAAAGATGATCATCTCGACGATGCCGTCGTCATCTGGAATCCCGCCCCCCACAGCTACACAGGAGAAGATAGTTTCGAACTTCATCTCCATGCAGGCCCGGCAATTATTGCGGCTGTTGCCGATGCGCTCGTGGCTACGGGCGCCCGTCCCGCTGAAGCGGGAGAATTTACACGCCGCGCTTTCATGCATGGACGCGTCGATCTGACTGAAGCCGAAGGCATTGCTGACCTCATTGAAGCTGAAACGGACACCCAGCGCAGACAGGCTCTTGCTCAGGCCGACGGCGCTCTCAGCGTGCTTTACAAAGGATGGGCAGATCGTTTGCGGAGCGTTCTGGCGCAACAGGAAGCATTGATCGATTTTCCGGACGAGGACCTTCCTACCGAAGTGGAAGATGCGCTTCTTGCAGAAATTAAGGCTTTGCAAAACGAAATCAGCCACCATCTCGTGGATGGAGAACGCGGCGAACGCATTCGGCGCGGCCTTGTCTTTACCATCGTCGGGCCGCCCAATGCTGGAAAATCGAGTCTCCTCAATCATCTTGCTGAACGCGACGCGGCAATCGTGTCTCCCATTGCCGGCACCACCCGCGACGCGATTGAAATCACCACAACCATGGCTGGCATAAAAGTCACATTGGTTGATACGGCTGGCTTACGCGAAACGGTCGATCCCATTGAGGCCGAAGGTGTGCGCCGCGCGATGTTTCACGTGGAACATGCAGACTGCGTGGTGCAGATGTTCGCCGCCGATACGCCGCCGCCAAAACCAATCCCGAACGCCATCGTCGTGTGCAACAAAACAGACCTCGCGCCCCAACCATCAGGAGACATTCCCCCCGATGCTCTCGCCATCAGCCTGCAAACCGGAGAGGGTCTTTCCGTCCTAAAAAAAAGACTTGAAGCGGAAGCCATCAAACTGACACAAGGAAGCGGACCACCGCCGCTTACGCAGGCACGACATCGGGCCGCAGCCGAAACCGCACAGCAATGCCTCGCAGCCGCTCTATCGACTTCATGGCCAGAAATACGCGGTGAAGAATTGCGGCAGGCGCTGCGAGCGCTGGGCCGACTCACTGGCGAAATCGGTGTTGAAGATATACTTGATACCATCTTCGGGCAGTTCTGCATCGGGAAATAAGAGGGCATCATCATGGGAACGGGCTTCGATGTCATCGTCGTAGGGGGCGGACATGCTGGCTGCGAGGCAGCGGCCGCAGCCGCACGCAGTGGGGCCAGAACACTCCTGCTGACACACAGGCTCGACACTATTGGCACCATGTCCTGCAATCCGGCCATCGGCGGCATTGGTAAAGGGCACCTTGTGCGCGAAATCGACGCGCTTGATGGCCTGATGGGGCGTGCTGCCGACACGGCAGGAATTCATTTCAAGCTCCTAAACCGTTCGAAAGGCCCCGCCGTCCACGGACCGCGTGCGCAGGCGGATCGGGGACTTTACCGAAGCGCGATCGACAGCCTGCTTCGCAACACTCCTAACCTAACGATCGTGGCGGCGGCTGTCGGCGACATTACCCTTGCATCCGACCACACCGTTTCAGGTGTAATCTGTGAAGATGGCAGAACCTATTCGGCCCCTTCGGTCGTCCTCACAACAGGAACATTTCTGCGTGGCGTCATTCATTTTGGTCATGACACCGAACCGGCAGGACGTGTGGGAGACAGGCCAGCAAATGCCCTTGGACTTCGTCTGGAAGCCCTGGGCCTTCCTTTGGGACGCCTCAAAACGGGCACCCCTGCCCGCCTTGACCGTGCCAGTATTGACTGGGAATCCCTGCCGGAAGATCTAGGGGATGCGGAGCCGGAACCCTTCTCACGTCTGACAGATCGCATTACGAACCCGCAGGTGAGCTGTCGCATCACAGCCACCAATGACAAAACTCACGATATCATCAGGGAACATATTCACCTTTCGGCAGTCTACGGGGGAGCCATTGCAGGACGCGGCCCACGCTACTGCCCCTCCATTGAAGACAAAGTGGTGCGGTTTGCGGATCGCATGTCACATCAGGTCTTTCTCGAACCCGAAGCTCTCCCCGACAATCCGGGCGGCGATCTTGTCTACCCCAACGGCATCTCCACCAGCCTGCCTCTTTTCGTGCAGGAGCAGATGATCCACACGATGCCGGGGCTGGAGCATGCGCGCATCGTTCAGCCCGGTTACGCTGTCGAATATGATTACGTCGATCCACGCGCGCTCTCCCATACTCTGGAATTGCGCGCCATTCCCGGCCTTTATCTCGCCGGGCAGATCAACGGCACGACTGGTTATGAAGAAGCGGGAGCCCAGGGTCTGCTTGCCGGCATCAACGCCGCGCGTCGCGCCAGCGGCAACGATCCCGTGACGATCAGCCGCAGTCAGGCCTATCTTGGCGTAATGATCGATGATCTCGTCACACAAGGCGTTTCTGAGCCGTATCGGATGTTCACCTCGCGTGCCGAATATCGACTGACCTTACGTGCGGACAACGCCGATGTGCGGTTGACGCCGTTGGGGATCGCATGGGGATGTGTTGGCTCGGAACGAAAGGCTCTGTTCGAAAGCACCAAAGCCGCCTTGGATGCCAACATCGAACGCGCACGGAGCGAGCAATGGCTTCCTTCTGATATTCTGGCGGCTGGCGGGTCCGTATCACAGGACGGTCGTCGTCGCTCCCTGTTTGAGATTCTTGCCTCAGGCGTTGATCCCGCCATTGCAGGCCGCCTTGCGCCATGGTTTGCAAATCTTCCTGCACGTATAAAGCAACATGTCGAAACCGAAGCACGTTACAGCGGCTATCTGGTGCGGCAGGAAAAGGAGATCAAGCAGCTTCACGCCGAAGCCGCCGTCACTATTCCGCGCCAATTCGATTTTACGCGGGTTGGCGGTCTCAGCACGGAAATGCGGGAACGACTGGAACAGGCCCGCCCGGAAAACTTTGCGGCTGCACAACGCATTCCCGGCATGACCCCGTCCGCTCTAGTTGCGCTTCTCGCCCATCTCCGGCAAGCAGCATAAATGTCAGTCGCCTCCCCATCACTGCCCATCGTTTCACGTGAAACGCAGGAACGGCTCACTCTATTCGCGGAACTGCTGACCAAGTGGACATCGAAAATCAATCTGATTTCTGCTGGCGATGTGCCGCACTTATGGGAGCGCCACATTGAGGACAGCCTGCAACTTGTTCCCCTTGTGGAGCGTGGCGTCAGCATAACCGACCTCGGATCTGGCGGTGGCTTTCCGGGCATCATTCTCGCAATCGCAGCCGATGCGCGGGTCACGCTTGTCGAGTCCGACAAAAGAAAATGCGCCTTTCTGCGTGAAGTCAGCCGTGCCACCGGGTGCCGGACGCAGGTCATCAACGAGCGAATCGAAAACGTTGACATTCCTCCCGCTCCGGTCGTGACGGCGCGCGCGCTGGCCAATCTCTCCCGGCTTCTGTCATGGACTGAGAAACTCATCGCAGCAGATGGGTATGCGCTCTTTCTCAAGGGGCAACAGGCCGTCAATGAGTTGACCGACGCCGAGCGCGACTGGCACATGACAGTCACTTCCATTCCCAGCCGCACTCCGGGCGGTTCCATTCTGAAAATAAGCGATATCAGGCGTGTCTGAACCCACAAAGAATACAGGGCAGAAAAAATCGACTCCGCGCCCTTCTCAAAAGTCGGGCCGTCCCATCATTCTTGCCGTTGCCAACCAAAAAGGTGGCGTTGGCAAGACGACAACCGCCATCAATCTGGCTGCCGCTCTTGCCCAGAAAGGCCGCAAGGTCGTGCTTGTCGATCTTGATCCACAGGGCAATGCCTCCACGGGTCTCGGCGTGGAATACAATGCCCGCAAGCAGGGTTCCTATACGCTGCTGATGCATGAAGCCGATGCTCCGCAACTGATCCAGCCGACGGAAATCGATAATCTCGGCGTCATTTCGGCCAGCACGGAACTGGTCGGCGCGGAAATTGAACTGATCACCGAAGATGAAAGAGAACAGCGCCTCAAGACGGCTCTCGCCGCACTGGATGGAATGGCGGACTATATCCTCGTGGATTGCCCGCCAAGCCTTGGCCTGCTCACGCTCAATGCCCTGGTAGCGGCCGATGGCGTGATCGCTCCTCTACAGTGCGAATTTTTTGCGCTGGAAGGGATCAGTCACCTGACCCGCACAATCGAAAAAGTGCGCAAGCAGTTCAATCCGGGCCTTCAGACCGCTGGCATCGTTCTGACAATGTTTGACCGGCGCAACAACCTTTCCGAACTGGTAGCGGCAGACGCCCGCAGCTTCTTTGGTGAAGCCGTCATGGAAACGGTTATCCCGCGCAATATCCGCATTTCGGAAGCCCAGAGTCATGGTACGCCGGTCATGACCTATGACCCGCGTTCGAGTGGCGCCGCCTCCTACATTGCTCTTGCCCAGGAACTGCGGAAACGCCTGACCGCCATGAACCTTCAGGGAGCCCGTCCGTGAGCACGAAAAAAACGTCTGGCCGCCCTCGTCTTGGTCGGGGACTGGCTGCACTTCTGGGCGATCAGCCTGTTGAGGCACCTCCCTCCTCGCAGCCCGAGACGAAAGACAACACCCCTTCTCCGCAAGTTTCTGGTGGTGGTGTTTCCTCGCTTCCCATTGAGGCACTGGAGCCGAGTCCTTTCCAGCCTCGTCAGAATTTCGCGCCTGAAGCCCTTGAAGAACTCGCGGAATCCATTCGTACACGCGGAATCCTGCAACCTCTTCTGGCGCGACCTCACCCAGAAAAAGCGGGGGTCTACCAGATTATCGGTGGCGAGCGTCGCTGGCGCGCGGCCCAAAAAGCTGGCATTCACGAAGTGCCTGTCCTTGTCCGTGCGCTCGACGATGCCGATGCGATGGCAGCAGCCCTTGTCGAAAACCTGCAACGCACGGACCTCAATCCCATGGAAGAGGCTGAAGGCTTCAGCCGTCTGATTGAGGATTACCGTCTGACGCAGGATGAACTGGCCCGCGCTATCGGCAAGTCCCGTCCTCATATAACGAACACTTTACGTCTCCTGCGTCTGCCCGCTCCTTTACGCGAGGACGTTGTCGGCGGCCGTCTCTCGGCTGGCCACGCGCGCGCGCTTCTTTCGCACCCCGACCCTGTCGCCGCTGCGAAAGAGGTGATTGCCCGTGATCTTTCCGTTCGTCAGACGGAAGCGCTGGCCCAGAAAGCCATCAAGGATTCGGATCGCTCGCATGCCCCCAAGCCTGTAAAGGAGCGTCGGGACCCGGAAATATCCATGCTGGAGAAAGACCTCTCAACGAAACTGGGGCTTCAGGTGCAAATCCAGTTCGATGGAAAAGGCGGCTCGATACGGTTTGCCTACCGCACACTTGATCAACTGGACGAGCTTCTCGCGCTCCTCAATAAATAATTTTCGATTCATCTCTTGCGTGGATACGCACCCGCTGATAAAAGGCCGCCTATTCCGGCATCGCCAGAATATATAAATCCTGGGCGCATAGCTCAGTTGGTAGAGCAGCTGACTCTTAATCAGCGGGTCCAAGGTTCGAGCCCTTGTGCGCCCACCAGGATTTTTCTCACAGACATAGCCAAGCAAGCAGCAGGAAATGATCTGCGATCTTTCTGCCTGCACCCCCTCTCGTGAGCGCGTCTGAGCGTTCTCCTGAAACCTTTCCTTACAACAGGCGTTTCCTCTAGCGACGACGGTTCAGAACCTCCATTCGAACAAGAAGAACTATCGAATGGAATTCAGGATCTGACCGTACCAATACAAGAGGTTATTATGTCTGCATCTCGATACATTGCGCTTGCAGTAACCTGCGGTCTGACCATTGGCTCATTCGGAGCCGCCCACGCCCAGACCGCTGCCCAGCAATTGCCTGCTGGAACGACTCTGTCCGCTCCGCCGCCGGGAAGCATCCCCGTCACCGATCCTGCGCATCCGGCTTCCGCACCCACGCAGGGCGCACAGGTCATCAAAGACGTAACGGGAGCCACCACCAGCGCGACGCCGGGTAGCCTTGGTGAAAACGGCCTGCCGTCCATCGACAACGCGACACCGGGCAATGTGGCGGGCCTGCTGTCCTATTGCGTGCACAAGAACTACACCAGCGGCACGACACCCCGTAGCGTGGCGCGCAAGCTGGCCAAACGTGCTGATGTAAAGACGGATCAGAATTATTCGCTCGGTGGACAGGGGCTTCTGGCGAATGGCACGACCACGCCGTTCGATATCTCCACGCTCGACAAGTCCAAGCGCGTAAAGCTGTGCAGCGATCTGACCAAGAAAGGCCAGAGCCTCCAGTAAGGCGCTACTCCCTCTCTCAACAGGAAAGGCCGGATCATTCCGGCCTTTTTTATTGCCCTAGGCAGAGAGGACGCATGCCGTCGTAATCGACGGAATTCCCTTCTCCAAAATCATCCCGGCCACCCTCCACAAACTGTATCCTTTCTCCCTATTGTCCGACCACGAGCGATCGCGCACACTCGGCAGCATGAACGTGCCTCGAGACCCCACCCGGTCCCCTCAATCCTCATCCCCCTCCGAGACAACATCCCCGGCGCGCGCCGCCCCCGCGCACG
>NZ_JBDNXK010000110.1:0-9601 GCF_047721705.1 Acetobacter sp. | reverse complement strand
TGATTTTGGGAATAGCGGTCGCCATGGCGAAAAACTCCATGACGGGCGGACAGGAGACTCTCTCCCATCCTCTCAACCCGTCACGCAAATTCGCACAGCCCTCTGACTCTAAAAGCCCCGGACGCGCCAAAAATCCGCCGCCCTTCCACGGCAGGAAACGATGGCCATGGCGGGGGAAGCAGAATGTCCGCTGCTGAACGTGAGTTGCAGACTACGGACATTCTCTTCAAAGACGGTTCCGAAAAAAAGCAATGTTCATAGTTTGGATGATTTCGTTACCGTTGAACTTCGAGCTGCCGAAACCAACCCGTCCAGCCATTCCTGATGGCCATTGATCATCGGATTGGGACGCGTCGTTGCCAGTGTCCTGGCCGGTTCCCCGTTCTGGGTTTCCTGCGTAAGAATTCTGACGCGTCCTTCCGACAGATCCTCAATCAGCCAGGCATGATGAACATCAAGCCTCTCAGCCGAGCCTTCCTCGCCAGCCCATCCATGCCATGCCACCCGGCCTGGCTGACCCAAGGCCGGGGGGACATATTCCGTGACTTCAGCCTCAACCGGAAAGCCAAACGTCTCAAAATAAAACCGCACTGCGTGCGCCAGTTCAGGACCTTTATCATCATAAAAGCGAGGGTTGGCGGAATTGGCATAATAGGTTGGCCATTTCGCCGGATGACTGAGTAACGGCCAGATTTCAGCAGTTGTCAGGCCTGCCACAATCATCTCATTCGAAGCGAAATTATCCGCGAAGCCCGGGATATAGCCTGGAGGCCAGAAGATTTCGTTTGCCATTGAGATTTTCTCCTCTGCTGAAAGCTGAGCTGTTTGATAATTCGCCCAAGATATAAATTCCAATCATGAGTTATGATGAAGGTCATAACTAATGAAAATATTGGAAATAAATCTATTCTGACGCCGCAGGTCGATAACGCTCAAGCCAGTGCGCATAAGAAGGCGGCAAAACCCAGGACGGCCGATCAAGGCCAAGCTTCAATGCCGCCACGTAGGGCCAGTGCGGATCGGCAAGCTGTGCCCGTCCCACCATCACCAGCTCCATCTGCTTCTTTTCCACGACCCCATTGGCCAGAAGCGGCGTATCGATCCCCCAGGACGATGCTACGGGCATGCCCGTCTCACGATGGACCCGCTCGGCAATCGGCGCCAGGAATGCCGGACCCCACGGAATCTGTGCATCCGGCGTTGAGAAACCGACGCTGACATTGAGCATGTCCAGCCCTTCCGCCTTGAACTGGCGGGTCAGGGTGATCGCTTCTTCAAGGGTCTCCTCGTCGCGTCCGTCGAACTCAATGACCCCGAAGCGAGCAGTGAGCGGAAAATTATCAGGCCAGACCTTGCGGACCGCACGGAGCGTTTCCAGAAGAAAACGGCTCCGTCCCGTCAGATCGCCGCCATACTCGTCCGTGCGATGATTGGCATGAACCGAGAAAAAGCTTTGCGCGAGATAGCCATGGGCGAAATGCAGTTCCAGCCATTCGAACCCCGCCTCCACGGCGCGGCGCGTCGCGGCAACAAAATCCGCCTGCACCCGCGCGATGTCCTCATGCGCCATTTCCCGCGGCACCTGGGGCAGGTTCGCGCCATAAGCGATGGCGGACGGCGAAATCGTTTCCCACCCGCGCGGGTCGCCCGCGGCAATATGGTCGTCACCCTCCCACGGTCGGTTGGCGCTCGCCTTCCGGCCCGCATGAGCAAGCTGAATCCCTGCGACGGCGCCAGCGGCCTTGATCTCCCGCGCAACAGTCGCCATGCCCGCGATATGCCGGTCATCCCATAGCCCTGCACATCCGGGTGTGATCCGTCCTTCGGGAGAAACGGCCGTCGCTTCCACGATAACAAGACTGGAACCGCCGCGGGCAAGGCTTGCGTAATGGGCTGCGTGCCAATCGGTTGTGAACCCGTCAACGGCGGTATACTGGCACATGGGCGGAACAACGATGCGATTTCGTAGGTGTGCGTTCTTCAGGGCGAAGGGCGTAAAAAGAGCGGGGGTCATGTCATGCTTCCTCAACGGATGTAACGCGGATCAGCGCTTTCCCGGAAAACTGCCGGTGTTCGAGGTCATTCAGAAATGTCGGTAGATCCGCGAAATCGCGAATGACGGTCTCTTCAGGAAAGAGCGTCTGCTCTGCCAGGCAGGCCAGAATACGATGTCCGGCCGTGGTGAGGTCATGCCAATCGTCATCGTCGCCGTAATCATGCAGCGCGCCGAGGGCGACCTCGTGAACTGAAATACACCGGGTAAAGGGTGGATCTGGCCACTCCGTCAGGCGGTTCTGGATGCACACGATATGCCCGTTCGCCTTGAGCGCCGGAGCCATGGCTCCCGCATGGTCCGTGCTCACGCAGTCGATCACCGCATGGAAACGGTTTTTCAGTGTATCCGGTAGTGCCTCGCTGGCTTTCAGAGGCCCTGCAACGCAATCCTGCACGCCCATGGCCCGTAACCGTGCCCAGTGCCGCTGGTTGCACATCGCCGTCACGGCAAAACCGCGGTCCACAGCAAGCTGGACGAGATAATTGCCGACACCGCCGCCCGCACCTGCGACCAATAGTGTTGCACCTGCTCGGCTCGGCAGTTTGGAGAGTGCCAGCCACGCCGTCAGCGCAGGACAGGGTACGCTGGCCGCCGCCTCAAAATCCAGTGTGCGGGGTATGTTGATAAGTGCCCGAAAGCGGACAGGCGTATACTCCGCAAAACTGCCGGGCCGCATCAGACTCTGATGGTAGGCGACACGCCGCCCCACCCAGTCATCGCCGATATCGCGTCCCGTCGCCACGACAACACCCACACCATCGACACCGGGCACCCGTCCCGGTGTCCAGGGTGCGAGACGCGCACCCAGGGCTTTCCAGTCCACCGGATTGAGCCCCGCAATATGGTTGCGAACCAGCACCTCATCCGGTTGGAGCACAGGACGGGCAACATTCTTCAGCACGAGATCCAGAGCCGACGTGCCCTGCTCCCAGCACCAGGCCCGATAATGATCGGGAACCCCATAGTCTGTCATTTCGTATTCTTGCCCTCTGTGAGAACCGAGAGAACTTCCCGTGCAACCAGAGCGGAGGATTGCGGGTTTTGTCCCGTCACGAGCCGTCCGTCGCGGACCATGAACGGCTTGAAGTTCTCGCCCTTCTCATAAATCGCACCCTCATCGCGGAGCCGGGTTTCCAGCAGGAACGGAACGGTTTTTGTCAGGCCGGCGGCTTCTTCCTCACTGTCCGAGAAAGCGCTGATCTTCTTGCCTTTCACGAACGAGGTTCCATCCGGGTTGCGGATGCCCGTCAGGCTTGCCGGCCCGTGACAGACGGACGCAACAACCTTGCCGTCCGACCATGCGCGCAGGATCAGGCTCTGGAGTGGTGTGCTGTTGGGCATGTCCCACATCACACCGTGGCCGCCGGGAATAAAAACGGCGTCATACCCATCTACGGAAACACTGGTGATTTTGCGTGAGTGCTCCAGATCATCCATGGCAGGACGATCTTTCAGAAAGCGCTGCACGCTCTCGGGATCTTTGTCGCTATGCTGGACGGAGCGTGGATCGACCGGGATTTTGCCGCCTTCAATCGATGCGATATCGACCTGCGCTCCCGCATCCCGAAAGACATAATAGTGTGTCGTCAGCTCTTCGAACCAGACGCCGGTCTGATGACCGGAAGCGCCCAGGGCCGCGTGAGAGGTCACGACCATCAGTATCTTGAGCAGAGGGTGAGGCATGGTAATTTTCCTCGCAGGAATCATGAGTTGCGTCAGGATGGCATTGCCCTCAGAATAAATCCAATAGTCACAGAATATGGACCCCATAAATATGGGTGATATCAGGAATCTCGATCTCAACCTGCTCCGCGCGCTCGACATGCTGCTTGAGGAAGGCAGTGTGACCCGGGCGGCCGAGCGGCTCGGCGTGACGCAGCCTGCGGTCAGCAATATGCTGACCCGTCTTCGGGAGAATTTTGGCGATCCGCTGCTGGTCAGGACACAGCGCGGCATGACGCCCACAACGCGCGCACTCGATCTTGTCGCGCCGCTCAAGCGCATCCTGTGCGAGATCGGCACACTCTGTCAGCCAGACGCCTTCGACCCGGTTTCGGCGTCATTTACGGTTTCGATTGCCGCGACCGATTATGCGCTTCAGGTTGTCCTGCTGCCGTTCATCGCCCGGTTGCGACAGGAGGCGCCAGGCATCACACTTGCGGTTTACCCGCTTGATGATGCCCGGCTTCAGGAGCAGTTGGAGAAAGGTCAGCTCGACATGGCGCTGGTCACGCCGGAGACCTGCCCGCCCGATCTGCTGTCATCAAAGCTGTTTCATGAAGAGTATATCTGCGCGGCGCGGAAGAACCATCCGACCGCAGGCATGCACATGACGCTGGACCAGTATTGCGCCGCCGGTCACATCATCGTTTCGTATGAAGGAGGACGCTTCTGTGGCGCGACAGACAGACAGCTCGAAACACTTGGACGCAGGCGTCATGTCGCCCTGTCGGTGCCAAATTTTCTGGCACTCCCTGATCTTCTTCTGAAGACGGACCTGATCACGATGGCCCCACGTAGACTTTTACACGGGAGGAAGGACCTGACACTGTTCAGTCCCCCCTCTCCCCTGACCGTGCCGGGCTTTGACAAGATTCTTGCCTGGCACTGCCGTACCGGGAGCGACCCCCGTTATCAGTGGCTCCGCGGAAAACTGACTGAAAATACACTGGAAACTCGGTAACTATCCCAAGCCATACGGGATGTGGGCATCTGGCCTCCCACATCCCGCAACCTTATTCTCACAGCTGGATCACGTTAATGCATGGTGCCCAGCTTTCCATTCCTGACCTCGTAATCCTTCTGGTTATCCGGACCGATCAATGGCGTGGCATGGCTTGCAAATACCATCGGCAAGGACACCGGCGATTTCACCGGTCGATAATTCCGCGCCTCATTCACGTCCCCTGACCCGATATACTGAGCCATATATGGGTAAGGATAAACCGGACGGCTGGCTGTCGCCGTGGCGTTCGGTTGCGCATAAGGTTGGCTGGGCGTGAGGGCCATGTGAATCTGCCCACCCGCCGGCGGCTCGCCATGGCCACCGGATGGCGGCCCCATCGGTTCCGTGCCCTGCGTCGTCCTTTCAGTCCGGATAGCGGCAGGCGCAGTGCCGGTTTCCGTCCAGGCCATAAGTGGGGTGAGGAAATCGACCTGCGGAAAGCCCTCGCCATTGCCGCAATGCCCGACGCCGGGCAGCAGGTAGAATTTCAGGAAGCTGTCGGTCTGCTCCACGCCCATCTCCCGCTGCACGCCCTGATAATACGCGATGGTGTTCAGAGGCGAGATCGACTGGTCCGCCAGCCCATGCCACAGGATCAGGCGGCCACCATGTTGGTGGAACGGACGCAGGTTCGTGTTTTCAGCATTATACAGCGGGGCCAGTTTGTTCATGTAGGCGAAGGAGGCGTCATCAAAGTGGAAGTGGGTCAGGTCAGCTGCCTTTTCATCCACCTGCGCCGCTATGACATAGGCAATCGCCGAAGCAGCAATGCCACTGCTCATAGACTCTCCGTGCGCGGTCGCAGGGAGCGCCCATTGCAGTTCTGATCCCGGCAGTGGGCCGCTGATAATGTAGGGGTGCCCTGCCGCATCCGTCGCGCCCTCGTAAAGTCGAAGAGCCGCCTGCGTTTCCTCCGCCGTCAGACAGTGCGACGTATCCCCCTGCCCTGCCGGGCACTGCACCCATGCAGGATCGAAATGGCAGGCGCGAGGATCTTCGAGAATCCCGTCCTTTACACCCGAAAGCGTATCGCAGTGGCGGATGACAGCGTCATGCAGAATACCGACGCGGTTCTGCAGCAGAATATTGGTGCCATCGGCACGCTGGTTCCCGCGCACGTTCCACGCATGATAGAAAGAGTTCTGCACAGTAAACAGGGCGGCCGGCGCCCCAGCGGAAATGCCGTCAAAATCCTCGGGAAAACGCTGCGCTTCCATCAGCGCTTCGCGTCCGCCATCGGAGCAACCGACAAAATAGGAATATTTCGGGGCTTGTCCGTAAAAGGCCGCCGTCAGGGCCTTGGCCGCCAGCGCGGTGACATGGTTCGCGCGATAGGCAAAGTCGATACGCTTCTGTGGGTCTTTACCAAACTCGCCCTGCGCCAGTCCCGTCATAGGGCCGGTGTGGCCCATGTCGTCGCCTGCCATGACGAATTCCCCGTTCAGGGCAGGAGCGCAGGCGCCAGCATTGCTGACGCCCACACGCGTCATGCCGCACAGGCCGCCACAGCCCCCCAACAGGAAGCGCTGTGTCCAGTGCTCCATGGGCAGGTCGACCTCGAAAGAAACTGCAGGCGCGATCTGCCCCGTGACCTTGCAGAATTTACCCTTGGAGGTCTGAAGCACGGCAGCCTTCTGGCCATGAACGGTAGCGCCGACGACGGGTGCGAGATCGACATTCCCCAGCACCTCGCACGATATGACGGGCGCGACCACTGGCAGGGAAGCGTGATCCGCTGCCTGTGCCGGAGTGACAGGGACAGACAGCAATCCGGTCCGTGCGCCCATGATCGCAAGGAGAACGGTCAGGGTCAGAAGTATTCTTTTCATATTAGGCAAAATATCCTGTTCAATCTGATTCGTCAGAAGAAACCAAGTCATGTCATGACACATCAGATATATGGGGCTGTTAAAGGCGACCAGTCAGAGCACCGAATGGTTTGTTACTGCGGATGGTCCCATTCTTCTTTATGGCCGAAGCCGTTCCTGTTATCGGTCGCCTTGATGTAAAGCGGCGTAAACGCCCAATAGGCGGGCTGAAGATGGGGTGGAATAGAAAACCGATCCGTATAGAGGTGTTCTGCCAATTTCCTGTCCGCAGTACCCAGCCTCCATGCATCCCCTTCCATCTGCAGTCCACGCAAGAAAGGAATGGATCGGTCCTGACCACTGACAGTTGCTATTGCCCGCCCTGTCTGCTCCAGCAATAGACCGTGACGGGTCGAGGGATCTGTTACAAACAACAGACGCATACGTAACGGATCAAAAACATAGAATACAGGGGCCGCCCAGTGCTGGTGCCCGGCGCAGACCGCCAGAGACATGACATGATATTCTTCCAGCAGGGCATCAATTCTGGGGGTGAATGCGGTCATGATCCAACAAACCTTAGCCAAATGGCGGTCATGGGCATGGCCAGCACCAATGCGGGCAGCATGTTGCCAACCGGAAATTTGACAATGCCACAGATCCGGAATCCGGTTGCCAGCATCAGCACGCCCCCTACAGCTGCAAAATTGTCATTCATCAGCGGGGTCGTCAGAGGAACAAGATAAGTGGCGCCTGTCGCAAGAACCAGCAGAACCACCAGTTGAGGGATGCATATAGCCGCGACTGCGAAGCCCAGCGTTGTTGCAAAAATAGCGGCAGTCAGAAAGTCCAGAACAGACTTTGCGAGCAAGATGGACGGGTCTCCTGTCATTCCCTCATGAATGGCACCGAATATTCCAGTACCGCTGGCGCAGAAGAGAACGGTAAGTGCCACGAAGCGCTCAAGAAACACCTCTGGCGTCAGATCTGCAGGCATCGGCACAAAGCGTCCCAGCAACCGATTCCCCCACGTGGACACCGCACCCAAATGACTCTCCAAGGCACAGCTTTCGCCTATGATAACCCCAAGCAGCAGGGATATGACCATTACGGCAATGGCATGGCCATGGACAATCAGCGAAATACCCATTCCCATGGATGCCAGACCGAACATCATCGGCAAACCATCTTTAAGACGTTGGGGAATATACCCATTCAGAGCCGCGCCAAGGATGCCTCCGGTCAGCACCACGCCTGCGTCAGTGTATGAGCCGATCAACATTACTGTATCCCTATTTTTCCGCTGAGACGGCAGACAATGTTTCGCCCCAGCGAGGCATCTCAGCCACATCCACGTCCAGCAGCGACAGGCCGCGCGCAGCACTGTGGCGGATGATGTCGGCACTTGTACGCGGCGCCGCGTAAATAGCTGGAACCGGGGGAAAAATGATGCCGCCGTATTCGGTCACCGCCTGCATGTTACGCAGATGGCCCAGATGAAGCGGCGCCTCACGTGTCATCAGTACCAGACGCCGTCGCTCCTTGAGCACGACATCGGCCGCGCGCGTGACAAGATTGTCCGTAACACCCGATGCAATTGCACCAAGCGTATGCATGGAACACGGGGCAATAATCATACCGTCGGTACGAAAGGATCCGCTGGAAATAGATGCGCCCAGTGCGCTGGGCGAATGGATATGGCTTGCAAGGGCACACACGTCCTCAGCCGATAGGCTGGTTTCATGCTCACGCGTCAATTGTGCGCCACGGGACATGACAAGATGCGGCTCGATATCAGCCTCCCGCAGCAGACGCAAAACTTCAACTCCGTACTGGAAGCCAGATGCCCCGGTAATGCCGACAACGATCCGTTTGCGGGCCATGAAACGCTCCCTTTCAGATAGTGAGCCACGATGGTATTCTGCGCATGGAATCCACTGGCCTATCTGGCGCGACAGTCCAGTGGGCAGGTTTCATGAAGCGTTACATGCCGACTTGAGGAAAAATCGACGGTGCGAACGGATGCGGATCGACATCCCGGAACTGCGCTCGCACAAAATGTTCCTTCAGCTTCCACGGATAGGTGCAGTCAAAGATCGTCTTGCAGGACACACCTTTCGCAGTGATGGATGGATCATAATCCGGCACCTGCGAGGGATCGAGCACATGCCCCGTTACCCCTGGCACGAACACGGTATCCACATTTCCCTGATATCGTGTCTGCATCGCCCAGAGCACGTCGTTACTGTCAAACAGATCAACATCGTCATCAACGATGATAACATTCTTAAGTTCGCGATATACTGCTAAAGCAATCAGCGCGGCCTGACGCGCCTTGCCTGCATCGCCTGCGCTGCGCTGGCAGACCTGCAGGATCGCCAGCAGTTTTCCTCCACCTGCGCTATGTGCGTAGACATTCTTCACAAAGCCCGGCAGCGCCTTGTCGCAGGCATTGAAAATGCTGGCTTCCGTTGGGATCCCTGCCAGATTCACGTGCTCTTCGCCTGGTCCGACCAATGTCTGCAAAATAGCATTCTTCCGCATGGTCACGGCCTTGACCTTGATCACCGGCAAGGATGGATTGGCGGGGCCATTATAACCCGGAAATTCAGGCATCGCATGACCGGTATCGGTGTTGACGTCCTCTCGTATCCGACGTCCCGGCAGGATCTCACCTTCGATCACGATTTCGGCCCTGGCGATAGAACGTTCTTTGACCGTCACAGCATCCACGAGTTCAACCGGCCTGCCCCGTAACCCGCCAGCTACGGTCAGTTCATCAAAGCCCAGTGGCGTGGTGGGAGCCTCGAAACACGCACCGATAGGGATGGCAGGATCCAACCCCATATTGATGGTAATGGGCAATGCTTCACCCCGCTCTTCCGCCTTGGCACGGAAGGCATCAATATGGCGTCCGGGCGCGAAAAAGACCGAGAGTTCATCACGCCCCTGCACGCACAGGCGATGGATGGTAACATCCGTATGGCCGTTATCCGGATCGCTCCCCAGTAG
>NZ_JBDNXK010000109.1:0-9695 GCF_047721705.1 Acetobacter sp. | reverse complement strand
GCGTACAAGCTGCGTCAGGGACTGTAACGGGCGGATGATTATTTCCTGTCGTTGGTGCGCCTGTCCCAGCAACGTCGAAGGTGGCGGGATTTACCAGCAATAACGGTATGCCTGCTCACAGGGTGGAACAGACAGACAGCTTTCGCCTCATCTCGGTCATAAGCGCAGCCGTTTGGAATTCCTGAAAATCGGACGGTCTGCAATAGTCCTCGTTATCGACCGATATGGGTCCAATTAATCCTGGGAGGTGTCAAAGCACACCTCTCGATAGAGCTGTCTTGGCGAGAAAATAATATTCGTGGTTACACTTTCTGCAGAAATTCCAGCATCTGAGTGGTGAACACTTCGGCTGCATCGACATTGGAGATATGAGCGGCACCTTCTATCAATACAAAATCTGAATTCGCAACGCTGCTGGCCATGCGACGACTGATCTTAGGCACGGACATCCTGTCGAGACCACCCGCGATAAACAGGGTTGGCATCGTCAACTTCCCAAGGCACTTTGAAACATCGAATGTCCCGATCCCACGCGCCACATGCGCCAGAGAAGGTCCATCGACCGTAGCGGCGATCCCATGCCAGATCTGGTAAGTCCGTAATCCCTCTGCGCTTTTCTGGAAAGCCGGAGACACAAGCGAAGGCCAGTTCTGTTCAAGGCGGATAATGGAGCCGTACGGTTGTTCGAAGATCTGAGCCCATCCTTCTGCCATACCCTGAAATGCGGCTGTCGCAGTCTTGTCGAAGCTGTTGGCCACGACCAGACGTTCGATCCTGTTCGGATACCGCAAGGCCAGTTCCAGCGCTATCATGCCACCCAGTGAGAGACCCACGACATCCAGATTGCCGACACCAAGATGGGTGAGCAGAACCTCAAGATCATTGGCGAAATCATTCACACTGAACGGCGCGTTCAGACGTCCTGATGCACCGTGCCCCGCATGATCCGGCACAATGACCCGAAAACCCATTTTGACCAGGGCTGGAATCTGCGGGCCCCAGGCACGACCAGAGTTACTGATCCCATGCAGAAGAAGGACCGGACGTCCCTCTCCGAATTCCATGTAATAATTATTGCGTCCCTGTACGGTATAAAACGGCATGGGAATTGCCTTCTCTCAGGAGGGGAATGAAATGCGGTCTTGTGGCCGGAAACGAATAGTCATCAGCATCATGACCAGACAGAGGCCAGCCATCAGCCACCAGGCTGGAGTGAGATCGGCAAGGGTCTGCCGCAGAATGCCTGCCATCAGCGGCAGCAGGGCCGCGATGACATAGCCACCGCCCTGCACGAACTCCGCAATTGCTCCAGCATCAGCCGCTGCTCGCCGTGATCCATAGCGACAATAAGGGAAAGCGGGAAAAGAGCCCCGATCCCGAGCCCTGCCAGAACCGCCGCTGGCCAGACAAGCGTCAGAGGAGCGAGACATAGACACAACAGACCTGCCAGCAGTGCGCCAATGGCCACAAACAGGGCTATGCGGCGATCTGGACAACGGTGGATCCAGAGTGAAACGGCGATACCTGCAAGAACTTCGGCAAAAGTGACACAGCCGAGCAACGCTCCTGCCGCCTGCGCCGACCAGCCAAGGTGGGTATAGAAAGGCGGCAGCCATGCCAGAACAAGGGTATAAGCCCCCGTTCCCAGACCGAAGAAGCTCAGCAGAAGCCATGCCCGAGGCACGCGATAAAGGCGTTGCTCCCTGAGCGGAACTCGCCTCGCATTTACTGAAACGGGCCATTTACCCCATGCAGCAAGGCCCAATACGGCTAAGAGGCTCCACAGACCCAATGCTGTCGGCCAACCAGACGCTCGGGCAATCGAGGGGCTGACTATACTGGAGATCAGCGCTCCCCCCATGATGCCCGTGGAATAAAGTCCCATTAGATTTGCGGTTCTGGCCCCGGCCTGACGCCTGATGACAGAAGGCATGAACGCCTGAACAAGAGCGATCCCGATACCACCCAGAATGGCTGTCGCCATCATGGCAACGGCTTGTGGACACACCCATCGCCCCAACCCAGCCAGACCAATCAGCCCAAGACCCGCCGTAATTCCATTGCGGTCCCCAATCAAAGGTCGGAGCCGGGAACCGCACAGAAGGCAGACCCCCATCAAGGCCACTGGAAGCGTTGTCAGCAATCCCGCATCGGTATCATTCAACCCTGTGTCATGCTGGATAACATCCATCAGAGGGCCGAGAGAGGCCAGAACAGGTCGAAGGTTGATGGCAACAAGCACGATCACGCTCGGGAAAAACGCTTGGTTCCAAATATCGCGTCATAGTCCCCTCGTTACTCTGCCGCTTGTTGGATGGTGGGAAAAGGAATAAATCTTGACGTAGAGACAATATATCTTGACGTCAAGAGAGGATGGATATGGATCGCGCGACGAAGGCTGCTGAACAATGGGCTCAGGAACTGCCTGATCTGAAAACAGGCCCCATGGTTCTACTGGGGCGTTTGGGAGAAGCCGCGCTGATCATCACCCGCGATCGTCTCAATCCGGTTTTTGCTGGTTTTGGACTCCGGCCTGGGGAGTTTGACGTGCTGGCAACACTCCGGCGGAGTGGCGCACCCTACGCACTCACACCAACCGCTCTTTATGAAGCCACGATGATTTCGTCCGGCAGCATGACAAACCGGATTGACCGACTGGAAAAATTAGGACTGGTCGAAAGACGCCCAAACCCCACTGACAGACGAGGTACACTCGTGGGCCTGACAGCCCGAGGGCTTTCTACGATCGATCAGGCTGTCGAAGTGCATGTCAAAACACAGCATGATGTGGTGAATGGCCTGAACGAAGAAGAACAGAGCCAGCTCTCACAGCTTTTGGGAAAACTGATTATTTCGCAAAAAGCAACGACAGGGTGAGAACATTATGCCTGAAACTCTGCTTATCAAAACATTTGTGATCTATCTGTTTACTCAGCAATACAGCGTCAGATAGTCAGCTATCGCCGTCATGGTGAACGTACCCTCTCAAAGAAGCATCGCTGGCCCTGGCCACTGGAACCTTCAGCATCGCCAATCAGCTTGGAATGTCCGGAGCGATTGCCGTCGTGGTGGCCGGTCTCTGCTTTGGAACAAGCTATAGCCATTCCGTTTTCGACGAAGCGTCTCGCAAGGATCTCGACGTTGCATGGACCCTGATTGACGAGGTGCTGAACGTCCTGTTGTTCATGCTGATAGGCTTTGAAGTCCTCGAGACTAAGCCGCATTTGTTCGCAGTTCTGGCAACACTTGCCATTATCCCGCTGTCCATTGCTGTGCGCGCCTTGAGCGTGCTCTTTTCAACGCTCCCGGCCCACCTCAGGCAATGGGAACGGGGCCGCGTCCTGGGTATCCTGACATGGGGTGGCCTGCGTGGCGGCATCTCGGTCTCTCTGGCGCTTGGACTGCCAGCCGGAGACTTACGCGAGTTGCTGTTGCCAGTTTGTTACGACGTAGTGGTATTCACGATCATCGTACAAGAACTCACGATGGAATGGGTCGTCCGGAGACTATTCCCCTCAACCCGCGTCTTAAGCTCAGATGGGTAACTTCTCCTCAGAGGCAGAGTCCTGTTTCATAGGCATGGGCTCTGGTCGTGCCGAGGGTTTGTCCATTGTTTCCAGAAATCTGTTCGCCAAAGCCGTATAAAGAGGTTGAGGACAGACGATCCGAGAGACACCAAATGCCAGAAAGGCTGTTGCCAGAAGTGCAAGCGTAACCTGCTGATTGTCGCAGATTTCCATGACGATAATCGTTGCGGTTAAAGGCGATTGCGCGACACCACAGAAATAGGCGACTGTCCCCAGCAACACGACTGCACCGGGCGTGGTATGCGGCAGAAACTGTTCGATCCATCCGCCGATGCCAGCACCGATTGCAAGTGAAGGTGCAAACATTCCCCCCGGAATGCCCGAACAGTATGAGACCAGCATCGAGAGATATTTCAGAATGAAAAATGAGGCAGGGTAATGGTCGGTTCCTGCAAAAATTGCCTTTGCCTGCGCGTAACCCGTTCCATAAGTGCTGCCATTGGATATTAGACCAATCAGGGCGGTCAGTAGACCGCACAGTGCTGAGAATGTGATCGGACGCTCTTTGGTCAGTCGACCGACAGATCCTGGCAAACCTTTGGAAGCTTTTATGACCAGTGCGGCAAAACTTCCTCCAATCAGACCCCCGACAATGCCGCAGACGATAACGGCGATCCACGCGGTTCCAACAGGGATGTTGACGTCGGCATGACCAAAATAGGTGTAATTACCCATAAGGCTGATAGCGGTAACGCCAGAGATAACAACAATTGTTAACGTATGACCTGAGGCCTTCTGCTCAAAAGAGTGAGCTAGCTCCTCGATAGCAAAGACAATTCCGGCCAGCGGCGTGTTGAAAGCAGCGGCCATTCCAGCGGCGCCTCCCGCCAGTATCATGCTGCGTTTGGACGCGATATTGGATTGGCCAAGCAGGCGGGAAAAGCCATGCATGATTGATGCCCCAATCTGCACGCTGGGACCTTCACGTCCGATGGATGCACCGCACACAAGGCCAAGGCAGGTGAGAATGATTTTTCCGGCAGCAATTCTTAGTGTGAGGATACGGTCAACGACGACGTAGTTCGCCATGTGGAGGGTGGCGATTGTTTGGGGAATTCCTGATCCCTGTGACCCTTTGAAAAGAGTTCGCGTCATCCAGGTAATGAAGGCGAAGCCCCCAGGTGCGAGAACAAGCATGGCCCAGGGATGCCACGTCACGAAGCGCGTCCGCAGCTCCGCGCACTGATCACCCAGCCGAGCGAATAAAACGGCTGTCAGACCGACAAGGATAGCGCCGATCCAATAAACACTCATCCTGCGCCAGCGTGTTGTCCTGACGCGCGCTGTTCGTCTGAGATGATGGATCTTGTCCTTGTGATGAGCAGATGGTTTCACAGGAGCAGAAGGCATATCAGACACAGAAAACGTCCATAGCAGTATAAACAGTTTCCTCGGCCATAATGACGATGACGGGAAAACTGGAATAAGAATGTCGTGCCAGATTTGTCTGGAGCGGGTCAAATATCGGAATTCATGATGCCGCCTACCCTTATGCCCATTGCTGTTTCCGCCCGCCGCGTCTTCATCTTGGGCCTTGTTGCAGGATATGTAGATGCTCTGAGCTTCGTGGACCTGGGAGGTGTCTTTGCAGGTGCGATGACTGGAAACACCACGCATATGGGCGCTTCATTCGTGCAGGGAAACTGGTCACATGGTTTCCTGCTTGTTGGTGCGCTGGCGATTTTCTTTATCTGTGCGGTCCTGACCAGTCTGGCGCGCCTTCTCTGGCTTCCGGCCTACGGTGTTATGTTTATGACGATTCTGATGATGCTGGCACAGGCGGCCCATTCATCTCCCTATCGATACTGGGGCGAATTCCTGATTCTTCCGGCCCTGCTGGCTGTGCAGGGAGAAACCATTGCGAAATTTTCTGGCACACCGATGCCGACGATCGTCATTACAACCAATCTTCTGAAAGCCGCATCTGGCGTTGCGACCTGGGCCGCCGCAAAACTTGCGCCATCCAGACTAACTACTCCGCTTTCAGGAGGTATTCTTCTGCCAGTGCTGTCCTTCCTGTCTTTTTTCATGGGGGCCGTGATGGCGGCATTCGGACTGGCAGTGCACGGCAGCTTTCCATTTCTCTGGCCCCTTCCGCTGCTTGGCCTTCTCTACTGGGACGTCTGGAAATCGGAGCATGACGGGCGCTACGAGAACTGAAAGGAGCTGCTAACTTATGTGTAGGGCATGTCTGCTGTCTTCATAATGTTTTCGACGAAATCTGCGAATTGACGGGCTTTAGCGGTCACCATTCGTCCTGTGGGAAAGACGGCCCAGAGATTAATTGTCGGCAGAGACCACGCATCAAGAACACGAACAACGGCGCCATTGTCCAGTTCTGGTGCAAACATCCAGTCGGACGCAATGGTCAGTCCCATATCCGTCAAAACGGCGGCCCTGAGCCCTTCCGCAGCGCTGACCTTAAGTCGTCCACTGACAGAGACCGACACTGCAGCGCCGTCTCGCCGGAATGACCAGACGTTTGGTAACTGGCTGTAAATGATCGCCTCATGGTTCGCCAGATCTGCCGGAGAGTGGAGGACGGGTGACCGTTTGAGGTAGGAAGGCGTGGCGAGGACCGAGCGTCGTCCTGTTTCAATCTTTCTGGCGATTGCCATGGAATCCGCGAGTGTCCCCATCCGCAGGGAAATATCGACGCCTTCCGCTACGAGATCGATCATGCGGTCATCAAGAATAATCTCGACGGTCAGTTGAGGATGATCCGCCAGAAACCGGGGCAGTTTCGGTATGATGTGCAGCCTTGCAAATGTCGTTGCTGCCGAAACCCGCAATCGGCCAGACAGACCTGCGCCAGCTCCCTTTGCAGCAAGCTCCGCTTCATCGGTCTCCTGAATGGCGTTTCTTGCCCGTTCGTAGAAGTTCTGCCCGGCCTCGGTCGGCGTCAGGCCATGTGTGGAACGGATGAGTAGACTGACCTGAAGCCACGCCTCAAGCTGCGCGACGGTCTTTGACACAGCTGGTTGTCCCACCCCGAGTTGTCGTGCAGCGGCCGAGAACGATCCCGTGTCCACCACGCGTACGAACGTGGTCATTGCCTGATAACGATCCATGATATTCCCCAATGGAATGACCAATAGTCTTCCATGCCATCATCTCTGACAAAACCAAAAAGCCTAACGTCAGGCAACGCCTCATTTCAAAGGAAATACCCATGTCTCTTCAGGCAAAACTTGACGCTTTCAAGGCTGATTTCGAAGCGGGTAAGCCCCCTTACAATGTTCCTCCTTCGGTGATTGCGGTCATGAACCGTGCAACCGCCGAACTGATTGCTTCGGGTGCAGCGGAAAACACGCTCAAAGCTGGTGACCAGGCTCCATCCTTCACTCTGAACGACCCTGAGGGCAATCCGGTGTCCTCCGCAGATCTGCTTTCAAAAGGCCCACTGGTCATCAGTTTCTATCGCGGTGTGTGGTGCCCTTACTGCAACATGGAGCTTCAGGCTCTTGAGGCTGCGCTTCCGTCTTTCCGAGAGCTCGGCGCAAGCCTGATTGCCATCTCACCGCAGACGACCGTGAACAGTCGTAAGTCGGTCCGTCAGAACCATCTCGATTTCCCCATCCTGTCAGATGTCCATAACGACGTTGCAGCAGCGTTCGGTTTGAGGTTCGCGTTACCGGATTATCTGGTGGACCTCTATACCAACCTGGAGAACGATCTTCCGTCCTTCAATGGTGATGACAGCTGGACGCTGCCGATGCCTGGTCGTTTCGTCATCGGGCAGGACGGCGTGATCCTCTATGCCGAGGTCAATCCGGACTATACCCGACGCCCGGAGCCGGAAGACATGCTGCCAGCACTTCGAAAAGCAACACAGGCTTCGGCAAACTGATTATGAGCCTTTTGGCGTCCGGATATGGCCCTATCAGCTTTTAGTTCAGAGCTATCCCGGTCGCCATCAGGCAAAAGCTTTTCCTGCACTGAACCCGAGGGAGTGGCCCATGATTCACTTCTACTATGGCCCCGGTCCAAATCCGGCAAAAATTGCGCTGTTTCTGGCTGAAACAAAAATGCCTTTCGAAGCCGTACCGGTCGATACCTATCGTGGTGCCCAGCATGATGCCGCGTTTCGGGCCATCAATCCCAATGGCAAGGTTCCCGCTCTCATAGACACGGATGGTCCACAGGGCAGTCCCGCAGTCCTGTTCGATTCCACAGCCATCCTTCTCTATCTGGCTGAGAAAACGGGACAGTTCCTCGGAACGGCGCAGGATCGCCCCCAGCTTCTGTCCTGGCTGATGTTTGTTGCAACGGGTCTTGGTCCCTTCTCAGGACAGGCGGTGCATTTCCAGCATGCAGCGCCGGAAGGTCTGGACTATGCGGTCCATCGATACCGTCGTGAAGCGAAGCGGCATTATCAGATCCTGAACGATCATCTGGAAGGGCGATCTTTCATTGTCGGCGATCATTATACGATTGCGGACATGTCGGCATGGGGCTGGCTGGAACGGGCAGCACGGATCATCAAAGGTGAAGACAGGCCACTTGAACACTGGCCCAATCTTGGCCGTTTCATGGAGATGATGAACGCGCGTCCTGCAGTCGATCGTGCCCATGTCATCATGAAAGGGCACGCATTCAAGACCATCATGGATGAAGATGCGCGTCAGGCCATGTATCCGACCAGTTTTTCCCCGGTGTCAAAAGGAACAATCTCATGAGCAGACCCTCAGATTATACACCTCCCAAAGTCTGGACATGGACGGCGCCAACTGGCGGCAAATTTGCCAGTACGAACCGCCCGACTGCCGGCGCAACCCACGAGCAGGTCCTTCCCGTTGGCCGTCATCCGCTCCAGCTCTATTCTCTTGGCACACCCAATGGCGTCAAAGTCACGATCCTGCTTGAGGAACTGATTGCTGCGGGTCATACGCAGGCCGAATATGACGCATGGCTTATTCGCATTGGCGAAGGGGATCAGTTCGGCTCCGGCTTTACGGAGATCAATCCAAACTCCAAAATTCCAGCTCTTGTCGATCACAGCGGCGATCAGGCTCTGGCCGTTTTTGAATCTGGGTCAATCCTGCTGTATCTGGCTGAAAAATTCGGTGCCTTCATCCCCAAGGATATCGCCTCTCGGACGGCCTGCCTGAACTGGCTCTTCTGGCAGGTGGGCAGCGCGCCTTATATCGGTGGCGGTTTTGGGCATTTCTATGTTTATGCGCCAGAGAAAATCGAATACGCGATCAATCGGTTTGCTATGGAAGCCAAGCGACAACTGGATGTGCTTAATCGGCGTCTTGCAGAAAGCCCCTTCATCGCTGGCGAAGAATACACAATTGCCGATATGGCCATTTTCCCGTGGTACGGTGGCCTGGTAGAGGGTTGGCTCTATAATGATGCGGCCACGTTCTTAAGCGTTCAGGACTATCCCCATCTCAAAGCATGGGCAGACCGACTTCTGGAACGGTCTGCCGTTCAGCGTGGCCGTATGGTCAACCGGACATCCGGAGACCTCTCAAGCCAACTTCATGAACGTCATGACGCTTCTGATTTCGAGACAAAAACGCAGGATCGTCTTGGTGACAAGATATAGATCATCGACTTACGGATTCTTTCAAGCACTTCTGAAATTGGACATTCCACCTTTCCCCCTGACCTGTCTGCGCGCTTAGTGATGCAGGATTAGATAGAGGTAGTCGCGTTCACTCACGATATTAGAGAGTAAAAAAAGCATTTTCCGAGAGCGGACATTTTCCTGCTTGAACGACTTTGTCTGAAGAGTGGCATTGATAATTACTTCAATAAATTCGACAGAAAGCACCAGAAAAATAGTTTTGTAACTTATTCTCTCGAACGCAGTTAAAGCTTGCTGCTAAACGAAGAGAACGTGATGACCCCGCCCCGTACTGCCACAGTCGTTGCTGACGAAACTCCTGCTATTCCAGGGCTCAATCGGGCTCTGTTCGCCTTATGCGCTCTCAATTTTTTCATGGCGGACGTCCAGGCGGGAATAGGACCCTTTCTGGGCGTTTTTCTTCAGCGTCACGGCTGGCAGACGGGACCGATCGGAACCGTCATGACCGTGGGTGGAGTTGCCGGAATGCTCGCCACCATTCCCGCGGGCGCGCTGATTGATCACACGACGAA
>NZ_JBDNXK010000108.1:0-9702 GCF_047721705.1 Acetobacter sp. | reverse complement strand
TTGCTATAATCCCACACCGCCTCGCAGGCTGACGTTGAGTGAGAAAGGCGTGGGCCAATATGTGCTGCGCGAGATGGTGGGGGGTGCACTTTCGCTCGATTCCACAGAATTTTTCGCGACCGAGGGTGGCACGGCCGCCATGGCCTATGTGTTCAATTCCCTCAAACAGAACGATCTCATCCGCAAGGGTGACAAGGTGGCTATCGGCATGCCCATCTTCTCGCCCTATATCGAAATCCCGCAGCTTGAGGAATACGGTCTCGAAGTCGTTGCAGTTCAGGCCGATCCGGCTCTTGACTGGCAATATCCGGAAAGCGAGCTTGAAAAACTGCGCGATCCAGCCGTGAAGATGTTCTTCTGCGTCAACCCGAGCAATCCGCCATCAGTCAAGATGAACGATGCTTCTCTTGAGAAGATTGCTTCCATCGTCAAGGATCGTCCGGATCTGATGATCCTGACCGACGATGTATATGGAACATTTGCCGACGGTTTCCGCTCGCTCTATGCAGTCTGCCCGCGTAACACAATCCTCGTCTATTCCTTCTCGAAGTATTTCGGTGCGACCGGATGGCGCCTGGGTGTCATTGGCATGCACAAGGACAATCAGATCGACGCGCGTCTTGCACAGCTTCCTGCGGATGCAAAAGCGGCTCTGCAAAAACGTTATTCCAGCCTGACGACGGATGCGTCTTCTCTGAAGTTCATCGATCGTCTGGTTGCAGATAGCCGTGCTGTCGCCCTCAACCACACAGCCGGTCTATCAACGCCACAGCAGGTCCAGATGGTGCTGTTCTCTCTGTTTGCGCTTATGGATCATGAAGGCCGCTACAAAGCCACGCTCAAGAGTGTCATCCGTCGCCGCGAGGCAGCGCTGTATCAGGAACTCGGAGTGAAACCGGCGGAAGATGCAAACGCGGTAGATTACTACACTCTCATCGACCTTGAGGACACATGCCGTGCTCTCTACGGCGATGACTTCGCAAAATGGATGCTTGCACGGGCCAGCACTGGCGAAATTCTGTTCCGTATCGCGGATGAAACCGGAATCGTTCTTCTGCCCGGAGCGGGTTTTGGCGCTACGCGTCCAGCGGCTCGCGCTTCTCTGGCCAACCTCAACGAGTTCCAGTATGCGGCGATCGGGCGTTCGCTGCGCAAAATGGTTGAGGAATATCACGATCAGTTCGTGAAAACGCAAGGCTGAGTCAGTCGGGTCTGGAAGCGGCGCTAATCGCTTCCAGACCCGTTTTCAGAGTTTCGAACCGAAGACACAGGAACGCCTCCCCTGTTTCCAGCTGCCGAAGGACTGTTCCGCCTTATGTTTTCCATACGTATCCTACCGTTTTTTCTTGTGTCCCTCAGTGTGATGACGATGTCGCCAACCATTACCCATGCCGCAGATATGCAGACAACCCAGCCACAGGCAGCATTGCCACGCGTTCTGGTTCTGGCCACTGGAGGCACCATCTCGGGCAAGGCCGATCCCCGTTCAGCTATTGGTTATGACGCTGGCGCTGTCACGGGTGAGCAACTCATTGCAGGCGTGCCCGGCGTGGAGAATCTGGCGCGACTGAAAGTGGAGCAGATCTCCAATATTGCCTCACAGAACATGAACAGTCAGGTTTGGTTCCGTCTGGCTGAACGTATTCATGAGGCTTTTACAAGGAACGAAGCGGACGCCATTGTCATCACGCATGGTACGGACACGATGGAAGAAACAGCTTTCTTCCTCGATACTGTAATTGGAGATTCCCATCCTGTGGTCCTGACCGGTGCAATGCGCCCGAGCACGGCCATCAGCGCGGATGGTCCTGCAAACATGTATGAGGCGGTGAAAGTGGCCGTCAGTCCACAGGCGCACAATCAGGGTGTGCTGGTTGTGCTGGACGATACAATCCATGCTGCACGTTGGGTGAGCAAGACACACACCACGGCTCTGGAGACCTTCCATTCGCGCAATGCGGGACCTGTGGGGATAGCAGACCCGGCAAATGTACGCTTCTTCGGTCCCCCTCGGGCCGAAGTCCATTTACCGCTGCCGCAAAGCCATCTTTTGCCAAGTGTCGAGATTGTTTACGCGCATGCCGATATGGATGCAGCCCAGATTGACGAAGCGGTGAAGACCGGAGCGCGAGGCATCGTGATTGCCGGCATGGGCGACGGCAACGTGTCGCAGGAGGCGCTAGCAGGTCTGGACCGTGCCGTGAAAGCAGGGGTCGTCGTCGTGCGTTCCTCCCGTGTGGGTGACGGATTTGTAAATCGGAACGTGGAGGTCGATGACGATCAGCACGGACTGGTGGCCTCCTTTGACCTCAATCCGCAAAAATCTCGCATTCTTCTGCAACTCCTTCTCGCCGATGGCCGGAACAGGCCAGCAGACATCCAATCGGTCTTTGGCGCTGGCTATTGAACGGAATGAGATGTGGTCGAGACGGTGCGTAAGATCAGGTTGAACCGGAGACGGAAAACGTACGCCTACAGAAAACGTCATGCCGGGAAGGCCTTTGCCGTCCTGATGGCATGGGTGGGCACCAGTTCGTGGGCTCATGCGGACCAATGGTATACCGGTTCACTTGTTTCACCATCGGGCACTACGCGCACGGGTATGCTCAATGTCGAGCCCTACTACTCCTATAATCAGCCTCTGGGATCTTTCGATTCTCGTGGTGGAACGCGTCCCGCCACACATCCAATGCAGCGGATGTTTTCCAACTCTACATTATGGAAATACGGAATCCTGCCCGATTTCAGCGTGCAGGTGCATACGATCGTTAACTATGGCTGGAAGCACGATAGCGGACACTCCCACGGCCCGAAAACCGGCGACATACCGGTCGACCTGATCTACCGTTTTGTACGCCCGGATCCGAAACGCTACATTCCTGCCTTCAATCTTTTCGTTGGAATGATTTTCCCGACGGGTGACTACAAGAAACTCGGCAATGCTCAGGACGGCATAGGGAGCGGCGCTTACGTGTTTCGTTTTGCCATCACGGAGCAGTCCACCTACACGTTACCCGGAAATCATGAACTGCGTCTGCGCGTGTGGAACTGGTTTCGCCGCGCCGTGACCTCAGCGACACTTATAGATACTACCACTTACGGTACAGTTCATGGTTTCCGTGGGCGTGGCCAACCCGGCATGAGTGGCGAAACAGGCTTTTCTCTGGAATATGCTGTGAGCCAGAAATGGGTGCTGGCCATGGATCTTGTGCGTGACTGGTCCAATGGATTGCGCGTGCATGGGCACGACGGCAACGGACAGTATGTAAAAAAGATTGGCAGCGCCGGAACTGATTGGCAGATCGCGCCTGCGTTTGAATATAACTGGAACGCCCGATGGGGTATAATCGTGGGATCGGCTTTCTATTTTGCCGGTCACAACAAAAGCATTCAGGTTTCGCCACAATTTGCGATTAATGCGATGTTCTGATGCCTCCAAACTGGCGTCGTTTTTACGATGTGCTGTGATTGTTGCGCCTGGCTTCCTTTTCCGCGATTTGGCCTCATCGCAACCGCCATCTGAGGCCTGGACTGCAAAATGATCTACTCATAGGCGCATCCTTCACCTCTCTGAATGAGGGTGCGCTGCTTAGGACAATGAATTAACAAACCCCAAAATAACTTTTGTGATCGTGTGCCGCCTGCAATTTTTCCAGCACCTGTTATGGGCGGGTAATGCGCGTGCTCGCCGGCTACGGTGGCAATTATGTCGACCAACGCGTCGGCGTCGAGAAAGAACGCGACCGAATATCTTCGATGCCTAGTGGGTCCACACGCCTTTTTTGCCGGGATATAGTGCCGGTGGACATCGGTGCGGAAACTTGCCGATGGCGAGACAACGGACGATCTGTTCGGGTTCCTGACCACAGAGGCCAACCGGGAAGTGGGCGCGATCCATCCGAAGGCCATGCCTGTGATCCTGACACCATTGGGCAGAGGACGTCCTGTCGCAGGATCGTTGGCATTTTCGGCGGATTTTGCACGGGCCATGAGACGAACTCCGAAGGGGCGGAATCGTCATTGGTCTAAAATCGCTACTTAATTTTTGGCAGGAAAGCCTGCTTTGGCTTTAAGCCCCTAATAACATTGCCAAATAAAATTGGCGTCCCGTACGGGATTCGAACCCGTGTTGCCGCCGTGAAAGGGCGAATTAAACCTTTTTATATCAATGGTCTTTTAAAACAAAGGTCATGTTATCAGTGTGTTATGGTGTTTCTCGGTGTCGTGCTGTGTCATACGGTGAAATGCTTAGTGGTCTAGGATTGGTCCAAGCGGTCAGCCGTCGACGCCTACGGAACCGTCCACCGCATCAGCCCACACGTCGTCAACAACGGATACGTCGCAACTCCATCCGGCGGGCCCATGATGCCAATGTGGTAACACCACAACACACCCCCTCCTCATCCTCAGAAAAATCCCGACGCCACCAGGCATCGGGATTTTTTTGGAATCGCGTCCCTCACTCAGGACGCAACAACTCGCCACCAGGCTCGCCGGACAAAGATCAAAAACAACCAGAAAACGCTCACCATTCAGACACACAAAAAACCTCCCACGCTCTGAAACTACGTCCCAACCGCGAATCATCATCTGAAATCCCAAAACCGTTCAGGCACGTTCGACACCGCGTTCAATTCCTGCCGACGTTCGCCATCATCGTAAAAACTGCACGACGCTAAGAACCTACGGTCCAATCGCGAATCATCATGTGAAATCCCGAAAACGCTCAGTCACGTTCAACACTACGCTGGAAATCCGAAGCGCATCAGAAGCAGACAAAAAACCACCCTACATTCTGAAAAGCACCAGAAACCGCTATATTCCTGAACGTGTGACAGGTTTCTACGGAAAAACCATCAGACCCGATTCCGGGAAAACCACCCCGCAGAAAACCGTCACATTTCAGGCCCACCAGTATCGTGCCATCTTAAACGATCTGGCAGCACGATTTTATGGCGCATTGCCATACTTTTCAGCCGCTCATGGAATGGCGACATAGCGCATTGATGACGCGTCACTGAGATTGTGCGGACCGGTGCGATGCAATGCGTGACGCGTCATTGGGCTTTTGATGGGCCTTCAGGCGTCTGAATTTCCGATTTCAGAGTCCCGCCAGGTGAAGAGTGGCGCGCTGTTTGAATCCCGACGCGGCGGCTTTGCGACCGCCTCACTGGATTGACCGGCGCAGAAGCGTTCCCAGGCATGCATCATCTCTGAACGCCTGTTGAAGAGATCCCCGCGGCGATAGGCCGCCTCGACCTTGTCACCGATGGCATGGGCCAACGCCATTTCGGCGACCTCGCGTGGAAAGTCGGTTTCCTCGGCTGCCCAGTCCCGGAAGCTGGAGCGCAAACCATGGATCGTCACATCCTTCGTGCCTGCGGCCTGATGGAAGGCCTTCGAGACTGCGACATCGCTCAACGGCGAACCGACCCGGCCACCGGGAAACACGAAACTGTCCTCACCGGAACTGGATCTCAGGGTCTGGACTTTATACAGCAAAGCCATCGCTCCGTTCGTCAGGGGCACACGATGCTCCCGCCCGGCCTTCATCCGCTCGGCCGGGATGGTCCAGATCTTTTTCTTCAGATCGATCTCCGACCACAGGGCCTTGCGGACCTCGCCAGCCCGGGTTGCGGTCAGGCAGACGAACCGTGCGGCCAGAGCTCCCACACCATGCTCGGCGCTGAGCCGGCTGTAGACTGGCGGGAGGTCGCGATAGGGCAAGGCGGCATGGTGCACCACTTTGGTGACTGCCGTGGGTTTGGGGAGGATGTTGGCCAGATGCCCCCGCCAGCGGGCCGGGTTCTCACCCTCACGCCAGTGATGGCTCTGCGCGTAGTCCAGAATACGCTCCATCCGTCCACGCAGCCGTGTTGCGGTTTCGGTCGTGCTCTCCCAGATCGGTCGCAGGACAGCGAGCACATCCTCTGTCTGCACACTGCCAATCGGTTTCTGACCGAGGACGGGATAAACATGACGGTCCAGAGAGCTGCGCCACATGGGCGCCGAGCGCGGATCCTTCCAGCCCGGCGCCTGCTCGGTGATGTACCGCTCAGCAACCTGTGCGAAGGTCAGGTCCGGAACGGTCTGTCCCTTCTGCCGGGCTTTTTCTTCCAGGGGATCGATCCCTTTCAGAAGAAGGCGCCGGTTCTCGGTCGCCTGGAGCCGGGCATCGGCCAGAGAAATATCCCGGGCGGGACCGAGTCCCATCTCCCGTCTTTTGCCGGTCTCAGGGCTTTTATAGCGAAAGGTCCAGGCCCGGGTGTCGCCCCGGACGGTGATCCATAAATTTCCGCCATCGCCGTGAACCCCGTCTTTGAGGGAGGCGACCTTGCGGGCATTCATCTGATTCGGCGGACGCTTGCTCATGGCTTTTCAGTCCCATCTTCCATCCCACCTTACGGGATGGGTTTCAATGCGTCTATCTGCTTCTTCAGGATGGCATGTATTTCTGTAAGACCATGAAAAACAAGGGTTATTGCGCTGATCTGCTTTTTCGTGACGCCCCAGGTCGGCGGACACCCTCTCCGCCAGACACTCAATTTTCCAATGAAATCAGCTTGTTAGATACAATAAGCGTTACTGTGATTATGACCGTGCGTCACTGGTCCAGCGTCACTATTTTCACGGCCACTCTATGACTTTTGCGCTTCCTGAATGTGACAAAAAGAATCCGTCCGGCAATTACATAGATTCCTACAGTAATTTCGAGATATCAGAGACCTGTGGTTGCATATATCATGAAATCAAAGAATTTACTCGGCTGAAAAAACTGCTGAACGCTTAGCAAAAGGCACATTTGAGCGCACATAGAAAGTTGCCGCAGCGATAGTATGTGGTCGTAAGGGAGCTACACGGATGTGCAATCTTTATTCCATGACCTCGAACCCGCAGGCGATTAGAGGAATGGCGAAAGTCCATGAAGATCGCACGGGCAATCTCCAACCTTTGCCCGAGATCTACCCGAACACGCTGGCACCAATCGTGCGAAACGGTGAGAACGGTCGCGAACTGATTATGGCGCGCTGGGGCATGCCGACACCGCCCGGTTACCTTAAGGGACACAAGGTCGATCGCGGCGTCACCAATATCCGCAATCCGGCCTCGACATGGTGGAAACGCTGGGAAGATAAGCAACATCGCTGCCTGGTGCCGCTGACAGCATTCTCCGAACCAAAGCGTCTATCTGATGGAAAATCACGACCGATGTGGTTCGCTCGTAGCGATGGAGAACCCCTCGCTGTCTTTGCGGGTATCTGGTGTCGATGGACTTCGGTGCGGAAACTGGCTGATGGAGAAACGACAGATGATCTGTTCGGATTTCTAACTACCGAAGCGAACCACGAAGTGGGTTTAGTTCATCCAAAAGCCATGCCCGTGATCCTGACGCATCCCGAGGAACTGGATGTGTGGATGAACACGCCAACGGCAGAGGCTCTGGAACTTCAACGCTCTTTACCGGATGGCACGCTGACTCATGTCGAAGCGCCGCGTTCTTTCGCATTTAAGAGCGACGCGACGACGGGAGAGCGGTGATTAGACGGTTAAATCCGTATATCGCTAGAATCTACCATTATGAATGCCGCGGACAAATCACGCTGGTCTGTCCACCCATTCCAAGAAATAAGGGACGCAGTCTCACCCATTTGCTTCATGCAAACAGGAATAGTCCGGGACAAGACCGTTACAGATGTTCTCCGTAAAACTCTTTCCGTGGCAGTTCAGGAAAGTGGGCAAGGACATACGGATTATAACCTCAGGACAACTTATTCTGACCAGCATCTTTCATATACGCGAGGCCTGTCTGGACGGCCTTGGGCTAGCATGACAGCCAAAGGATTTCATCGCCTCCCGGATTGCAACCGGAGAACTGGTCGAGACACTTACCGCATGGCGAAGGCATTTGAGCCGTATCACCTCTACTACCCAAGCCGCCGTCAACACTCTTCGGCGACGGCTGCTCGCATCGCCGTATTGCGCGCCTAAACACGAGAATAATGCCTGCCTCTAAGGCGACATAATATTTGCACGAATTACCATTGAGGAAAAAAGTTCTCACTCAAGTATTTTTATAAAAAAGAAACTCAATACTATCTCTGCACACTAAGTAGCATCGATCCGAGTGGCATCTTTTCTACGGCCTGCATATACGACGAATGATATCTTCTATTTCACTTCGATCCAGCGGTGAGTGGTCCACTGAGTCATGAATCCCCATACCCTCAACCAGAGCATCCAATGCCCGGCAGGTCAGAGGATCAAAGAAACGTCCCAGTGCTTCCCGACTGGCCTGCATCCATTCCCGCATGATGGCCGCCAGTTCGGGCCTGCGCGCCGCAAACGCATATAATTCATAACTCAGCAGCAGCGTCCGCGGCGTGGACCAGATGTTTCCAGCGATAATATCGACAATCGCCTGTATCGCTTCTTCCCGATCTCCAGCCTTAGCCAACCGTCCGACAAATTCTGCCGAACTGGCATGAGCTACCTGTTTGAAAGCCAGATGAAGCAGGTCGTCCATCCCGTCAAAATGGTACGTCATCGAGCCCAGCGGCACACCTGCCGCCTCGGCTACGCGGCGATGCGTCGTGCCCTGCACGCCATACTCCACGATCACATTGAGAGCGGCGTTGATGATGCGCTGTTTCCGATCAGGGTCAAAGCGACGGATCGCGGGAGGGTTGCTTGTCATGAGAAAGCAGGTTTAGCCTTGCGTCATGTGTACGTCCGTACACATGATAAGTATTTAACGATGCGGGATGCTAGCAGTGAGCGAGAATGGCGAAAAGAACGGCCTCCACGGCATGACGAGACGCACGGTGATCGCAGCGGGTGCGGCGGTCGGTGGCATGGCTTTAAGCGGTAAAGCACACGCCAGCGATCTAAGCCCTTGGCAGAACGGAGTCTGGCTTAACAAGCCGCATGAGAGCACGATCACTGCCGATGCCCTTGAGGTGACAACGGACAAAGGCTCCGATTTCTGGCGCGAAACCTTTTATGGATTCACGCGCGACAGTGGCCATTTTTACGGCATCCATGCGCCGTCACGCTTTACAGCGCAGCTTCGTATCCGTGCCGAATATGAGAAATTGTACGATCAGGCCGGCCTCATGATCCGTATTGACGAGAAGCATTGGGTCAAAGCCGGGATCGAACTTTCAGATGGACGCGCCATGCTCAGCAGCGTTCTCACTGATGGTCGTTCGGACTGGGCGACCGCCCCTTATGAAGGCGATCCAAAAGACTTCTGGATGCGGGCGACTGTAGCCGACGGTGTGCTACGGCTTCAGGTATCTGGCGATGGTAAGCTCTGGCCACTTGTGCGTCTGGCGCCTTTCCCCAAGGCCGCGTCCTATCTGGTCGGCCCGATGTGCTGCACGCCGGAGCGAGAAGGTCTTAAGGTTCGTTTTTCTGACTGGCGCCTTACCCCGTCTCTCGGCAAGGCATTGCATGATCTGACATGATGTCCCATCGCAGCGAAAAACAGAAAATGCTGGCTGGCGATCTGTATGTCGCCAGCGACCCCGAATTGCAGCACGATATGGCGCAATGTGCTGCATGGCTTGCCCGTTACAACAAACTTGAGGGGGCTCTCCCCGAACGACTGGGAGCGGTGGGAAAAAACGCCTGTATCCGACCGCCTTTTCATTGTGATTACGGCTACAATATCTTCTTGGGGGATAATGTTTTCCTTAATTT
>NZ_JBDNXK010000107.1:0-9725 GCF_047721705.1 Acetobacter sp. | reverse complement strand
AAGGCACAGAAATTTCGAAGACGCTTTGATGTTAGGTTGATCGTCGCCCCATATGCCACCAATTGTACGCTCGCATAAAGAACCAAGATTTCTATAATGCCACCCCTCCGGTTTCCCCTCATCATCCAGCCTGTCAGGAAAAAGCTCCCAGATTTCGGGGGCGAGATAAGGCGTTTGCCCGGCCATTTTTGCCCGCGTCGGGCCGAAATCGACAAACCAGTCCCGAAACAACGCCCGCGCCATCGTCTCCAGCGTCTCGTTCGTCCGACGGTTGAGGTCGATCTTGTCGTCGAGGGCACCGAGGATAGCGGCGATTTTCTGTTGGTTATGTAGCGAGGGCAACCAAATGGGCGTTCGACGGATAGTCTCTTGATTAAGAGAAGCCATCGTTGTTCCCGTTGAATTTTGAATAATCCATCTTTTTATTTCATCCGATGAAATCCAATAACGTACATATTTTGAAGAAATATTTTTTGGAAACCGTAGTCGGATTCCATCCGATCCCAAAAACCATCCAGTTTCACTTTTTCCTATAAGCGCCGAACGGTCAATACTTCCCTTCCGAGCAAAAACAATATCATTTTCCTGCAAGACATACTCAGGCAATCTCTGGGTAGTGTCAGAAGATACGCGAGGTGTATGCGCTTTAATTCGAATCGCCCCATCAATTATTTCTCCTACTGAAATAACTGGCACGCCCTCTGTCGAATATTCAGAAGCTTTTAATGTTGTTCCAAAAGGACCTGTTTTAATTTCACCGCCATAAGCAGCAAGAATTTCTCCGATGGTTATTTTCTTATGCATGAGAAAATTTCACCACTTTTTTTAAAATTATTTCTCGAAAATCTTTATCGACCAGTGTCCAATCCAGCACATCCACTTTCCACGGCAGATCGGACTCCGAAAACGCCTCTTCCAGCCGCGCCCGCGTCTCCAGCGGCAACGGTTCGTCCCCCATAACCGCCAGATCCAGATCAGAGAACGGCTTGGCCTTGCCTGTCACGCGCGAGCCAAATGCCCGCACTTCCCGGTCAGGCACAATCTCGTTGAGAATCCGCAGCACGATGGCCCGCTCTTCGGGCGTGATGTCGATCCGGTCCGTCACGCGGTCCGGTCTTTCAGAACAGCCAGCAGGAACGCCGCCTCGTCGATAAAATCCGGGATCGTCGCCACAACCTGCTTTGCGGAGGCTTCGTTGTAGGTGTGGCTGGTCATGTTCCGCATCTTGCGAAACACGCTCCATTGCGGCCATGCGCTTTTGAGAAGCCCGGCTTCATTGGCGGAGCGGATCAGGTCCGGAAAGCCCATGCGGTCGTATTCTTCCGGCGAGGCTGCGTTGGCTTCCAGAAACCGCTTCAGGGTCTTGTGGCTGAGTTCGTAGGTGAACTCGAAACGCTGGATCAGCCCGTCGCGCAACTGCTCGTCGTTCGGATGGGCCACATGCCGCACCCACCCTGCCTTCAGGCGGTCCAGCACCCGTTCCAGTGGAGTAAGATACAGGGTCATGAAGCCTCCTGCGGGACGATCAGCTTCAGAGACGCGGTGATTTTCGCGTTCAGTTCCTCGCCCTGTTGGAACTGCTCCTGCAAGGTTTTCTCCAGCGCCGCGAACCGTTCGGCAAACGGCACGCTGTCTTCCTCGGCCTCTTCCGCGCCGACATAACGACCGGGTGTCAGCACGAAGCCGTGCTGTTCAACCTCATCCAGCGTGACGGATTTGCAGAAGCCGGGAACGTCCTCATAAGGGGCCGCGTCCTTCTCGCCGCGCCAGGCGTGGTAGGTGTCGGCGATGCGGGCGACGTCCGCATCCGTCAGTTCGCGGCGGGTGCGATCGACCATCGTGCCGAGCTTGCGGGCGTCGATGAACAGCATTTCCCCGCGACGGTCCCGCCAGCCTTTGGGGTTTTTGGTCCGGGTCAGGAACCACAGGCAGGCCGGGATCTGCGTTGAGTAGAAAAGCTGGCCGGGCAGGGCGACCATGCAGTCCACGACGTCGGCTTCGACCATACGGCGGCGGATCTCGCCCTCGCTGTTCTGGTTCGATGACATGGAGCCGTTGGCCAGCACGACGCCCGCCGTCCCGTTCGGGGCGAGGTGCCACAGGATATGCTGGAGCCACGCATAGTTGGCATTGCCCGCAGGCGGCCTACCGTACTGCCAGCGGGGGTCGTCCTCTAGCGAGGCGTTCCACCAGTCCGAGATATTGAACGGCGGGTTGGCGAGGATGGTATCGAAGCGCAGGTCTTTCAGCTCGTCCCGCAGGAAACTGCCTTCGTTGTTCCAGCGGATGTCCGCGCCGATGCCCCGGACGGCGAGGTTCATTTTCGCCAGACGCCATGTGGTGTGGTTGCTTTCCTGCCCGTAGATGGCGATGTCGCCAAGCTTGCCGCCGTGGGATTCCACGAACTGTTCCGACTGCACGAACATGCCGCCCGATCCACAGCACGGATCATAGACGCGGCCCTTATAGGGTTCGAGCATGGAGACCAGTGTCCGGACGACGCTGGACGGGGTGTAGAACTCGCCGCCGCGCTTGCCTTCCGCACCGGCAAAGCCGCCGAGGAAGTATTCATAGACGCGCCCCAGCACGTCACGGGCCTGATCCTCGCTGCCGCCCATGCCGATTTCGGAGATGAGGTCGATCAGTTCGCCCAGCATGACACTGTCCAGCGCGGGACGTCCGTAATCCTTGGGGAGAACGCCCTTGAGCTGCTCAGGGTTGGCCTGCTCGATGGCCAGCATGGCGTCATCGATCATCTTGCCGATGCCAGACGAGCGGGCGTTGGCCTGAAGATGCGACCAGCGGGCGGTTTCCGGCACCCAGAAGATGTTCTCGGCCAGATATTCGTCCGGGTCCTCTGCGGCTGCCGGATCGTCGTGCAGAAGGATCTCGTGATACGCCTCGAAGGCCGTGGAGATGTAGCGCAGGAAGATCAGCCCGAGCGTGACGTGCTTGTAGTCGGACGGTTCGAGGTTCTTGCGCAGCTTGTCGGCTGCCAGAAACATCTGTTGCTCAAAGCCAAGGGTGGCCGCTGTTGCCTTCGCTTTCGCCCGTGCCGTCTTTTTGGGGGGCGGAGCGGCATCCGGGTTCTTGCGGGGGCGACCACGGGGCATGGAAACAGACTTTCAGGCTGACAGAACAGGTCGTTACAATCTGCCCGATCAGGCCTTGGCCGTCGAGGGACGATGAGGAACTGTATCGTATGATGTCACCTCTCGTGACATCATTTCCGCGAGCGCCGGCACGCTGAAATACGATGACAGCATCCCGCGCGGCGTCAGCGGACAGTATGACGCTCTCCAATATGCTGTCACAGCAGAGCCATGACAGCCTGTTCCGTCTCAGAATGGCGTCATTTTCTCCGAAAATAATGAGGTTCGGTGACCTGTCATTCGCTGAAATAAACATCAATCGGCTGCTTCGACCCTGATTTAAGGCACGATACCGCATTTTGGTGCGCAGGGCGCACGCAAAACGCCGAAAAACGACGGTTATCCGCCATTTTTCGTGCGGTCCTTCGGACGCCGCCGGATGCGCGCCTGACGGCGCGACTTTGACCCCGTCAAAGTCTGCATCCTCGAAACCGGAAGACGAGGTCTGAGAGAAGACGATCGGACAGAGAGACATCCTCGGTTCTGAGGGCTGGCGATGAAGGGACTGGTCCCTTCGTTCCCAGAGAGAAGAACGTGGCGTTTGGGCCTGTGTGCTCCCGCCGTGTCCTTCCTCGCCTTTCAGGACATGTTTCATGACACGAATCTCGTCTTCCTTTTTCTCTCACGCCTCGCCGGTCAGTGCATTGCGCTCTGACGTGGGACACCTCACGTCCCTTCGCCTGCGCCTGATCAGCTGGTGGCCGGCTAGCCCCATGACCGGCTTTACCGAGGGCAGCCGCTTCGTGGTCGTCGTGCAGAATATCCTGTGGACCCCGCTCACCGTTTCTACTGTATGGGATTACGTCCGCACGATGGCACTGCATCATGACGCCAGCGGTCGGCTGTGCTTCGATGAGCCACTGGTCTTTGCCGAAGAGGGCATGGACGCATCAAACGCCATCGCCGTCTTCAACTACCATTTCCTGCGGCGCTTCCTCGCGGATGACGACCCCGCTCTGACCCTGCCGGGCCTGTGCCTGCATCGCGCGGCCCGGGAGCTCTGGCCGCATCTGATGTTCCACACGCCGATGAGTCTGATCGTGCATGCCGCGTCCAGCGGGCGGCTGGCGGGTCTCGCACCTGAAGACCTGCTCGGACTGACCGACCCGCAGCGGGATCTGATGTTGTTCTACGCGCTGAGCCGGCAGATCAATCCGTCGGAGCTGATCTGCCTGTCGGCCTCCACAGCGGTGGAGGCTGCCCCTGTCATCAATGGTCTGGCTGTGGACCCGCACTGGTTCAGCATGGACTGCGCGCCCGGCTACAGCCTGCAGGCGGGACTGGAACATCTCGGTGTGCTCGAATGTCCTGAAGACGATCTGCTGCCGTTCGGTCTGTCCTGCCGAGGCGACTGAACGCTTTTTCTTTCTATCCCCACATCTGTTTTTTCATGGTCTGCCCCAGACGGCTTTTTCGATCACCGGACGCTTCAGAGCGTGCCGGTGTCGATCTGCGTCTGCAGGGCAGGCAGGAACAAGGATTATCCCTTATGTCTGCCGAACATTTCTCTCTGCCCCGAACTGGCCTCGACCGGCTGATCGATGTCTGGCTGCAGATGCACGACGTGCTGCTGCCGGCCCTGTGTGTCGCCCGCGATGACGGTGTCGACGACACGTTGCCGTTTGGTCGCCCGCTGGAAGGACATGTGCTGCTGCTCGGTGATCTCCTCGAAGATTTTGGAGAGACGCTTCAGGAGGTCATGGACAGCGCCGCTTCGGCGTGAGTGCCGGGTCTCTGCTCTGCCTCTTTCTGGTCATCTTTCTGGTCGTCAGGCCATCACCCTCAAACCTTCAGTCATCACTCTGCCATCGGACAGAAACCGTTCTGTCCGATGGATCTGCTCAGGATTTTCACCATGCGTTCTCAGATTACACGCCACCAGACAGGCCGACACGGCGTATCCCGCGCTGCCCGCCATCTTCGCCAGACCCGTCGTCTCTCGCCGTGGGATGCGACAGACGAGGACCTGCAGTTCATGGCCACGCTCACCGAACGGCTGGGCGCACCGCCTGTCTCGAACATGATGCGTTATTGTGGCCCGGAAGCCCGGCATCTCGACCAGCTGGGCGAAAGCCTCGGTGACTGGCGGCGGATGCTGGAAGCGCTCGCCCGGCGTTATCCGCATCTGCCGCGATCGGGATCACAGGCGTCCGACGGCACGACACTGGATTCCGCGCCCGAGCGCATCGTCTGGGAGACCCTCGTGCAGATGGTTCCCGATGAACTGGAGCTGTGCTGCCATCCCTGGCTGGAAGAAGGGCGGTATCTGCGCAGCGATTTCGGTCTCTGCGCACCGGATGAGGAGACCCCTCTGCTCTGCATCGAGGTAATGGGCATGCTGGGCTCCGACCGGATCTGCCGGGCGGATGTCGAGGAAGCCTCTCTGGACCGTCTGGCGAAGAAGCAGGACTGGTTCAGTCAGCCGGACCGTCCGCTGCTGCGCGTGATCTGGCTCGACATGATGGCGCACCCGGACTGGCTGGAGGCAATCTGCGCGGAAGCCATCGAAGCGGCTGTCGCGCAGCGTGTCTGCAACCGGGAGGAACGTCGCTCATCGGGCAGGAGACTATCAGCGCGCGCTGCTGAACAGGGGCGGCAACTACCCCTGCGCGGGCGCACGCGCGAGTACAGAGTCAGAAAGAACTGACTGGTACTTCGGGTTACTGGCGATGAGGGGATGTCCCTTCATTCCCAAGGAAATTCTTTAAGGATTGTAAGTCAGCAGTCCCTGATGAAGAACCCTGGTGTCAAGCCATAAACAAGGGATAACTCTTATGGCGCGCCCGAATAGTATCGATCACGAGGATGTCGAGAACATCGTCTCTTCCGTCATTCTTCCGCTGCTTGTGGCCTATCGCGACAGGCTGGCGGAAGACGTGCCGGAACTGAATGGCGTCATCAGTATTCTGCGCCTTCTGGAAAACAGACGCGCAGTTGAATGAGCGGATCGGACCAGCCTCCCCAACGGGAGGCTGGTTGCCGTTCAGTCGTTTTTGTCATCATGTGGCGGCAGCAGTTCAGGCTCTCTCCCGTCCTGCTGTCTGTCCGCCTCCAGTGCCTTTTCGATCCGTGTTGCACGCCACAACAGGACGGGAGCAGCAAGGAGAAACAGAATGCCGGAACCGGGCGTGAAATAGAGATGGAAGGTCGAGAACGCAAAAAAGAAGCGGCTTGTCTCTGTCTGCGATGATTGCAGAAAAACATAGATTTTGACGAGACAGAATAGCGTCATGCCCCATGACGCACGATCACAGTAAAGACGGGGGATGTTGAAGGAGGCGCGTTTCCGGCTCAGCCACGATGCGCCGAAACAGACGATGGTCACCCAGAGCGTTACACCCAGAATATGAAACCCGCTGAAGCCGGCGTGCTGAACCGAATTCATGCCGCGTTCGACATGGCGGTACGCACAGGACAGAAACCCCGCCAGAACGGTGCTGCCCATCGCAGCCAGGACAAGTTCATCGGGGGTCTCCCAGAATAGACCCAACCGGGCCCTGATCCCTTCAAAATCGATGTCATTCCTGTTCATGGCGGGTTCTTTTTATTCGGTTTCGATGACGACGCGTAACTGATAGGCGTGTCTGGCTGTCGACCAGCTCCAAACAGGTGTCTTTGGACCCGGTCCACCGAAACTCAGATCGTGAACACCGTCATGACGGCTTTCCAGAATGGCAATGGCGGCAGCGGAGTTCTGCCACACGACATGACGCGTTCTGTCGAGCAGGGTGTAGCGGGCACCATCACCCCCGAAGCAGGCCGGATCTTCTTCGATGACCGCCGTGAGGATGCCGGGATTACCGCCGACATCGAGAGGCAGGATTTTGGGTGTCACGCGTGTCCCGCATAGATCGTGATACTGTCCGGCTGTTTTCGTGAGGTCGGGGACAGCTTGCAGGGTGGCGGTATCCGAGGCTGTGGCTGGTCGGGCCTGTTCCGCGTTGAGCCAGTGAGCGTGCGCAATCATCTGTCTGTCGCTCTGACTGGCCGCCTGAGCGTGAGCAGAAACAGTGAGCAGCGACAGGGCAGAGAACAGCGATAGGGACAGGAAAGGTTTCATGAAGGAAGTCCGTTTCATGGGGAAAGCAGATGTCACCCGGCATCCGGGAGGCCGGATGCGGGCTCAGAAGACGCCGCTTCCGGTTTTGACCGTCGAGGCATTCATGGTGTGATGCCAGACGACGTCACCGTTAAAGAGAACGGTCAGGGTTTTCTCGGTGCCATGCGTCCCCTGATGAAGATCGCCATACAGCGGAATGAAGTTCGCCGCGTCCGATGAGGCGTTGGTGAAGGAGTAGCGCCACTGTTCGTGGCCGCTGTCGGTAAACGAGCTTTCACGGGGATCGCCGAACTGAGCCCGGATCTGGGCCTTTGTCGTGACACCATCCTGAATCTTCTGGTCGATGGAGGTCACTGTTTCGTTCTTGAGGCTTTCGTTGCCTTCCGTGGCGCAGCCGGACAGCAGGATCATGGCTGTCAGGGAAACAGCACCGCCGAGCATCTTGAGCGAGCGTGAGGACATGGAGGTATTTTCCTTTGTTGTGAGATGATGGAAAGGCCAGATATTGGAGGCAGTTGGGTGTGTGTCTGTCTTACCGACTGTATTCAGGCGGATTTATTTGATTTCGTCAGTAAAAGTTGTTTCTGAATCGGACCTGTTTAGTCGAGCCCGTAGAACTTTCGCCGTTCTTCTGCAGTCCTGCATTTTTCCAGCATCGGCCTGCGGGGATAGACCCACGCGGCAAGCCCGAAACAGAACACGATGATCGGATGAAAGGGGATCGATATGACGATCCCGCAGATGACGCAGACACAGGCACAGAACAACGTCCTGTCACGAAGTTCCTTGCGGTTTGCAGCTTCTTCCGCGCCATATTCTTCTTCATAGGCGGCAAGGCGGGCAGCCTTTTTATCGACGCCGCTCTCACCGGGCTGCAGAATGGTGTCATTGAGGGGCATCGTGCTCTCCCGGTCAGTCATGACGGTGGAACAGAAACATGCACGCCAGATAGGTGCAGATCATGATGAGGCTCGGAGAGAGGACATCACTCGTTATGAGCCAGTCGCCGAATTTATTCAGGTACACCAGCAGGATGATCCCGCCCACCACGACCCCGAAGACAAGGGCTGTCACAAGCAGCATGTCAGGATGCTCCTGCGCCATAAGGGACAGAAAACACGCTGAACGACGCGATCCGACAGGGTGTGTGATCGAAAACTGACAGAGACACCATCATGACCTCCCGATGGCAGAAGGGCGGAAAGCGCTGCCCCTGCGTGCCTGATGGGAGGGATAATTTACGAGATATCGCCTGTCGTCAATACGGAATATCGTATTTCTTCAATGTCGGCTCTTCGCCGGTCGTTTTCGGCCGGGTCGTTACGTCCGGGGCACGCCGCCGGTCCACACAACTTCACCCAGCAGCCGGAAGCAGTCCAGATGGTCCTCCTCGACATCCTGCGGCGGGTAGCGGTGGTTGTCGGCTATAACCCGCACACCACCACCCAGACGGGGATCGAGGCGACGGATCATCAGCGTGCCGCTGCTTTCCAGCGCGTAGAGGGCGCTGGCCGTGACGCTTGTCACGCTGCGGTCGACGATCACCAGATCGCCCGAGGCTAGCGTGGGCTCCATCGCATCGCCCTCGCTGGTCATCAGGTAGAGGGCTGAGAGATCCCGGGGGATGGCGCTCTGCAGCCAGTCACGACCGATCCGCAGGCCCTCCTCGTGATTGTCGTGCCAGGGGATGACGATCTGTCGAGTGGTGCTGGCCGTTCCGTCCGGACTGTCGGTTCCGGGGCCGGCACCGTTGCCAAAGGCCAGCCAGTCCAGGGAGACGCCACAGACGCGGGCCAGTGAAGCGATGGCGGAGAACTTCATCTCGCCACCGTTCATATAATCCCGCAGGGTTGTATAGGGGACGCCGGCCGCTTTTGCGGCGTGGGTGATGCCGATGCTCTGGGCGGCTTCACGGAGACGCTCGCCACGCTCGCGCATCAGGCGGATCTGTTCATCCATGAGCTTGCGCTTCTGTCTGCGTTTGCGGGCCACGCCTGTTGTCCTCATCACAAAATGAGGACGCTATACGGATTTCCGCTTGATATGTAAGTCGGAAAAGCGTAGTTCTGTGAATCGAAATGTTGCGGGACCCGTCACTCGTCATGGTCAGATCCTCGCACAGAAACGGCGTTCTGTCGAAGGGATTATCATGCCTGAAGATCCGCTCCTGCCACCGCCCGCACACGCTCCCGGTCTCAAGGACCTCCATGCCGGACTGCACGACGTGCTGCGTCTGATCGAGATCGAGCATGCCCTGCTGCGCGGGCGGCTGGAAAGCCTGAAGGCTGACAGCGAGGGCGCGAGGCTTCTGGAGGGGGTGATAGTGCTTGGCGCCGTGCTGCAGCAGAGGATGGCAGGGCTGCTGCAGATCTGTCGAGAGATCGGGAAGCTGTGAGTTTCTGTGCTTTATGACTGAAAATCGGTGTCGTTCTGGAAGATTATGATCTTATAACTATTGAAAATATAATAGAAAATTCAAAAAAGAATGGTTCGATAAGAGCGTATTGCGAGAT
>NZ_JBDNXK010000106.1:0-10025 GCF_047721705.1 Acetobacter sp. | reverse complement strand
CAACCGGTCCTGGCGGCAACTGGGGCGATGGTCCCGGCGGATCGCGCTCCAGATACTGACCTTTGCACAAGACTACCGGAAACGCGGAGAAGTCATTCTTCGCGTTTTTCATGTGTGAAATTATGATCGGAAGCAGGCGCACCACAGGCGCCACTTATAGCTAGAATGCGCTTCGAAAGCGTAGACTGCTGGTCAGGCCAGAACGGGTTTCCGTCTGCCTGAAAAAATGATGCTGGAGCCCGAGGATAACCATCTGCTGGACCTTATGGCCCAGCAGATTGCCTCTATCTCAGGCTTCTTCTTCATCCTCGTCGTCTTCGCCATCATCTTCGATGACAACTGCGACTGTGATTTCAGAAGCCTCGTCTGCTGCCTGAAGCGTCTCTGCCGTTTTTTCAGCCAGTTCTTCATCTTCGTACAGCGTGGCTTCGTTGGGATCGTCAACCCATTCGTTTTCCGGATCCCAGAAGGAGAGCTCGCCGTTCTCCGCCTCGCGCTGGATCAGAAAACCGACAATGACTTCCTCGTCGTCGTTCATGCTGTGCCCTTTCCTTGCTGCACCAGCGCAGCCATGACACGTCAGGGGCAGGAGTGTAAGGGGGAATCTCGTCTAACGGGATGACATTTTCACTTCATTTCCGGGCAAACCTTTCTCCGTGGGAGAATTGCAGCTTGCAGCCCCTCTGTCGGCAAGCAATGTATGAAGGAACGGACATGAATATCGGGAGCCTGACGGTGCGCCGACGACGGGGAATCAATGACGAGGAACGAACGCTCTGGTCGAATTTCGTCCGGGGCGTGACGCCGCTTGCCCGGTCGGGACAGCCAACAGTGCCCCTCTCCTCCCCCCGTCATAAAGAAGCTGGGCAGGCTGCACGGCAAAACGCAGAAAGCCTCAAGGAAGTAACGCCAGCCCCTCCATCAGACCCTGCCACCTACCCGGCGCAATCCCTGCTTCTGCATCAGACGCGCTCCATGGCCTTCATGACACCCGGAGAACTGGCTGTTGCGGCACATTTGCGCGGGAAGATTTCGCGGAAAAAACATACTGTGCATCCGGCCCCTATCGGCACCCGTCAGGCTGGACTGGATACAGGAAGCTGGAACCGTCTTTCCCGTGGACACACCCTGCCCGAACGGAAGCTCGACCTGCACGGTATGACGGCGCAAGCAGCCTTTCTGCGCCTCTACGAATTTCTTTCCGCCGCCTATCGCGCGGATATCCGTTGTGTCGAGATCGTCACAGGTCTGGGTTCCGGCCCTGAAGGCGGGGTTCTCAAGCGGGAACTTCCCTTCTGGCTGGATCGCGATGATCTGCGTGGCATGGTTCTTGCGGTGACCCACAGCCACGCTGCAAATCATGGCGCTGTCCGTCTGCTTCTGAAAAAACGGCGTCACAAGAAGCGTCGGTAAGCGCCTTTATCTGACAAGAGTTTTCTCAAGTTTTGTGTTCCTGCTTTTCTCTTCAGGCGACAGGGCAGGAAATGGATCGATGCCTGTCACGCGCTCCAGAGAGTCCAGTCCGACCGTATTGCAGCGATATGGCGTGGTGTTCTTACAAACAACGACGGCAACCGTTTTCATTTGCGGCACATAGACCGCCTTCCACAGAGAGGATGGCACGCGGACATGATCGGGACCGATTGTGCCCAGTGATTCACGAAAGCCCGGTCCTGTTACAACGTAAATATCGCCCTGATGGAACGCCAGACTTCTCACATTGGCTTCCAGATGGTTCCACGCCCCCGAATTGAGTTTCGCGGCTTGCGGCACCATGTTGGAGAAAAGAAACGTTTCCTCGCGGGCTGCACGGTTGGGAGCATCGCCGGAAGGCGCCAAGTGGCCACGAGACCAGCCGGACCGCTTGTAATCATAGGGTTCCGAACGCTGCCCGTAAGGAAGGCGGAGATCTTCCTGAAAATGCCCCCGTCCCTGCAAGCGTTGAGCGCTCTGAATGTTCGCCGAGGTCAGATGCTCGGCACTCCACAATGCTTCACGATCTGTCGGAGAATACCCGACCGCATAACTGAACGAACAAAGCTTTATCAACGCAACTTTCGAAGAGGGCTCCGTGCCTCCAGTATAATGCCCGGCACAGTCAGCCCATGCAGGAACGGAAAAAAGCGCCAGTGCGACAAAAGCAATCAATCTGATCTGAAACATGGCGCTTGATAACAAAGAGTTATGAAAACTCAATGCTCTCCTTGCGGAACCATGTGATACGGAACGACTCCCCTCTCCTCTCCTCCGGCATCGATCTGGAAACCTGCTGCAGGTACCGCACGATGACGGCAATCCGTACGGATGCAGGCACGACAACCGGGACCGATGGGGATTGTGGTGCGATCATCTGAAAGGTCGAGCCCTGCCGCGTAAACAAGTTCAGGCGCATGAGCGATCGAACATCCTAAAACCACGGCGACACGACGGGGACGATCGAAATACGAGGTTCCCACATGACCGACTGTTCGCGCCACATTCAGAAACACTGCATCGTCTGTCGTACGCGAAACCTGCACCTGCAATTCGCCCGGCGTGGAGAAAGCGCGGAATACGTTCCACAGCGAACAGAGCCCCCCGAAGCGTGGGAGACTAAATCGTGTCGCGCTGTAACTTTTCAGAATATTTCCAGCAATATCCGTTTTAATGAAATAAAATGGAATTCCTTCATGCCCCGGCCTCTGCAACGTGGAAAGCCGGTGACAGACCTGCTCGAAACTCACTCCAAACTGACGCTGCAACTGATCGAGATCGTGCTGTTTCGTGCGCGCGGCCTGACGGAAACGCGTGTAGGGCAACAACAACGCCCCGGCGAAGTAATTGCTCATTCCCACATGCGCCAGATCGCGGGCATCGGGCGTCGCAAGGCCAGAGCGCTTGACCGCCCGGTCCAGCAGGCGTCCGTAACTCAATCGCCCCACAACCTGCGCCATGCAGAATACACTGCTTTCGGAAGGCACGCCATCGGCCAGCAGCAACCGCCGCCCACGCTTATCGAAACGCCACAGCATGGCGCGGCTGCCCAGCGATTCATCCGTCACAATACGGACGCCCAGATGATCGCGCAGATAACGCGACAGGTTGGCTGCCAGAATGCCTTCCGAAAACGCCGCCGTTTCGTAAAGATCTTCGGCAGCACGATCAATTTCGTCGAAATAGTTCCGCTCCCGCTGAACCCAGTCTCCAACGGCTTCATAGGGAGAAATCATCGGCATGCGTTCAGTGCCATCAGCCACCCGTGCGCCGGCGGTGTCGATCTGCGGTCCCGACAGGCCCTCAATCGCGCCAGAAGGCATCCGGTCTGCCGCTACATGCTCGCGACTGAGCCCGCGATAAGCGCGATAGAGTGTCGCGAAACGATCAGCCAGCCCCGGAGCGGAGCGCACGGCTGCCTGAAGTTCGGCTGGTCGCAGGGAGGCGGACTTGAAAAGAGGATCGCCCAGAATTTCACGCAACGCCTGAATCTGCCGGATTTCGTCACTGTCCCCGAAATACGCCGCAGACACACCGAACAGACTGCAAAGTTTTAACATAAGAGGTGGTGGAACGGGGCGCTGGTCGTTTTCGATCTGGTTGAGATAGCTCGGGGACAACCCAAGATCGCGGGCAAGATCCTGCTGTGTTTTTCTGATTCTACCACGCAACTCCCGAATCCGTGATCCGGCGAAGACTTTGTTTGCCCGTTTCGTCATCTTCGCACCCTTCGCAAAAACCGGCTGGCAGATGGCCTCAATTCACCTCGTTCACTATAGCCGAATTTTGCAACTTCACCATACTCGGTCTTGTTTCAGTCAACGAGGTTGCCATGCACACCTACGACATCAAGGTTCATCCCGAGAAAGACCGCCTGCCCCGCGAGAAGCAGCTCGCATGGCATATCGCCGAAGTGGCGGCCGATCCGGTGGAAATCGAAGCCCCCGTCACCGAGATGATCATCAACCGCGTCATCGATAACGCGTCGGTTGCCATCGCGTCGGTCAATCGCCACTCCGTCATGAGCGCACGGACTGAGGCGCTGGCTCATCAGCGTCCGGGTGGCGCGACCGTTTTCGGCTGTGGGCCGGACGTTCGTGTCCACGCCGAGTGGGCCGCCTGGGCCAACGGGACCGCCGTCCGCGAACTCGACTTCCATGACACGTTTCTGGCGGCTGAATATTCGCATCCCGGTGACAATATTCCCGGTATCCTCGCTGTGGCGCAGCAGTGTCAGCGTTCCGGCAAGGATCTGATCCGCGGCATCGCCACGGGCTACGAAATCCAGATCGACCTTGTGCGCGGCATCTGCCTGCACAAGCACAAGATCGACCATGTGGCGCATCTTGGTCCGTCCGTAGCGGCTGGCATCGGCACCCTGCTCGGTCTGCCGACGGAGACGATCTATCAGTCGATCCAGCACGCGCTGCACGTGACCACCGCCACGCGCCAGAGCCGCAAGGGCGAGATTTCCTCCTGGAAAGCCTATGCGCCGTCCCATGCGGGCAAGATGGCGGTTGAATCCGTCGATCGCGCCATGCTGGGCGAGACGTCTCCAAGCCCGATCTATGAGGGCGAGGACGGGTTTATCGCGTGGATGCTGGACGGCAAGGATGCGCAATATATCGTCCGTTTGCCGGAACAGGGTGAAGCCAAGCGAGCGATCCTCGACAGCTACACGAAAGAACACTCCGCCGAGTATCAGAGTCAGGCCCTCATCGACCTTGCCTTCAAGCTGGGCAAACAGGTGAAGAACTGGGACGACGTGAAGGATGTTCTGATCGAGACCAGCCATCACACGCATTACGTGATCGGCACCGGCTCGAACGATCCGCAGAAATTCGAGCCGAAAGCCTCGCGCGAAACGCTCGATCATTCGATCATGTATATCGTCGCGGTCGCCCTGCAGGATGGCTCGTGGCACCACGTCCACTCCTATTCGCCGGAACGCGCCAACCGCGCCGATACTGTGCGTCTGTGGCAGAAGATTCACACGATCGAGCGTCCGGAATGGACGGAGCGCTACCACTCCATCGATCCGAACGTGAAAGCTTTCGGTGGGCGCATCACCATCACGATGAATGATGGGTCCGTCATCTCCGATGAACTGGCGGTCGCCAATGCGCATCCGCTCGGGGCCACACCGTGGACGCGTCCGGACTATATCAAAAAGTTCCGCACGCTGACTGACGGCATCATCACGCTGCAGGAAACTGACCGGTTCCTTGAAGTCGCCCAGCGCCTGCCGGAGCTATCCGCGAAAGAGCTTTGCGAACTGGAAATCATCCTTCCGACGGGTGAACTCAAAACCAACCACCGCACAGGCATTTTCGGCTTCGGACAGCAGACGACGCAGGACCGCAGTCCGGTTCAGACAGTTCGCAAGGAAGCAACCAAGAAAGAGGAGCTGCAGACATGACGCAAACCTCTCAGGACAAACGTCCCAAAAAATCGGTCGCCCTGTCCGGTGTGACCGCAGGCACGACGGCGCTCTGCACCGTCGGCCACAGCGGCAACGACCTGCATTACCGTGGTTACGACATCAAGGATCTCGCGGAGCATTGTGAATATGAGGAGGTGGCTCACCTCCTCATTCACGGCCACCTGCCCGATCCGGCTGAACTGGCGGAATACAAGGAATATCTGCGTTCCATGCGTGGGTTGCCGGAGCAGGTGAAGCGTGTGCTGGAACAGATTCCAGCTGCCACGCACCCGATGGATGTCATGCGCACCGGTCTCTCCACGCTCGGCTGCGTGCTGCCGGAACGACGCGACCAGAACCCTGTCGGGGCACGGGAGATCGCTGATCGTTGCGTCGCCTCGCTCGGCTCGATCCTGCTCTACTGGTATCATTACGCCACCAATGGACGCCGGATCGAAGTCGAGACGGATGATGACAGTGTTGGCGGTCACTTCCTGCATCTCCTGCACGGCAAGCAGCCTTCGGCGGACTGGGTGAAAGCGATGCATGTCTCGCTCATTCTCTACGCGGAGCATGAGTTCAACGCATCGACATTCACCTGCCGCGTCATCGCAGGCACCGGGTCCGACATGTATTCGGCTCTATGCGGGGGCATCGGCGCCCTGCGTGGCCCGAAACATGGTGGCGCGAACGAGGTCGCTCTCGAAATCCAGCAGCGTTACCTTTCGCCGGATGCGGCAGAAGCCGACATTCGCAAGCGCATCGAAAACCGTGAAGTGGTCATCGGCTTCGGGCACCCGGTTTATACAATCGCTGACCCCCGCAATGAGATCATCAAGCGCACAGCTTACGATCTGTCGCGCAAGAACGGCTCGATGCGGCTTTACAACGTGGCCGAACGGATCGAGACCGTGATGGCCGAAACCAAGAAGATGTTCCCCAATCTCGATTGGTTCAGCGCCGTTTCTTACAACATGATGCGCATCCCGACCGCGATGTTCACGCCAATTTTCGTCATCGCCCGCTCTGCCGGGTGGAGCGCGCATGTCATCGAACAGCGTGAGAACGGCAAGATCATTCGGCCGTCGGCTGAATATGTCGGCCCTGAAGACCGGGATTTCGTGCACATCCATCAGAGAAGCAATCTGGAGAAAGCAGCATGACTTATCTTGTGGGTTCCGAAAACCCGAAAGAGTCGGCCGGTGTCCGCTTCCGTAAACTGCTGAGTTCTCCGGGCATTCTCCGACTTCCGGGAGCGCATAATGGACAGGCGGCGCTCCAGGCGAAGGATGCGGGCTTTGATGCTCTCTATCTTTCCGGTGCGGCGATGACAGCCAGCATGGGACTGCCTGACCTTGGCATCATCACGATCGATCAGGTGGAATTCTTCATCCGGCAGATCGTGCGGTCATCCGGTCTGCCGCTTCTTGTCGATGGAGACACTGGATACGGCGAAACGCTGAACGTGATGAACATGGTTCGGACGTTCGAGGAAGCCGGTGCCGGAGCCGTTCATCTGGAAGACCAGCTTCTGCCGAAGAAGTGCGGTCATCTGAATGACAAGAAGCTCGCCTCCGTCAACGAGATGACGATGAAAGTCGACGCTGCCCGCCGTGCAGCACGTGACATCGTCATTGTGGCGCGGACAGACGCCGCCGCCAGCGAAGGCATTGATGGCGCTGTCGGCCGTGCGCAGAAATATATTGACGCCGGTGCCGATGCGATATTCCCTGAAGCCCTGACGACCGCAGACATGTTCCGTGAGTTCGCCAGACGCATGCCAGGCGTGAAACTGCTGGCGAACATGACCGAATTCGGACGCACACCGTTCTTCACGGCAAAAGAGTTCGAGGAAATGGGTTACAGCATGATCATCTGGCCAGTGAGTTCGCTGCGCGTGGCCAACAAGGCTCAGGCCGACCTGTATGAAACGCTGCAACGCGACGACAGCACCGAAGCAATGCTGCCACGCATGCAGACGCGGGAAGAACTCTACAAAACACTTCGCTACCACGAATATGAGTCTCTTGACCGCAGTATTGTGGAAACGGTCCTCCCAACTGTGGACCACTGAGTTCCGCCCCGAGCCGGAACGACCTGACAACAACAAGAACGCCAGCACAGGCCATAATATCACGGGCGATCCTCTGGTCGCCCGACACCAATTCAGGAGAAATGCCGGTGTCCACAACGATCCAGCCAGACACAGCCATTTGGGGAATTGACAAGGTCGACCCGGCCACTGCGGCGCAGATCGACACCATGCGGAGGGAAGTTGACGCTGATCCGGACAGTTTCTGGCTGGAACAGGCCCAACGTCTCGACTGGACGAAGTTTCCCACAGTCGGCAACCGCTCGACATTCGAAGGCGATGTGGACATCCGGTGGTATGAGGATGGTCAGCTCAATGTTTCCGTCAACTGCCTTGACCGTCATTTGCGTGACCGGGGCGATCAGGTTGCAGTGATCTGGCAGGGCAATGATCCGGGCGTGTCGCGCGAAGTCACGTTTCGCCAGTTACATTCCGAGGTCTGCCGGGTCGCCAACGCCCTGAAAAGCCTTGGTATCAAACGGGGCGATCGGGTTGCCATTCATCTGCCCATGACGGTTGAAGTCGTGGCCTGCATGCTGGCCTGCGCACGCATTGGCGCGGTGCATGTGGTGCTTTTCGGCGGTTTTTCTCCCGAAGGGATCGGCGAACGTCTGATCGACTCCGGTGCGGTCGCGGTCATCACCTGCGATGCCGCAAAACGTGGCGCGAAGACCATTCCGCACAAGACCACTATTGACGCAGCGCTCAAGCACACCGGCTCCATTGGTTCGGTAAAAAACGTCATCGTCGTGAATGTCAGCGATACGGACGTGCCCATGACTCCGGGACGTGATCATGACTACCAGACCCTGATAACGCCTCAATCGGATGTGTGTGAGCCGGAGATCATGAATGCGGAAGACCTGTTCTTCCTGCTCTACACGTCCGGCAGCACTGGCAAACCGAAAGCGATTGCCCATACCACCGGGGGGTATCTCGTGTGGGCGGCCTATACGGTGGACCTCACTTTTCCCGCCGAACCGGGCACGACACATTGGTGCACCGCTGACGTCGCATGGATCACCGGCCATACCTTTGTCGTCTATGGACCACTCGCCAACGGCACGACCACACTCCTGTTCGAAGGCCTGATGAGCTGGCCTCAAGCTGGTCGCTGGTGGGAAATCATTGACCGTTTCAACGTATCCAGTTTCTTCACGGCTCCCACCGCCATCCGTGCCCTGATGCGGGATGGAGAAGACCTGCCTCGTCAATACTCCCTCGCCTCGCTCCGCCGCCTTGCTTCTGCTGGCGAACCGATCAGCCCGGATGCGTGGCTCTGGTATTACGAAGTCATCGGGCAGAAGCGCTGCCCGGTTCTGGACATGTGGTGGCAGACCGAAACCGCCGGACCGATGCTCAGCGCCATTGCGGGCGCCCAGCCGCTGAAGCCCGGTTGGGCAACCACGGGCATTCCCGGCATCTATCCCACCATCACCAATGAAAAAGGTGAGGCAATTCCCGGCAATGGCGAGGCTGAGGGGCCATTGTGTTTCAATACATCCTGGCCCGGTCAGGCCCGCACCATATGGGGTGATCACAAACGGTTCCGTGAGACGTATTTCACCTTCAGCACAGGGAAATATTTCTCGGGTGACGGCGCTCGTCGGGATGCAGCGGGCTATCTGATGATTACGGGACGCATGGACGATGTGATCAATGTTTCCGGGCATCGTATCGGAACGGCTGAGATCGAGGATGCCGTGGCAACCGATCATTCCGTAGCGGAAGCCGCCGCTGTCGGGATCAACCATGACCTGAAAGGACAGGGAATTGTCGTGTTCGCCGTGGCCCGCAGTAACAAGGTCGCGCCGTCTGAAGCCCATCTGGCGAAGACCATTAGCGAGCGCGTAGGCCGATATGCGGCTCCCGAAAAGATCTATCTGGTCGACGAACTGCCCAAGACGCGTTCGGGCAAGATTGTCCGGCGGCTACTGCGGAAGATCGCTTCCAATGAAACGGACAGTCTAGGCGATCTGTCCTCTCTTGCCGATCCATCAGTCGTGGATACGCTAATTCGACAGATCAATGAACAGGCCTGTCTGGCCTGATCAACACGATGAACCGTCACTTAGCGTTTCTATTCGTTACGTGGCGGTTCACGCCTGATTAAGTATTCGCGCCTCAAAATATGTGTGCCCAACAATAGGGAGCACAGCTTATGTCGGGATCAATCGGCTCTATTTCCGGAGCTTCATCCGTCTCGAGTCTGTTCAGCGCGGACTCAACATCTTCAACCAGCAGCACGTCTTCGACGTCTTCATCATCCTCGGCTGATACAACGACGGAAACGGTGAATGCTGATGGCAGCATCACCATTATCGTCAAGGACGCCAGTGGAAATGTTGTGTCCGAAACAACTGAAAAGGCTTCTTCCAGCAGTGCATCTTCTGATGACGGAAGTCTCGACACATTTGCCTGACAGTCCTCTCAGGTTGTTACACGCAGAAAGCCGTCCGGTTATATTCGGACGGCTTTCTTGTTTCTGATTGTAGACTTCATCTCAGCCAACCAATACTATTATTAACAGCGCAATGT
>NZ_JBDNXK010000105.1:0-10206 GCF_047721705.1 Acetobacter sp. | reverse complement strand
GTTTAAAACAAAAACCACAAATAATACTGGAACTAAGAAAAATACTTTCGTCACTCTACTGGAGTCATTACGAAAATATTGCACAGAACTTCACACAGCGAATTGCTATGCTTATTGCCACAGGGGCTCATCACCCTATCGTCCCTGCAATTCGTCCAAAAGAGATGGCCTTGAAAAGAATTATGACATTTCATGGGACAATATTATCCTACGACATCCAAAATAAAAATGTGACATGCCAAGACCCCTTTGTTTCAGACAAAGCTGCGCATCCCGTTCTACGTTCACCAGAAAATTATCTTTGTATTTCTTTACATGGCCAACTTCTGTATTTGACACAAGAAAATGAGAATCTTGTATTGAGCTGCGTGCTACAAGAAGAAAATGCACTCCAGCTTCTTCCTTTTGATCCTTCTCATGTGCACACCAAGAAACTTTACAGGCAAAATGCCGGTTTTATGATTCAGACACAGCAAGGGTATATGTGCGCCTCGCCTACCACAGAAGTCGCCATGAACTCTTCCAACTGCCTCGAATGGGAAAGCTATCTCTGCATTCCCCATTAAAAGCCACATCAGGTTCTCTTTCGAGCTCCGCCTCGTTTTTTCGTCTTTGCGGGATCATAGCCACCGCCCCCCGGTCCAAGTGGCACCGGCCCCTTGTCTTTTTTCTTACCTTTTATCTGCTTTGATGGGGCTGGTGGTGGTTCCAGCCCAAGCTGCAAAGCTTCCAAGCGCTTGACCTCGTCACGAATGCGGGCCGCAGTTTCAAATTCGAGATCAGCCGCAGCCGCTCTCATCCTTTTTTCCAGCTCAGCGATCGTCTCATCGAGATTCTTGCCGACAAATTCGTCAGCTTCAGCGCCTTCTGTCGGCGTGACGGTCACATAATCCTGCTCAAATACAGAATTGATGATCGTGCCGATCTGCTTGCTCACACTCTGCGGCGTGATGCCATGCTGCTCGTTCCACTCCGTCTGCTTTTCACGTCTCCGCGCTGTTTCTTCTATGGCGTAACGCAGGCTATCGGTCATTTTATCTGCATAAAGCAGCACACGCCCTTCGACATTCCGGGCCGCACGACCGATCGTCTGGATCAGCGAAGTCCGTGAACGCAGGAAACCTTCCTTATCGGCATCAAGAATAGCGACAAGAGAGCACTCAGGAATATCCAGCCCCTCTCGCAGAAGGTTGATTCCCACCAGCACATCAAAAGCACCCAGACGAAGATCCCGAATGATCTCAATCCGCTCCAACGTATCGACGTCAGAGTGAAGATAGCGAATCTTGATCCCGGCTTCATCCAGATATTCTGTCAGATCTTCCGCCATCCGCTTGGTCAGCACCGTGACAAGCACACGACCACCCTTGGCGATCGTTGTACGGCACTCGGCAAGCAGATCATCGACCTGCCGTTCAACGGGGCGAACCTCGGTAATCGGATCGATCAGGCCGGTCGGGCGAATCACCTGTTCACTGAACACACCGTCTGTACGCTCGATTTCCCATGGTCCAGGCGTGGCGCTGACAAACAGTGTCTGGGGGCGATAAGCATCCCATTCACCAAATTTCAGCGGCCTGTTGTCGAGGCAGGATGGAAGACGAAACCCGAACTCGGCAAGAACAGATTTGCGCGCATGGTCTCCCCGTTCCATACCCCCGATCTGCGGCACGGTGACATGACTCTCATCGACAATAAGAAGCGCATCCGCCGGCAAGTATTCGAACAATGTCGGCGGCGGCTCTCCCGCCTTGCGACCGGAAAGATAGCGGGAATAGTTCTCAATACCTTTGCAAACGCCGGTGGTTTCCATCATCTCCAGATCGAAAGTCGTCCGCTGCTGGAGACGCTCCGCCTCCAGCAATTTGCCTTCCGCCACAAACTTGTCGAGCTGCTGCTTCAATTCCTGCTTGATGCTGATAATGGCCTGATTGAGCGTCGGGCGCGGCGTCACATAATGGCTGTTGGCGTAAAGACTGACCTCCTGAAGATCCGCTGTCTTTTCTCCGGTCAACGGATCGAACTCAATGATCTGATCGATTTCATCACCGAATAACGATACCCGCCAGGCACGATCTTCGTTCTGCGATGGGAAGATATCGATGCTCTCCCCGCGCACCCGAAAGGCACCTCGCGCAAAGGCAGCATCATTCCGCCGATATTGCAGTTCCACAAGCGCCTTTATGAGCCGGTCCCGGTCTATTTCTCCACCGACTTCCAGTCGCACAACCATGCGGGAATAGGTTTCAACCGACCCGATACCATAAATACAGGATACGGACGCCACGATGATGACGTCATTCCGTTCCAGCAGAGCCTGTGTCGCCGCATGGCGCATCCGGTCAATCTGCTCGTTGATCTGACTATCTTTTTCAATATACGTATCAGACCGTGGAACGTAAGCCTCCGGCTGATAGTAATCATAGTAGCTGACAAAATATTCAACGGCATTATTGGGGAAAAACTGTTTCATTTCCCCATAAAGTTGCGCTGCCAGTGTCTTGTTTGGTGCAAGAATAAGTGTCGGTTTCTGGGTAGCCTCAATTACCTTGGCCATGGTGAAGGTTTTGCCGGACCCCGTCACGCCCAACAGCACCTGATCCCGCAGACCATCCTCCACGCCAGCCGTAAGCTGAGCGATTGCCTGCGGCTGGTCACCCGCGGGTGCATATTCCGAAACGACTTCCATGCGGAAGCGTTTTTCCTTCGGAGGCAACTGCTCCGGCTGGAACAAAAGAGCGGGGTGGCCCTCAAGCGAGGATCGTGAACGGGAAGCCATAAACGGAAAGATGGGCGCTCTCGGCGTTACCCGCAAGAGACAGAGACGGGGATCCCTAAGGATCCCCGTCTCATACGTGTTTTAGCGGCGCCACCAGCCGGTGCGTGGCTTTGCCACCGGCGTTTCATCATCAATCACAGTCGGTTCAACCATGATGACAGGGCGACGGGTATCGGCCCCTTTTTCATCATTCTCAACCCCCTGCTTCTCGACTTCCTCAACCCCATTGGCTTCCTGAGGCTGTGTCGCCGTCTTACGCGTGCTTCTCCGGCGACCGCGTGCGGGGGCTTTCCGTGGCTCGTCAACGATTTCCTCTGTTGACGGAGCACTTTCAGCTTCCACCTGCGGTTGCTCTTCAACCACAGCAGTCACGGTCTCCATTTCTTCAGAACGGGGAACAGAACGTGTGCCACGATCGCGACGGCGTGGAGCCCGTTCTTTTGGTGGCTCGGCCACAACGGCGACTTCCTCCACCACTTTTTCCGCAACCGGCTTTTCTTCGACCGCAGGCTTAGAGGTATCGAACTCCTCCTGCTCCATCATATCAAAGATGTCGAAGCTACCGCCGAACGGATCAGCCGGTGTCGGTCCACGCCATTCGCGCTGCTGTGGAACAGGCTGCTGCGGGCGACTGGTCTGGCGGCTATCGGGCCGGCTTTCCGAACGCGTATTCTCCGTCGTCGTGCGACGCGAGAATCGTGTGCGATTCCGACCCGGCACCAGATTTTCTGCGTTCTCAGAAGCAGTTTCCTGCTCGCCACCTTCCTGCTCAGTTTTGGCAACCGGTGCGGCACCTTCTTTTTCCACATCAGAAGCAGCGTTTTCTGAAACTGCCTCTTCACGGGGGCCACGGCGACGGCGACGGCGACGGCGACGACGACCTCCTTCTTCCTCGCGCTCTTCCTCACCATTGCTCGGACGCTCATCCGCGCGAGCCGCAGGCGGTGCATCGCTGATCGCGATTGTCCGCACCGTCTGCCCGGAAGCCTCAGTTTCCTCCGTACCATTCTCAGCCGGCAACGCAGCCGTCTCACTTGTAATGGCAGCCTGCTCAGGCGCATCGAAGCGGGCTGACTGGGCACGTTTCCGCTCGATGCGGATTTCAGGCACAGGCAATGACGCATCAGCCACAAAGATGACCCGCATCTTGTGACGCGCTTCGATCGCATCCAGCCAGTCGCGCTTGTTGTTGAGAATATAGAGCGCGATATCCCCAGCAACATAAACCGCGATTTCAGAGGCACGACGCTGGGCACCCTCGTCCTCTATCGCGCGCAGCACGTGCAGAGCCGAGCTTTCGATACCACGCACAATGCCCGTGCCCTGACAGTGCGGACAGGTCATGAAAGCGGATTCAGCAACGGACGGACGGAGACGCTGACGTGACATCTCCAGCAGGCCAAAGTGAGAAATTCCGCCGACCTGAATACGGGCCCGGTCATGACGCAGGGCGTCTTTCAGGCGACGCTCGACCTGCGCATTATGGCGACGGGATTCCATATCGATGAAATCGATGACGATCAGTCCGGCAAGATCACGCAAGCGCAACTGACGGGCAACCTCATCAGCGGCCTCAAGGTTAGTCTTGACCGCCGTTTCCTCAATGTTGCGTTCGCGGGTCGCACGCCCGGAGTTTACATCAATGGAAACCAGAGCTTCCGTCTGATTGATGACAAGATAACCACCTGAACGAAGCTGCACGGTCGGCGACAGCATCGCGTCAAGCTGCCCTTCAACGTGGTAATGGCTGAAGAGAGGCTGGTTCTCCTTACGCCACAGCTTAACCTTCTGTGCCCCCTGCGGCATCAGCATGCGCATAAAGTCACGGGCGGCACGCCAGCCGGCCTCGCCATCCACCACAATCTCATCGATATCGCTGGTGTAAACATCGCGGATTGCCCGTTTTACCAGGCTGGCCTCTTCGTAGATCAGCGCGGGAGCGACGGAATTCAGCGTGTGCTCGCGAATCTGATCCCAGAGATGGAGAAGATATTCGCAGTCCTTCATCACTTCCGGACGCGGACGCTGTGCGCCAGCGGTACGAACGATCATCGCCATGCCGCGAGGCAACTGGAGATCCGCAATGATGTCACGCAGGCGCTTCCGATCTGCCACCGACGTAATCTTGCGGGAAACACCACCACCCCGCAGGGCATTCGGCATCAGAACACAATAACGCCCGGCTAGGGAGACGTAAGTGGTCAACGCCGCGCCTTTGTTCCCCCGCTCTTCTTTCACGACCTGCACGAGCAGAACCTGACGACGGCGGATAACTTCCTGGATCTTATAGCTACGCAGGAAGCGGGCCATACGCTTCTGAACCAGCGCTTCCTCACCGGTATCGGTCTCGCCCCCGACGTAATCCGGTGACTGAGAATCCTCAGCGGAATCCTCTGTTTCCCCCTCAGCCTCTTCGGAATTTTCCGCAGTCGACTGGGCTTCATCCTCTTCGGATGCCGCAGCGCGCTGTTCTTCAAGCGTCGCTTCTTCTTCCTGAATCGCCAGCAGTTTTTCGCGATCAGCTACGGGAATCTGGTAATAATCGGGGTGAATTTCGCTGAAAGCGAGAAAGCCATGCCGATTTCCGCCGTAATCCACAAAAGCGGCCTGCAGGCTTGGTTCGACGCGGATGACTTTGGCAAGATATATATTGCCCTTCAGCTGCTTTCTGTTGGCAGCCTCGACATCATAATCCTGTAGACGGTTTCCATCCATCACGACGACGCGGGTTTCTTCCGCGTGAGTCGTGTCGATAAGCATACGCTTGCTCATAAAAAAAGACACTCCGGTGTCCCGGCGCTCGTCCAGAGGGGCACCTCCGACCTGCTTCAGGTCGGGCGCCGCGCGGAAGCGCTGCGGGTAAATCGATAATTCGTTTATGGGTGACGGCCGCAAACGACTGCTGGAGGAAGGGGACGCTGGCGAGACGGCTCTCCAACAACGGACAGCGGGCAGAAACCGGATACATACGTCCGCTGCCTTTCTTCTGCCCTGTCGTTGTGTCCAGACCTGCTCTCATTCACCCGTGTCGTTCAACGTAATTGCGGCATCCGGTCATGGGCCTGTCGTCCACATATCAAGCAGCACGACTTCCTTTGATTCGGAGCCTCACAGACAAAGGTCTGCGACTCGAAGAGCATGACCTAAAGAAAGACAAGAAGCAAGAGAGCACCTTCGGACAGCACCCTGAACCTGCGTTCTGTTCCCTTTCAAACACACTTCCAAGTTCCTGACATAATTGTCGTTCATTAATGACTCACCAACGACAACATGACAAAATCAGGCCTGATTTCGAACTGGGTGCGACATGAGGCAGGACGGCAAATGCGAACAGCAACAGGCACACAAAAGCGCGACACCATCCGCTGTCAGCACTGACGGTAGCCTGCCAACGGCAAATCTTTTCCGGCGCAGGGTTACTGTAGCCCTTGGTCTTTCGCCGCTGCTCCCTTCAGCAGCAATGGCAGCCTCGCATACGCACACCACGCCCGCGAAATCAGCAGCACATTCATTGCAGAGCAACACTCATTCTTCCCAGTTACATAGCCCTGCCGTCCTGCGAAACGCCGCTCCCCCTCCCCCCCTTGTCATGCTCGATCCCGGCCACGGCGGAAAAGATCCCGGCGCCATCGGGTATTCCGGCACATACGAAAAGCATGTTGCCGAAGCAGCAGCGGAAGAACTGCGCCGCCAGCTTCTGGCCAGTGGGCGCTATCGTGTGGCCCTCACCCGCGCCAGTGATCGCTTCATTCCCCTCGAAGGGCGCGTGGAGATGGCGCAGGCGCACAAAGCATCGCTGTTCATTTCCATGCACGCAGATGCACTTCACGACTCATCCGTGCGTGGGGCGAGCGTTTACACTCTTTCCGGAGCAGCATCCGACTCCCAGACCGCATCACTTGCTCAGACAGAAAACAGCGCAGACAGTTTCGGTGGGCCGCATGTTCATGCAACATCGCCTGCCGTGCAGCAGATTCTCGCCAGTCTTGTGACGGAAGAAACACGCCGCGGCTCTGCGCATCTGGCCAATGAGGTGGTCTCCTCCTTCCAGTCCCGCATCTCCCTACTCTCACATCCCCATCGCCATGCCGCCTTTGTGGTGCTGAAAGCTGCCGACATCCCGTCCGTGCTGGTCGAAATGGGCTTCATGTCCAATCACGCTGACGAAGTCGCTCTCCGTCAGGCTGGCCATCGTGCAATGGTCGCTGGCGCCATGCGCGACGCCGTGGATCGATATTTCTCGACTTTCCATGTCTGACGGCGTGCGCTTCGCATGCCTCCATGGCTTTGCTTCGTCACAACTTTCGGAAATCTGATGCAGAAAACTTCAAAAACGCTTTTCACCGCCCTTGCGCTAATGACACTGACCGCCTCGCCAATATGGGCAAGGAGCGTTTCCTCCGTCTGTGACAACAGCAATTTTCTGTCCGCGCAACAGGATTTCGAGAATGGCGAGGCACGAGGCGATGTGCCCGTTCATATCTGCGGACACGTCGTTGCTGTTTCAGAAAAAGCGCAACACACGCGCAGTGGCTGGCACGGTTATTTTTACGTCGATGTGGGACACGGCGTGTCCATACGGATCGTTTCCAATCTTGATGAAATTTCCGGAGACGAGTGGCCGTGGGTAAGAAAAGGCGACATGGCTGATGTCGTCGGACGCTATTATTACGACTCACCACGTCGGCAGGGTATTGACTGGACGCATCACGGCACCAGCCGGAAATGGGACATTCCAGGTTATGTCATCGTCAACGGCAAGCGTTTTGACTAACGCTTGAACGGAGCGCCTCAACCGGTTGTTGAGGCGCTACTCTCCGGTGATCTTTTCTTGACGCTCTTTGGAAGCGGTCCAGATTTCCTAAGATTATCCCAAGAGAAAAAACAGTCGCAAAGAAAGGCAGCCAGCGCGGCCACAGTGCTCAGTAGAGCCGCCCCAAAGAGAGCGACCAACCACAACGCGATCGACGCGTCGCGCACAGAACCAAGAAACAGCACAAACGCAGCGCCGCAGGTCATGGCACCCGCCAACCCTCCGAACATGATTGATATATCGAGAACCATGATCCGACGCGTAAGGCGGCGCAGATGGTGCCGCAGCTTGCGCTTGGCCTCCTTGTCCTGCTCTGTATCGAGGAGGTCGGAAGCTTTTTCGATCTGGTCCGCAACACGCGCCGAGCGTGTGTTCAGCAGGTTCAACAGTGTGCCGACGCCTGAAAGCATGAAAACAGGCGTAAGCGCCGTTTCGATGAGATGAGCGACATCACCGGCGGAATCGGCTGCAAGAGCAGCAAGAGGAGTGGCCATTACGAAGCAGTTATCTTCACAAAAAGAGAAGCTGCTTTCGTAATGGCTCACAGCAGGAAGTCAAACCCACCCCTCCCTGCACGACAAATTACAGCGCTGCCAGAACCTTGATACCGCCAAGAATGGCGTTCGGAATGACCGATGTTTCGCCTGGACGCATCATGTATTCAAACACGGGCTGCAGAACGAGACCCGGAACGACCGGAATACCGTAGTAGGCTTCCAATGTGGCGGCATGCGTCTGTGGACCCGTAACAAACTCCCCAAGCGACAATCCCGCAGCCTGCCGCAAATTCTGACCGTATGTGAGACGATTGCTGATCTGATAGTAGGAATACATCACACCGAAACGATCGAACGGACGGTAGGGCAGGATGCCAAGCAGGGACGCTCCGACATAAAACTGGTCGGACCACACGGAAACACCGGGTGTGTTGTGAATATAACCCGCAAGAAGATAGCCACCCGCCATCTGGTGATCACCACCTTTGCGATAAACCATCTGATCCGCTTCGAAGTAGAACGTATCCCGCGGACGATCTTTCTGCACTAGTCCACGAGACGCAGTGGGAACAGAGCCTATGATATCGTCATAGCGCGTGGTGTCATGACCAAAACCGATCTTGTAATGGCCCGGCAACTTGTCACGACCGAAGAAAGGCTCCCAACCCAGTTCAATAGGCAGCATGACGCCTGTCTGCTGCTCACTTCCCCATGCCCAGCCAGACGGATTTGAGGTCAGCGGACCCGCTGCATATACGCCCGTCGTCAGAGTCAGATCACGTGTCGGCCGAATACGGATTGTTCCGCCCCACGAGGCTTTCGGATAAACACTCCAGCCCTGCTGGGATTTAAGTGCCACCGGGGCTGAACACTGGATCATGAACGTGCAGAGCAGCACGGACGTGGCATAGGTATGCGTCAGCGTCAGACGCCCGATATTGATATTCACCTTGTTATGGAAAAGAGCTTTCTCAAGATAGATATCCGCGAGATGCGCCGCCATGTGCCCGGAGAGGCTGTAAACTTCGGACAGCAAGATACGGTGCTCACCCACATGATCGTAACTGACTTCGCGGCCTGCACGTTCCATCATCACGGCATGCAGGATCCAGCCGTCCCAGCCGACAAGTTTGCCAAGATCAAACCGGGTCGTGAGCGTCAGTTCCTGCGCATAGGACATGCCTTTGCTCAGACCGCCCCCAAGATTGGCGATACTTTCGCTCTTGTAAGCGAACTGGAAACTGAAGCCACGATCCTGAAGCCACTTACGGCCCGGCTGTAACTGCGGCACCAAATTACCGAAAGTCTGTGCGGGCACATAGTAACCAGCGGAAAGATCGCGCTGACGTAAAGCATCGTCCCGATCATTCAAGATCGAGGATATACTTTCCGTATTGAACAGCGCATCCAGACGCTCCGCCGGACTTATGGGCGTCCGTTTCGGCGCCTTGTGAGCAGGCGCCGCATATGGTCCCAGCTTTTCCTTTCCCAAGGAAACAACAGGCGCGGTTTGCGGTGCTTTTTCGCTGACAGCCGCAGCCTGAGCCCACGCGCACGTCACCACTGCGCTCTGAAGGACGCCTGCGACTAGAAAAAACGCGGACCACCGCCGCGCGCGACTCGATAGACACAAGACAGGCATATTGCTGTCGAGGAGGGGCTTTTGTTTTTTTATCATTGTACCATTCTCGCCTCGATAGTTCTGGCGGTACAATGGTTTGGGAAGAAAACCAACATACACAGACCGCTACCGCACACTCTCCAATCTGCGTGTTGCAATAAAACAACATACAGCCGACGCCTGCGAGACACGTGAGCGCTTTAAAATTCATAAAGCTGTGAGAATAACTACATTGTTAGAATAATTCTCCTCACAGAATCCTGTCTCACCCAAAGCACACGAAAACGTCACACCCCCGCACAGTTAGCAAATATCTTTAAACGCATAGGGGCCAAATTTCCTCAAAAGACCACCAATTTCATTATATGCTGTCGTTTTCACGGGCATCATCGGACAAAAATCCGATCAAACACTTTAATTTTTTTATTAATAAAAAAGTCATTTCACTCCAAAAATCGTTGTTTCCTTGACTTTTTCAGAGCGATCGCTCTAACGT
>NZ_JBDNXK010000104.1:0-10566 GCF_047721705.1 Acetobacter sp. | reverse complement strand
CCTGTGAATCACAACCTCTCGCTCAGTTCAATAAATTAATAGGTCCTGAGCCTAGTGGTTTTAGCATCCGGCATGCAGCCCGACAGCCCCAATCCCAAAAGCCTCACGAATAATAGACGGCTCAATCACGTATTCTGTCTGTTCATCGAATAAATTGCTCAAGGTATAGATGAGCCGAATCTTGAACATTAGCACCGCCTCAAACGCGTCCTTTGCCCCAAGACATCTAGAGTTCGTTAGCAATGCGTCGATAGGACCGCGCCAGACTGACGTTCATCTCCGCGACGCTTTCAGAAAATGCTGTCGCATCCTGCGTGACCTGCGGGATCGTCAGCAGATCCGTATTCGAATGAATCGTCGTTGTGGACGGAATGTAAAAACCCATTGGCAAGACGCAGTCTTCGACGACAGAATTGTGCCTCACCACACAACCACGCTCGACCGTGCAGTTGAAGATCACGGAATTGAATCCGATGAATACCTCGTATCCAACAGTGCAGGGACCGTGAATGATCGAGCGATGGGCGATTGATGTGCGCGATCCGATTGTCACGGCCGCACCATCTTTCGAGTGGATGACAACACCATCCTGAATGTTCGATCCACTCCCGATCCGGATGGGCTCGACATGGCCATTTTCATCGGCTTCATCGGCACGAATAACGGCATAGGGGCCGATGAAGACATCGTTCTCGACAATCACATGACCGCACAGGATCGCGGTCGGGTCGACAAAGGCGCTTTCAGAAACTACGGGGAAATCACCACGCGGATTTGGTCTCAGCATAGCCACGTTTCGTCTCCTTAAAGATCGGCCAGAATTTCGCCAGGCAGGTCATTCGACAGCGTTTCGCCCGGCTGATAGTGCATGACAGAGCGAATGGCCTCTCCCCGATGAAGAAGATCGAACGCCGTATTGATCCGGTCATGCGTCATGTTGTGTGTAATATAGGGGTCGACGCTGAATTTTCCTGCCAGCCATTCATCGACCATACCGGGTAACTGCGAACGCCCTTTTACACCCCCAAAGGCCGTGCCCCGCCAGACGCGCCCCGTGATCAACTGGAAAGGCCGCGTCGAGATCTCCTCGCCAGCCCCGGCAACACCGATGACCGTGCATTCACCCCAGCCTTTATGGCAACACTCAAGGGCCGCGCGCATGACATCGACGCGACCGATCGCCTCGAAGGAATAATCCACTCCGCCGCCCGTCATCTCGATGATCACCTTCTGGATCGGATCGGTATGATCGGTCGGATTAACAAGATCGGTGGCACCCAGATTTCGGGCCAGCAGAAACTTCGCCGGATTGGTGTCGATGCCGATGATCCGGGAAGCGCCAGCCATGACAGCACCCTGAATAACAGCCATACCGATCGCGCCGAGACCAAAGACAGCCACGGTCGAGCCCGCTTCTACCTTCGCGGCGTTCCGCACGGCGCCCATGCCTGTCGGGACGGCGCACCCCATGACGCTGGCTTTGGCAAGCGGGGCATCTTTGGTGATCTTCGCCACAGCAATTTCGGGCAGCACGGTGTATTCGCTGAACGTGCTGGTGCCCATGTAATGAAAGATCTGGCGGCCCTTGTATGAAAAACGGCTGGTGCCGTCGGGCATCAGCCCGAGCGCCTGTGTCTCGCGGATGGTTGAGCAGAGATTGGTCTTGCCCGAGCGGATCATCGGGCAGTTCGGGTCTTCGGGAATATAGAGCGGAATGACATGATCACCCGGGGCAACAGAGGTCACGCCTTTGCCCACATCCTCGACGATACCCACCCCTTCGTGGCCGAGAATACACGGAAAGCGTCCTTCCGGATCATGCCCTGACAGGGTGAACATATCTGTATGACACAGGCTCGTGGTCACGATACGAACCAGAACCTCACCGTCTTTCGGGCCTTCGAGATCAACCAGATCGATCTCAAGCGGCATGTTAGGTTCCCACGCAATAGCAGCTCGGGTTTTCATGGAAATAGTCCTCAGGAATGACGTGTGATTGCTCGATCAGGCCGGTTCAAGACTTTCCGACTGGCGGCGCCAGACCGGAAAAGGATCGGAGAGGCGTGCGTAGCGTGACGGCTCGAAAGGGGTATCTCCGAGATCCGGCACAAGACAGGCATCAAGGTCCCGGCGCAGTCCTGCTTCATCCATCTCCGCCGTGCCGATGAAGACGATTTCCTGCCGCCGGTCGCCATAGACGGAATCCCAGTTCCCCAGAACAAAATCCCGCCACTGATCGCTGTCCGGCCACTGGTTTTTCGGAATCGCGGCCCACCACACCCCCATTGCTTCGCTCCGCACAAGGGCTCCGGCCTGACTCATTTCTCCTACCCAGTCCGGGCGCGTTGCCAGCCAGAAATGACCTTTGGCGCGCACGACACCCGGCCAGTTCCGGTCAAGAAAGGCCTGGAATTTCGCGGGCTCGAACGGACGCCGCGCCCGGTAGACGAAATTGCGGATGCCATATTCGTCCGTTTCAGGAACATGATTGGCAAACCCGTAAAGTTCCTTGAACCACAACGGATGCTGGTGCGCCTTGTCGTAATCGAAGCGACCGGTATTCAGGATCCGTTCAACAGGAACCCGTCCCATATCGGTCTCAATGATGTCGGCGTCCGCATTCAGTGCACGAATGATCTTCCGCGCCGCGTCCACCTGATCCGGCGTGGCGGTGGAGACTTTGTTGATGACCACGACATCGGCAAACTCGATCTGCTGGACAAGCAGATCGACCAGTGCGCGCTCGTCGTCCTCCCCGGCTGTTTCGCCCCGATCCTTAAGGAAGTCGCTGGAGGAATAGTCGCGCAGGAGATTGACCGCGTCTACGACCGTCACCATCGTATCCAACCGTGCGATATCGCTGAGGCTGACGTCATTCTCGTCACGGAACTCGAACGTCGCAGCGACAGGCAATGGCTCTGCGATGCCCGTGGATTCGATGAGCAGATAATCGAATTTCCGCTCCTCTGCGAGCCGCCGTACTTCCTGCAAAAGATCATCGCGCAGGGTGCAGCAGATGCAGCCATTGGTCATTTCGACCAGCTTCTCATCGGTGCGCGACAGATTGCTGCCGCCCTCTCGCACCAGATCGGCGTCGATATTGACCTCGCTCATGTCATTTACGATGACCGCGACCTTATAGCCCTGACGGTTATTCAGCACATGATTGAGGAGGGTCGTCTTGCCCGCGCCCAGAAAGCCGGACAGCACGGTGACGGGGAGTCTATTGTCCATGGGTGTGTTTCCTTCAAAGCTGTGTCGGGTTCGGGGCGTCGCCATAGACAGCGGCCGGATCAAAGGTTTTGTGCGTTTCGCAAAAGACGAGTTCAGCCGATGACGCCGAAACGACTTCATCAGCAGGGAGATCGACACGCCGATAGAAACAGCTTCGATAACCCACATGGCAGTTCGCTCCTGTGCCTGCGGTCCGCACCCGCAACCACAGCGCGTCCTGATCGTCGTCGATCCGCATTTCGATGACATGCTGGATCAGACCGCTCGTGGCCCCTTTCCGCCAGAGGCACTGCCGGCTTCGGCTCCAGTAATGCGCTTCTCTGGTTTCGATGGTACGGGCGAGCGCCTCGGCGTTCATGACGCCGACCATCAGAACATCTCCGCTCTCCGCGTCTGTTGTGACCACGGTCAGCAGTCCCCTGACGTCAAAACGCGGAGCAAGATCGGTTCCTTCCTCGACCTGCTCGATAGAGACACGAGGTCGGAATTCTGTTGATGCAGAAGGGAGAGTTTCGCCCATCATACGCCCCCTATTCCCGCCATAGCGAAGAACTGGCGACGCAAGGGTTCCGACGTCTCGAACTCGCCCAGCAGGCGGCTGGTAACCATGCTCACGCCCGGCTTGTGGACGCCACGCGTGGTCATGCACTGGTGCGCCGCGTCGATCACGACCGCGACGCCGCGCGGCTGAAGGACGCTCTGGATCGTGTCGGCGATCTGGGCTGTCAGTTTTTCCTGAATCTGAAGGCGATGGGCGAAGACGTCTACAAGACGCGCCAGCTTGCTGATGCCGACCACCCGCCTGTCGGGCAGGTAAGCCACATGCGCCTTACCAATCAGCGGAATGACGTGATGTTCACAATGGGATTCCAGCCGGATGTCGCGCAGCACCACCATTTCGTTATAGTTTCCGGTCTCTTCGAAGGTCCGTTCCAAAAGAGCGACCGGATCATCCTGATACCCCTCGAAAAACTCCTCATAGGCCCGCACCACACGGTCGGGCGTGCCGACAAGCCCCTCACGATCGGGATCGTCGCCGGTCCAAGCGAGCAGGGTCCGCACGGCTTCTTCCGCCTGAACCCGCGTCGGGCGTGGCCGAATTTTTCGGGGCGTTTCAGTCAGTGTGTTCATTCAGTCCTCGTCCCGACATTGACTATGTTATGTTATAGTATAACATTAAAAGCACTCTCCATTTCTCGTCAAGCTCTGGAACCATGCCTTTTCCCACACAGCCCCAGTCTATGGCGGAAACTTCACGTTTCTCCTCACCGAAACCAGAAGCCACATCCCGTGATCATCAGGGCCGTCCCGGTGCTATGTTGTTCATGGAGAGTTGGCCCGCAGCGAAAGTCGATACATCAGAAGACGCCGCTCTTGGCTGTCCCGCACCCCATGTCGTCGCCTGTGCCCATGCGGCAGTCGTGATGGAGCTGCAACGGCCGGATGTTGATATGGTTGTATGGGGGCGCAAAGTTCCTGCGGCATGGGAGACGCACCTCAAGGATTGGTCGGGTTCCCCATCTTCCCTCATTCTCTCCGGCAAGCCTTCAGAGATCGCGAAGTCCCTTACAACCCCAGCAGTGCTTCAGGATTGGCCTCCTGTCATTCTGACGGATGTCAGGGATCTGTCCTCTCTGTTCGGTGCTTTGACGGGAGGCGTCACACAGCATATCCGGCTGATGGCGTCGCCCAGTAGTGATGCAATATTCGAGTTTCCCCCCGATATCCTGAGGCTAATCTGCGGCTATGGGCGCACCGGGGCGGAATGGTGCACTAATCAGGACCCGAAGAACGGCATCGTCAGCGCCCTGTCGCCTTTCGCCGTTGCATTCATCAGGGGCGCAGCGGACGGCCAACCTGGCTGCCTTCATCGTCTCCCGATCAATGTTCCAAACGGTGAAAAGCTGGGACCGATCCTCATGATCGATACAGTCTCCCCATGAAAGACCGTATCAAACAGCCTTCCCGCATCCATCAGGTTTCCAATACCCGGAAGAGCGGAAGCATCTCTTTGCTGAGTGACGTGCTCGACGCGCTGACGGAAACACACACACCGTTATCGGCTTACGATATCCTCCGGTGTGTCAGTCGTCCTGACCGCCGCCGCGTTGTCCCGCCTACAATTTATCGGGCCTTAAAAAAGCTTATCGCCGACGGGCTCGTCGCGCGACTTGAAAGTCGAAATGCTTTCGTGCGGGTCCGGACAAGCGATTCGTCGCGCCTCGTCTACTGTATTTGCGACCGATGTGGCGTCGCGCAGGCGGTGGAAACCACGTCATCCTGTCAGCAGATCGACAGTGCAGCCGAGACCCTTGGATTCCAAGTCAGGCACCGGGTGATGGAAGTGCAGGGCGTCTGCGCGCAGTGCAGTACCTATCCTTCTTTCTCGCCCACATCGCAACACCCCCATCAGCACGATCTTCCGATACGCGCCTCCAAATGAGCCGTTGCCCTCTCATTACCCTTCTTCGTCAAGGTTCTCCCATGTCATCGACCACCATCGCTTCCCGTTCCGCGTCACATTCCCCAAAGAATGTTCTCGCCCGGCGTGTGGACGGCGCTCTCTGCGATCTTTCGGCAGTCATGTCGGGCGACCGACCTTCTGAGCCTGTTGTCCGGTCGGACCCCGATGCGCTTTCCCTGATCCGGCACGACACCGCCCATATTCTTGCGCAGGCCGTCAGCGAACTCTTTCCCGGCACCGCCCTTGCGACAGGACCAGCCACGGAGCAGGGATTTTTCTATGACTTCGCTGCTGAGCGCCCTTTCACAGATGATGATCTCGTACGGATCGAAGCCCGGATGCACGAGATTGTCGATCGGGACGAAGCGATCATTCGAGAAGAATGGACGCGTGAGAGCGCCCTTGCCTGGTGTCAGGAGAACCGACAGCCCTACAAGGCGGAGATCATCCGGTCCCTACCTGCTGATGCTGTCCTGAGCTTTTACCGACAGGGCAACTTCGTCGATCTCTGCCGGGGGCCACATCTCGCTAGCACCGAGCAGATCGGACACGAATTTCGGCTTCTCGGCACAGCCGGTGCCTACTGGAAGGGTGACCGGAACAATCCGATGCTGCAGAGAATTCACGGCACGGCCTGTCGTGATGCCGACGAACTGGCGGCGTGGGAGCAACGTCAGGAAGAAGCGGCACGCCGCGATCATCGCCGACTTGGGCGCGAGATGGATCTATTCCATTTCCAGCCTGAAGCACCGGGAGCGGTATTTTGGCACCCGGACGGCTGGACACTGTTCCAAACGCTTCTCGCTTATTTACGTGAACGCCAGCGGGCCGAGAACTATGTGGAGATCAATACACCTGACATTATGGACCTGTCTCTCTGGCAGGCTTCTGGCCATTGGGAAAAATTCGGGGAGAACATGTTCACCACCGAGACCGAAGGCCGCACCTACGCCCTCAAGCCCATGAACTGTCCAGGTGGCGTGCAGGTTTTCCGTCATGGCCTGAAGAGTTATCGTGACCTGCCCCTGCGGATGGCTGAATTCGGCAAGGTCCACCGCTTCGAACCGTCAGGGGCGCTGCATGGCCTCATGCGCGTGCGCGCATTCACGCAGGATGATGCGCATATTTTCTGCACCCCGGAGCAGATGGAGGCCGAGACGCAGCGGATCTGCCATCTCGTGCTTTCGATCTATAAAGATTTTGGCTTCAACGATGTCCGTATCAAATTCTCCGACCGGCCCGAAAAACGTGTCGGATCGGACGAGATCTGGGATCGCTCAGAGGACGCGTTACGGCGCGGGGTCGAAGCTTCGGGCCTTTCCTACACGCGCAATCCGGGGGAAGGCGCCTTTTACGGTCCCAAGCTGGAATTCGTACTGCGTGATGCAATCGGACGAGACTGGCAGTGTGGTACCGTGCAGGTCGATCTCAATCTGCCTCAGCGTCTGGACGCGCATTATATTGGCGCGGATGGGGAAAAACATCCGCCTGTCATGCTGCACCGCGCCCTGTTCGGTTCGCTGGAACGTTTCATCGGCATTCTCCTTGAACACCATGCCGGCCACCTGCCCTTCTGGCTCGCACCCATTCAGGTCGTGGTCGCGACGATCACCACTGCCGCCGACGAGTACGCGGGCGATCTGATCAAGGCGCTCCGCCAGCGTGGCGTCCGCGTGGTACCCGATCTGCGTAACGAGAAAATCGCCTACAAGATTCGCGAACACAGTCTCGCGAAAGTGCCTGTGCTGCTGATCGTCGGGAAGAAAGAAGCACAGGCAGGAACCGTCTCCATCCGGGAGTATGGCAACCCGGATGCCCCAACAATAGCTACGGAAACGGCTATCAACCTGCTGGCTGACGCGTCTCGCTCCCGCCTGCTCCAAGTCTTTGGCACATGAGAGGACTACGCGCTGCTCTCGCGGATCTCTGGTATCTGAGCCGCCCCTATTTCACCTCGGATGAACGAAAGTCTGCGTGGACTTTGCTTGGCGCCGTACTGGGGCTGACCCTTCTACTTGTGGGGGCGGATGTGCTGCAATCGTTTTCGCGGAATATTTTCTATACCGCGCTGCAGCAGCGAGACGTCACATCCTTTATGCGTGGTTTGTTCTGGTTCGTTCGCTCCCCGACGATGCCGATCCCCGGCTTCTTCATCATCGCCGTTCCTTCCCTGCTGGCGGCGGTGTACGCCACCTACCTGCAACAATTACTGCAACTGCGCTGGCGGCGCTGGCTCACACATCGCATGGTCAGTCAGTGGCTTGACCAGAACGTCGCTTTCCAGATTGCCATAGAGGAAACCGGTCTGACAGCTGTTGGCGATAATCCGGATCAGCGTATCCAGGAAGATATCGACGGCTTCGTGCGGAACACGTTATCGCAGTTCCTCGACATCGTGTCACGGCTTGTCACTTTGTTCAGCTATGTCAGCCTACTCTGGGTGCTGTCGGGCGCGATCTCGATATTCGGCGTGCGTATCCCGGGATATTTCCTGTGGATCGCTCTTCTTTATTCACTCTTTGCGTCGGTCGTCACGCATCTGACGGGTCGTCGCCTCATTCCACTGCGGATCGCCCAGCAGAAAGCGGAAGCCGACTTCCGGTACAGTCTGGTTCATATCCGCGATCACGCGGCCAGCATCGCGCTCAGTGATGGGGCCGATCACGAGAAACGTCTTCTGATTGGGAAATTTGACGTCATCTACGACAATTTCCTCGGAATTATGAAACGCGCCAAATGGCTTGGTTTCCTAACGGATGGTCTGGGAACATTATCAGGAAATTTTGCTCTTCTCGTCGGATCAATCCGCTATTTCGCTGGCAAGATCACCTTCGGTACGCTGATGCAGCTTGTGCAGGCTTTTTCCCGCGTCGAGGACGCGCTCGGATGGATCTGGTCCTCCTACGCGTCACTTACTGAGTGGCGGGCCAATGTCGCTCGTCTGGCTACTTTCCAGCGCACGATGGATCGTGCGTCCATCGGCACCGGGAAAACCACGCGCGAAGTTAAGCCGACCGTGTGCGACATTGTGACTGATACTCTGGATATATACCGTCCGGATGGTTCGGTGCTTCTATCGTCGGTGAACATAACATTGCCCAGGGGACATGATATTGTCTTGATCGGGCCATCAGGTCTCGGAAAATCGACTCTTTTACGCTCGCTCGCCGGTATCTGGCCGTTTACCAGCGGTATAATACGACTGCCTGCGGAGCAGATGATGTTCGTCCCGCAACGTCCCTACCTTCCTCTTGGAACTCTGCGCGCCACCCTATGCTATCCCCGCGCCCCCGAGACCGTTTCCGATGATCGTCTTTGCACCGTCCTCGCGCAGGTCGGCCTGTCCGCCCTGATCGACGATCGGGATACTGAGGGCAGATGGACGGAACGGCTGTCGCCGGGAGAGCAGCAACGCCTGATGTTTGGTCGCGTTCTGCTCAATCAGCCGGCATGGGTGTTTCTGGATGAATCGACATCGAATCTTGATGCCGCTTCTGAAAACCAGCTCTATGACCTCCTGCGCGACCATATCCCGTCAGTAACGATTGTGTCCGTCACGCATCGGATCACGCTACAGGAACGTCATCCGATGATGATCGATCTTCAGGTTTTCGCTCCATCACATTGAGCAGCATCGCACGTTGAAATTTCTCCCACCCTGCCTCCTGCCAGCATTCCTACGACAAAAAATGGACTTGTCTTGACACGAAGTACGATCAGCAAAGCTGAAAACAGAAGAAGGGCACTGGCGAGACCAACCCGCTCCGCATAGCGAACATTATCTGCAACATGTGTGCGTTGCACTTCAGGCACTGATATTGTCTAGTTCGCAGAAAGAATTTGATATAGTTGTCTTCACATGTTCTCTTGCACTCACAGTACAACCTACCTGCTGGCCTTCTGGCCTCTCGTATTGCTTGCACTGATTGCACGCCTGACATTTGGCGGCATTGCTTCCCCAGCGGGACTGGTCGACGATCCTCTCAAAACTTTCACGAAGCTTACCATTCTTTGCGACGATCAGAGTGCATCGTCTGATCCAGACGGACAGCACCATCGCTCAACCGCCCCCGATGATGACGGCTTTCTTCTGTCCGAGACATTGGACCAGCTCGTTGTAAGCATCATTTTCTCTCTTTTTATGGGACTGTGTGTTGCTGGCATTCGCCAGACATGGATGTTCACATCCATCCGGGGGCCGCCAACACCCAAACGGACTTCTCTCTGCCCTCAGGGGCCTCCTGCCTGATCTGAATTGAAAGAGCCGCTCACCTGCCATGTTGGTGAGCATTTTGTGCTGTCTCTTCAGGTTCCTTCACATGTTTCGTACGTCTTGTTTTTCACTCCCGTTTTACGGGACACTTACGGCTGCCGCCATTTTCTCGGCCACTACCCCGCACGCTGCCAGCGGTGCAGAGAAGTCCCACTCTCCTTTGAGTCAACCTGCCCTTCCTGCGCCTAAAAAACACAAAACTTCGGTCAAAACCGAACAGATTCTTGTAACGGGATTAAGCCGATCTTCTGCCCTTACACGTCCGGCAGGACAAACGACCTATAGTTCGGACAGAAGTAATTTCGCGAACCAGATTGGTCAGAGTGTTGCAGACATGTTGGTAACCATTCCCGGCGTTAGCTTTACTCAGGGGAATGGCCCTCGCGATACGAATATTTCCATTCGTGGATCGGGAGATCGTCAATCATGGGGACTTAAAAATATTCAGGTTCTGGAAGATGGGTTCCCCATGACCCAGCCCGATGGGACCGCCCGGGCTGACTTGATCGACCCTCATGCCTATCAGGGTGTCGATGTTTTCGAGGGGCCAGCCTCAACCCTGTATGGCAATTACGCCATTAATGGTGCCATCAAT
>NZ_JBDNXK010000103.1:0-10842 GCF_047721705.1 Acetobacter sp. | reverse complement strand
TACCTAGATTATATCTCGTATATCAAAATTAGAATTCGCCTGAAAGAAAATAGATATGTCTAAAATTGACGTATTGATGACCGTCTATAATTGTGGACACTATATAGAAGAAGCTTTGACAAGCATTCAGAATCAGACCCTCAACGATATACGAATCATCATCGTCAACGACGGCTCCACAGATCAGACAGAAGACATAATCCTTCAAAAGAAAAACACAGATCCCCGCATAGAATATTACAAACAGAACAATAAAGGCATTGTGGCCGCACTTCAGAACGGCCTCCAGTATTGCACCGCACCTTTCATTGCGCGCCATGATGGGGACGATATTTCACTTCCCACGCGCTTTGAAAAACAGGTTGAATATCTTGAACAAAACAGGGACTGCGCTGCCGTCAGTTCCTATGTAAAAAACATTCTTTCTGATGGAACGCCGGAAGATAAACCGGTCTATACTTTTCCTCTTGAGAACATAGACCCTTACACATTCCCAGCGTCAGAACCCTATATATCACAGCCCATGCTCATGCTGCGCGCTTCGGTTTTTCATCAAGCCGGAGGATACCGCTCATTGCGTTCAGCCGAAGATACGGATCTCTACTGGAGGTTGCGTCATTTCGGACGTCTGCACGTGATTCCAGAGATTCTTGGAAAATACCGCGTCCATCAGCAATCAACCACCTCCGGTTCGCTTTCCAGTCTACGACAGTCGACCTTCTGGTCCGAACTTGCCGCTCTCTCGGAACAGAGAAGACTGGAAGGACGTCCGGATTTTTCGTTTTCCACTGAAAATCTGGAAAGATTTCGATCCCTGCAAACATGGGATCATCTCATGCAATCGATTGCGCCTGAACTGAACACCAAAGAGAAACGATGGCTTTCCCATGCCTGTGCGGCAAAATATGCCGAATTTCTCAAAACCCGGCGCTTCATTCCAGAACGCGGTGACATTCAGTTTTGGGCGCGAAATCTCACCGGGGACAAAGAACTCTCTGAAATCCTGACAATGACCCTTTTGCACCTTTGGCAGCATGCACACAAAAACGCAGCGCTCTCTCTGGCTCTCCAGGCAGGAAGCCCTGCGGCAGCGCTTAAATTCTTAAAAAGATTACGCTCTTCAAAAAAGCTCAAGGACAGCGCTACGCCTCTCCCGGCGTAACGCACGCCTCCAAGATCATCGATCCATCTTGAGGGCCGCAAGGAACGCACTCTGCGGAATTTCGACCTTGCCGAACTGCCGCATCCGCTTCTTGCCCTCTTTCTGCTTCTCCAGCAGCTTGCGCTTACGCGAGATGTCACCACCATAACACTTCGCCGTCACGTCCTTGGACAGCGCGCCGATGGTCTCACGGGCAATAACACGCGCACCAATGGCCGCCTGAATGGCGATCTTGAAAAGCTGACGGGGGATCAGGTCTTTCAGACGGGCACAGATGGCGCGGCCACGGCTCTCGGCTGCCGAACGATGCGCGATGAAGGACAGCGCATCCACCGGTTCCTGATTGACGAGAATCGAGATCCGCACGAGATCGCTCTGCTCATAACCATCCATCTGATAGTCGAAGCTGGCGTAACCACGCGTCAGAGATTTGAGACGGTCGTAGAAATCGAACACAACCTCGTTGAGCGGCAGACGATAGACCGCCATCGCGCGATTGCCGACATAGGTCAGATCAACCTGCACGCCACGCCGTTCGGTGCAGAGCGTCAGCACGGCGCCGAGATACTCGTCCGGCACCATGATCGTCGCCTTGATCCACGGCTCTTCGATATACTCGATCTTCATCGGATCGGGCATGTCGGCCGGGTTGTGCAGATCCTCGTCCGTCCCATCGAGCATCTTCAGGTGATAGACGACGGATGGCGCGGTCGCGATCAGATCAAGGTCGAACTCGCGGGATAGACGCTCCTGAATGATCTCCAGATGCAGCAGGCCAAGGAAGCCACACCGGAACCCGAAGCCCAGCGCGGCTGACGTCTCGGCTTCATAATGGAAGGAAGCGTCGTTCAGGCGCAGCTTGGCGAGGCTGTCACGCAGTTTGTCGAAATCATCCGCGTTGACCGGGAACAGGCCACACCACACCACCGGAATGGACGGCTTGAAGCCTTCAAGCGGCTTTTCCGCCGGACGGCGGTCATCAGTAATGGTGTCGCCCACGTTACAGTCGGCGACGGTCTTGATGGCGGCGTTGATGTAGCCCATTTCGCCCGGACCGAGGTCATCCACCGGCACCATGCGCGGCGCGAACACACCGACCTGATCAACCAGATGGGTTGCGCCCGTGGACATCATGCGGATGCGCGCGCCCTTTTTCAGGCGGCCTTCCTTGATCCGCACAAGGATGATGACACCGAGATACGGATCATACCAGCTATCCACCAGCATGGCCTTGAGCGGCAGATCGGCGTCACCGGTCGGCGGAGGCAGTCGGGTGACCACAGCTTCCAGCACGCCTTCGATGTTGATGCCGGTCTTGGCCGAGATTTCCACGGCGTCCTCGGCGTCGATGCCGATGACTTCCTCGATCTGCGCCTTTACCCGCTCGGGTTCGGCTGCGGGTAGATCGATCTTGTTGAGGACGGGCACGATTTCGTGATTGGCGTCGATGGCCTGATACACGTTGGCCAGCGTTTGCGCCTCCACACCCTGCGAGGCGTCCACAACCAGCAGCGAACCTTCACAGGCAGCGAGCGAACGGCTGACCTCGTAAGCGAAGTCAACGTGGCCCGGCGTGTCCATCAGGTTCAGAATGTAAGTCTTGCCGTCCTTGGCCGGATAGGTCAGGCGCACGGTCTGCGCCTTGATGGTGATGCCGCGCTCGCGCTCGAGCTCCATGTTGTCGAGCACCTGATTCGTCATCTCGCGGGCGGTCAACGCTCCACAGGCCTGAATCATCCGGTCAGCAAGCGTGGACTTGCCGTGGTCGATATGGGCGATGATCGAGAAGTTGCGGATCAGGGAAAGAGGCGTGTCGGTCATGCCCGCTCCATAGGGGATAAAGCGGGAAAAGTCAGCACGGGAAAACATGGGAAAAGACGATCCTCATCCCGCATACGGACGGTCTCGCCTCCCGCTTCATGTCGCGCTACAGTTCCAACATGGTTGATCAGGCTCCCCTTCCCTTCCCACTTGCCCGCTCCTTCTCTCCGGCTTCGTCTGCCTTGCAGGCTGCGGATGGCGCGACAGCGACCGCAAACGACATGAAAGACACGCCGCCGCGGTGGGATCTGTCGGATCTTTACGCGAGTCCCGACTCGCCAGCTGTCAAAGCCGATCTCGAGCGCACAGCCACCGAGGCGAAGGCGTTTTCGGAACGCTACAAAGGCCGGGTCGCCACATTGTCCGGAGACGAACTGGCAGCCGCCATCGAGACCTGTCAGGCCATCAACGAAACACTGGGCAAGGTGGGTGCCTACGCCTCGCTTTCCTTTTCGGCTGACATGGCTGATCCGGAAACCGGCAAATTCAGCCAGTTCGTGCGCGAGACGCTCTCGGACATCTCCGCCGACCAGCTTTTCTTCACGCTGGAGCTGAACCTCATCGAGGAAGAGGCGCTACAGGAGAAGATCGCAGCGTCCCCGGCGCTCGCCCACTGGCAGCCCTTCCTGCGTGATCACCGCATGTTCCGTCCTCATCAGCTTTCGGACGAGATCGAACAGGTACTGTTGGAGAAATCCGTCACGGGCGCATCTGCGTGGTGCCGGCTGTTTGATGAGCAGATGGGGGGGCTGCGCGTCCCGCTCGAAGGCCGCGAGATGACGCTCGGAGAGGCTCTGAACCTGCTGTCCGACCCGGATCGCACGCGCCGCGAGGAAGCAGGCAAGGCGATCGGCACCGTGTTAGGCGAGAACATCAAGCTGTTCTCGCTGATCACCAACACACTGGCGAAAGACAAGGCCATCTCTGACAAGATGCGCCACTATCCGCGTCCCGAATCCTACCGCAACGTCGCGAATATGGTCGAAGACGAAGTGGTGGACGCCCTAGTTTCAGCCGTGGTGGACGATTTCCCGCGCCTTTCACACCGTTATTACGGCCTGAAGGCCAAGTGGCTCGGACTTGAAAAGCTGGAACACTGGGACCGGAACGCGCCGCTGCCCGGCATGCGGGAAAAGGATATTCCGTGGGCCGATGCAAAATCCATCGTGCGCCATGCCTATACAGGTTTCGATCCTGCGCTCGGCGCAATTGTCGGCGAATTTCTCGACAAGCCTTGGATTGATGCCGCCCCCGTTCCCGGCAAGTCCTCCGGAGCATTCGCCCATCCGGTCGCCCCCTCTGTGCACCCCTATGTTTTGATGAACTATCGCGGTCGCACACGCGACGTCATGACCTTGGCACATGAACTCGGCCACGGCGCGCATCAGATTCTGGCGGCGAAGCAGGGTTATTTCATGTCTTCCACCCCACTGACGCTTGCCGAGACGGCTAGCGTGTTCGGTGAAATGCTGACGTTCCAGTATCTGCTTGATGCAGAGAAAGATCCTACCCAGAAACGTCTGCTGCTCGCGTCCAAGGTCGAGGACATGCTGAACACGGTTGTACGCCAGATCGCGTTCTACCGTTTCGAAAGCCGCGTGCATCATGCCCGTCGCGAGGGTGAGCTGCTGCCCGAACAGATCGGCGCAATCTGGCGCGATGTACAGACGGAAAGTCTCGGTCCAGCCTTCAACTTCACGCCTGAATACGACACATACTGGTCCTATGTGCCGCACTTCGTGCACACTCCGTTTTACGTCTACGCTTATGCTTTCGGCGATTGCCTCGTGAACGCGCTTTACGGAGTCTATCAGCAGGGCGCGCCAGACTTCCGGGAAAATTATCGCGCCATGCTCGAAGCAGGCGGCACGAAACGTCACAGTGAACTGCTGGCGCCGTTCGGTCTGGACGCCAGCGACCCGGGCTTCTGGCGCAAGGGGCTGGACGTTATTTCCGGTTTCATTGACCAGCTTGAGGTGGCCTGAATCATGGCGGAAAAAGATCTCGACAGCACAGGCCTGTTTGGCGAATTCCGACGTATGGTCCGCACGACAGGCACGGTCGGTGGCATCGCCGCGCGACTCGCAGGACACAAGCTTGGCATCAAGGGCGACGGCGCAGCACACGCGGAAGATCTCAAGGGCGTTCTCGGCGGTCTGAAGGGGCCCTTGATGAAAGCGGCCCAGCTTCTCTCGACCATTCCGGGGGCACTCCCTGATGAATATGCCGCAGAACTGGCTCAACTCCAGTCCAACGCACCACCGATGGGATGGAGCTTCGTGCGACGCCGTATGGCGGCTGAACTGGGACCGGACTGGCAGAAGAATTTCAAGGAGTTCGGGCGCGAAGCGGCGGCGGCGGCAAGCCTCGGGCAGGTGCACAAAGCCATCCTGCAAAACGGCGAAGTCGTAGCCTGCAAGCTGCAATATCCCGACATGACGACAACCGTTGAGGCCGATCTCAAGCAGTTCCGCATGGCGATGGGCGTCTATCACAAGCTCGACAACGCCATCAAACAGGACAACGTCATTGAGGAACTGACGGAGCGCCTGCGCGAGGAACTGGATTATCAGCGTGAGGCCGCGAATATCCGGCTCTACGATTACATGCTGGCCGATTCCGATCTGGTCACGGTGCCAAAGACGGTGGATACGCTCTGCACCCGTCGCCTGCTGACAATGCAGTGGTTGAATGGGCAGGGATTACAGAAAGTCCTCGACACCAACCCTTCGCAGGAACAGCGCAATGACATGGCCCGCGCGCTCTTCGAGGCATGGTATGTGCCGTTCTATCGCTACGGTGTGATTCATGGCGATCCGCACATGGGCAATTACACCGTCCGTAATGATCTTGGCCTGAACCTGCTCGATTTTGGCACGATCCGCATCTTCCGCCCGCGTCTGGTGAAGGGCGTGATCGAACTCTGCGAAGCATTGCGCAACAAGGACGAGGAACGGGCCGCAGCAGCCTATGAAATGTGGGGCTTCACCAATCTGTCGCGTGAAACCATCAACATTCTCAACGAATGGGCGAGCTTCCTTTATGGCCCGCTGATGGAGGATCGTGTCCGGACCATCAACGAAAACGTCGAGACGATTTTCGGCCGCGATATCGCCGGGCGCGTACATGCTGGCCTGCAGAAGACAGGAGGCGTCAAGCCGCCGGGTGAATTTGTGCTGGTGGACCGTTCCGCAATCGGCCTAGGCTCAGTCTTCATGCGGCTGGGAGCCAAGCTGAACTGGTATCGCATGTTCCAGGATCTCATTGCGGATTTCGACGAAGACGCTCTCGCGGCACGTCAGAAAGAGGCAATCAGGGTCGCTGGACTGGAGCGGTATATCTGACTCCACCGTCGTGGAGATATCAGGGAAGGAAATGTCATGTCCGCCGATACACTGCATTTCGTGGTTCTGATTGGTAGTCTTCGCAAAGATTCGATCAATGCGGCGGTTGCCCGAACGCTCCCTTCTCTGGTCCCGGAAGGCGTGAATGTCTCCTTCCTCGGTTCCATTGGTGATTTCCCGCATTACAATGCGGATGTGCAGGATGAAGGTTTTCCAGAACCTGTCCTGAAAATGGCGGCGCAGATCAAGGCGTCCGATGGCGTCATCATCGTGACGCCGGAATATAATTATTCCGTGCCGGGCGTTCTGAAAAACGCCATTGACTGGCTGTCACGCCTTTCGCCTCAGCCTTTCACGGGTAAGCCTCTGGCGATTCAGACCGCTTCACCCGGCGCGATTGGGGGCGCCCGGGCGCAATATCACCTGCGGCAGATGTTGGTGTTTCTCGATGCTTTCGTGCTCAATAAACCCGAAATCATGATCGGGCAGAGCACTCAGAAGGTCGATCCAGAAAAGCTTGTGCTGACGGATGCAAAAACCGGCGCGTATATTACAAAGCAGATTTCCGCTCTAGCTGATCTGGCCCGCAGGCTACGTTCCTGATCCTACTTTTCAGCGCGTTTTTCTTCTCAGAAAATTCATTCAGCCAGCCTGCTCTCACTGATGAAAGCAGGCTGCTGATGTAGAGCTGTGGCTCTTATTTCCGTTTGCGGGAAGACGGGCCTCTCTCGCCACCACGATCCCGACGCGGTGGTTTGGCGGTCCGGGAACCTGGAGCACGTCCACGTGGTGACGGAGCCTCGTTTCCTGCGGGCGCTTTTGCCGGCTCGATCCGAATCTCGTCCGCATCGGCCGCCGCCGCACAGTCAGCAAAACGGGTCGCCATATCGGGTGCTATTTCGACCAGCGTATAGTCCTGCGCGATACGGATGGCGCCGATATCCTTCTTGGTCACGCCGCCAAGACGACAGATGACCGGCACGAGCCATTTCGGATCAGCCTTCTCGGTCCGCCCGACGGACAGCTTGAACCAGCTTCCCCCCATGGCCTGATCGCGGCGTCCCTGACGAGGCTCGCGTGGTTCACGCTCCCGACGGGTATCGGTGGCTCTTCCCTTTGTGGGCGCACCCGGCGCAATCGACCGCACGTCCACAGCCTGCGGCAACGAACGATTCCACAGAAACACCAGTGCAGCCGCCAGTTGTTCCGGCGTCCGCTCCGAGACAAGACGCTCGACCAGCGGGGCTTCCGCCGCAACCGGCTCACGCGTCAGCGCCTCGCTGGACAGCAGGCGCTCCGTGTCCGCCTGATGAATGGCTTCCGGCGTAGGCGCCGTGCTCCACGTCACATCGACACCAGCCGCCTGAAAGAGACGGTCCGCCTGCCGCTTCTTGGACGGCACCGTGACCAGTACGCACTCGCCTTTGCGGCCAGCACGACCGGTGCGGCCCGACCGGTGCAACAGAGTTGCCGGATTGCTGGGAAGGCTGGCATGAATGACCAGCCCCAGCGACGGCACGTCGATGCCACGCGCCGCCACATCGGTCGCGACACAGACACGCGCCAGACCATTGCGGAGACTCTCGATCGCCCGGCTGCGTTCGTTCTGTCCCAGCTCACCAGAGATGGCGACGGAAGAGAAACCATGCCCCACAAGCGCCGCCTGCAACTGCCGCACCCCTTCACGGGTATGGCAGAACACCATCGCGCAAGGGCTTTCGATCAGGCGCAGAACATTGATGATCGCCCCGATCGTGTCGCTCTGGTCGGCAAGGATGGCGCGATATTCGATATCCGTGTGCGGCTCGTTGTCCCCGATCGTGTCGATCCGCAGGGCATCATGCTGGTAGCGTTTGGCTAGACGGACGATTTCCCGCGCGATCGTGGCGGAGAAGAGATAGCTCCGCCGATCAGACGGTGTGCCGTCGAGCAACGTTTCCAGCTCTTCGCGGAAGCCGAGATCGAGCATCTCATCCGCCTCGTCCAGCACGGCGACTTTCAGGCTGGAAAGATCGAGGTTCTTGCGTGAGAAATGGTCACACAGACGGCCCGGCGTGCCCACCACGATCTGGCAGCCCATGGAAAGGGCACGGGCTTCACGCCGCGGCTCCATACCGCCCACACAGGACACGATGCGAGCACCCGTATCAGCATAAAGCCACTCAAGCTCGCTCTTCACCTGCAGTGCGAGTTCCCGGGTCGGGGCGATGACCAGAGCAAGGGGCGCTTTGCACGGCAGCGCCTTGCCCTCTGCGTCAAGAATTTCGCTAGCCATGGCGAGACCGAATGCGACGGTCTTGCCGGAACCTGTCCGCGCGGACACCAGCAGATCTCGCCCGCGCGCCTCATCCGCCAGCACGGCTTTCTGCACCGGCGTTGGTTCCTGGTAGCCACGTTCGGCAAGAGCGTGCGCAAGCGTGGCTACGGTATCCGGAAAGGGCATGGGTAAGATCGGTCCTAAAAAAAGGAAAAAGAAAGTCAGAGCGGGGAATAGAGAGAAACGCCGGGAAAAACCAGCATTCCCTTCATAAAAAAATGGCGCTCCCGCAAGGAACGCCATCTGATGGGATAAAAAACCGCCTCACTGGAAGGGAAGATAGCGGAAATCCAGGAACATCTGACTGACAGATGTGTGAGGCCGCCCTCCTGCCCCATCCCACGCCTGGACATGAGAGTAGGCGAGCTGCGCCCCAGCTTCCACCGTGCCGTAACGTCCTTTGAGGAAACGCCACCACGCGCCGATCGTTCCTTCCATCACGTTATGAATATTGGCTGTGCAGGGAAGAGACGAAAGCTCGATATTGCACCCGGCATTGGAAGAAAGCGGGTTGCCGTAGCCCAGAGCGGACGTCCCCACCGTTGAGTAGCTGCGTCCGGCCCACTGCGTTCCGAAATAGCCATACACGTCGAGCCGGTTATTCGGATGAGCGATGACGCCAGCGGTGCCTTGCGCGGAAAACAGCGGTTCCGGCTTGCCCTGCGCGTTAAGTGTGGCGTCCGGAAGCAGCACGGAGCCATAGCGACCGATGCCATACCCAGCCAGCCCCGCGATACGCACTTCGACCTTATGGGGAATAACCGGCAGCACCATCGAGCCACCGCCACCGCCTGTCGGCACGGTGTTGTTATGGCCCCCGCCCACCCACGACACGCGGTCATGCGCGAAATGTGCAATACCTTCGATTTCGTAGTGACCCCATTTCGGATCGTACGCCACCTTGCCGATGATGTCCGGCGCGATCTCGTTCGAGAACGGTCCGCTGTTGGTCAGGCCCGTGCCGTCCTTGTTGACCGTCGCCACCGCACCGTTCGGCAATACGGCGCGCTCGTCACCCTGCATGGTAAAGCCGGTCGTGTCGTACAACGTCTGCGGGTTTTCGATCGACAGGCCAAGCCAGAGCTTGTGTTTGAAGAAATCCTTGGTGATTCGCACCTGCCACTGCCGCGCCCAGGTCTGACCCGCCAGCATGGCCGCGTCAATGGTTTCCGGCAGACTTTCCTGCCGTGGCACGATGCCGATACGTCCCGGTGTCAGCAGGCTCCACGCCTGACCAGCGAGGAAGTGGAAATTCTCCCGACTGTTATCATAGGCAAGATAGGCCTGCCTCAGACGAGGAGAGTAACTGTTGCTTTCATAGGCGTTGGTCGTGGCGGCACCCGCTCCGAAATCCGTTTCGAAGAAGCCGGAAATCGTCTCGTACTGATCAATATTGCCACGCAGCATGAGGGAAAGGCGGCTGTAGCGCGCTCCTCCTTCAAAGCTGTTCGTATGATAGTTCGGGCTGTTCTTGAACGGGAGGCCGGACCAGAACGTGAAGGTGCCTGACGACATCTGCCGGTTCTGCAACACCGTGGATGCATCGACGAAACCACCAAGCGCAATGGTGATTGGCCCCATATGGAAAACGCCACGATCACCGACCGCGCCCGCCGCCTGCGCTCCCGCCGTTTCACGCGGATGCGGCCCTACGCCGTTTTCCGCCGTGTGGGCGATGATATCTTCAGCCCGACGCGCGGTAACGGTGGCGAAAGTCGGCTGTTCATCCACCACGAAGGAGGGTTTGACTGTCGGATTATGCGCCTTGGGACGAGGCGAGTTCAGATTGATCTCCTCCTCTTCTTCCGCTGGCTGCTCCACATGGCTGTTCTCGGCAACGATCCTCTGTCGCGTGGCCTTGCTCAGACCAGCGTGGCTGGAAGACGATCCTAATGTTGTTTTCTTGGCGACAAGCTGCTTCTGCAGACCGATCAGCGCCTTGGTCAGTTGCGCTTGCTGTGCCTGAATTTTTGCAATCTGTTGCTCCATGAGCTCAAGGGATTCGCTCTGCTCGTCTGCGAAGGCAGCATGAGGCAGGAGAGCCGATCCCGCGCAGAGAGCGAGAACAAAGGGAATTCTGGTCCGGCGGGAAAACGTCGGGCTTGACTGCATGGTGCGAAAATTATCCGCTTCGGGTGAAGAATGTTTTACGACAAAACATTGCTGTCTTTCTATTTCAGATAATAATTCTGTGAAAG
>NZ_JBDNXK010000102.1:0-10869 GCF_047721705.1 Acetobacter sp. | reverse complement strand
TTTATGACATCTTGGAATTTCTTTTTATAGTTATAGTCTATTAATTTTGCGAATCCAAAAAATAGAACGACAACAAGAAAGGTGACGAGAATAAATAGTAAGATAGGTTGAGTGGACTGGAGGAAATGCATTTTTCACCTGGTTCGACATTCATAATATATATCTCGACACAACCTAAATTGTGTCAATGTGAAACAATCCTGAGTTGCCAATAAAAAGTAGGAGCTATAGGTCATGCCCCACAGACGCCCACAGCTGGAGACGCCACCCCATGACCGACACCCGCACCCGTATCGCTGACGAAACCAAGATCGCCATGAAGGCCGGTCAGAAAGAGCGCGTCACCACGCTCCGCATGATCGGCGCAAAGATCAAGGACGCCGACATCGCTGCTCGCGGGCAGGGCAAGGAGGCGCTCTCGGGTGACGACATCACCTCTACGCTCCGCAGCATGGTCAAGTCCCGGCAGGAATCCGTGAAAATGTACCTCGAAGGTGGTCGGGAAGATCTCGCTGAAAAGGAACAGCACGAAATCGAAGTCATCCGCGAATTTCTGCCGCCGGAAATGGACGAAGCCGCGCTCAAGGCCGCTGTCGAAGCCGCCATCGCCGAAGCAGGCGCCACCACCATGAAGGACATGGGCAAGGTCATGGGCGCGCTCAAAGCCAAATTCGGAGCCACCCTTGACCTCGGCCGTGCAAACGGTCTCGTCAAGGCCGCCCTCACCGCCTAAATCATGGTCGCATGAGCCTTGACGCTGCCTTCCTCGACGAACTCCGCGCGAGAACCCCACTCGCGCCCCTGATCGCTCGTCGCGTCAAACTCACGCGCTCAGGCCGTAACTGGAAGGGGTGCTGCCCCTTCCACGGCGAAAAAACCCCGTCCTTCTACGTCTACGACGACCATTTCCACTGTTTCGGATGCGGCGCGCACGGCGACGCCATCTCCTTCGTCATGCAGATCGAAGGGAAAGGCTTTCCCGAAGCCGTCGAAACCCTCGCCGCCGAGGCCGGGCTCAACGTCCCCAAGCCCAGCCCCAAGGCCCGCGAGGAAGCCGCCCGCCAGAAAACCCTCGGCGACGTGCTCGAAGCCGCCCAGCGCATCTACACCCACGACCTGCACCAGCCCGCCGGACGCCCCGGCCTCGACTACCTCCGCCGACGCGGTCTCACCGACGAGACCATCGCCGCCTTCGGCCTTGGCTGGGCCAGCGACCGCCGCAACGCCCTCGTAGACGCCCTCAAGCCGCAGGGCATCACCCCGGAAGCGATGGCTGAAGCCGGCCTCATGCGCCTCGACGAGCAGGGACGCCCCAAAGGCGAACTGTTCTGGAACCGCGTGACCTTCCCCATCCGCGACCGCCGGGGCGACCTCGTCTCCTTCGGCGGCCGCATCCTCGGCGATGGGCAGCCGAAATACCTCAACGGTCCCGAAACCGCGCTCTATTCCAAGCGCCGCCTCCTGTTCGGCTTCGACCGCGCCCGTCCAGCCCTCCGCGCCGCCCGCCCCAGAGGCGCTCCACCCGTCGAGGCGCTCGTCGTCGAAGGCTACATGGACGTCATCGCGCTCCATCAGGCAGGCTTCCACGGCGCCGTCGCCCCCCTCGGCACCGCCATGACGCCCGAGCAGCTCGAAATCCTCTGGCAGGCCACCCCATCGCCCATCCTCTGCTTCGACGGCGACCCCGCAGGCCGCCGCGCCGCCATCCGCGCCGCCGAAACCGCGCTGCCCCTCATCTCCGCCGAACGCGGCCTCCGCATCTGCCTCCTCCCCGAAGGCGAGGACCCTGACAGCCTGCTCCAGCAGCGCGGCCGCGAAGCCGTCGCCACCCTCTTCGCGCAGGCCCGCCCTCTGGCCGAGATGCTCTTCGACCTCCTTTCCGAAGGCACCCCCGCGCAGCCAACCCCCGAGCAACGCGCCGGCCTCCGCAGCCGCCTCACGCAGGCCGCCGCGAAAATCGAGGACAAAACCCTCGCCGCCGAATACCGCTCGACCCTCCTCGACCAGTTCTTCAAAACCTACCGGGGCAACCGCACCCCCTTCACGGGCGGCAAAGGCAAGGGCAGGGGACCAGCTCCTCCCACCACCAACGTCAGTCTCGATGGTCGTGAGGACACTGTCTTCAATGGTGACCGAGGTAGTCTCGTCAAACTGACCGACCTCGCCCTGCGTCATCCATGGCTGACAGAGCGTATCGGCGAGGCATGGTGTCGCCTCACTCTCCCCGAAGATCTGGCAGAACTCCGCACCGCCATCATGGATTTCACTGACGATGATCTTGACCATGACGGCCGTTTTAACCCGGAAGAGATGCATGCCCGGCTCATGCGTGTGCTCGCCACGCAGAACCTGGCGGAACGTGCGGAGATCATTCTACGCTCGGCCTGCGCGCCGCTCACCCAGCGTTCGGAAGATGCGGGCAACCCCGAAGAGCCTCCGGAGATGCAATGGTGGCATTTTTACGCTAGACTGAATCGTGCGGAGTTCGAGGCCGATGTTGCGCGGGATAATGCCCTGTGGATACAGAACGGAATGGACCCGAACGAATGGGACAGACTTAAATCGCGAATCGATGCGCTGACCGCGTTGAGGCGAATGGAGGACGGTTTCGGCTGATTTTGGCGTCAAGATGTGGCTAAGAGGCAACTTTATTGTCGACACGCTTCCAGCACCCCCTTGACTTCCGTGGCCTGATCGACCACCTCCACGCTGCCTAATTTTTTATTGCGTGTATTAAACTGTTCCGCTTTCCGCGTGTTCTGGAAAGCGGGCAGGGGGAGACTATCCAGGTATGGCAACGAAGACCGCAGCCGGAACAAGCACCGCATCTGGTGAACAGGACGGGGACAATATTCTCCTCGATACCCGTTCCGGCGCTGTCAAACGTCTCATCGCCAAAGGTCGCGAGCGCGGTTACATCACGTTTGACGAACTGAACGCGGTTCTTCCCCAGGATCAGATGTCTTCCGAGCAGATCGAGGACGTGATGGCCATTCTCTCCGAGATGGGCATTCAGGTTGTCGAGAACGAGGACAATGAGGAGTCCGAGGGCACCGAGGAAAAGGCTGCCAAGGGCGAGGAAGAAGAAGAGGAAGAGGCGGAAGCCGAGGGCGCTGAAGGCCCCACTGGCAATGTCAGTGAAAATGCCGGTCGTACGGATGACCCGGTGCGCATGTATTTGCGCGAGATGGGCTCCGTGGAGCTTCTGTCGCGCGAAGGCGAAATCGCCATCGCGAAGCGCATCGAGGCCGGACGCAACGAGATGATCGGTGGCCTGTGCGAGAGTCCGCTGACGTTCCGCGCCATCATTTCCTGGCATGAGCGTCTCAAGGAAGGCGACATGCTCCTGCGTGACATCGTCGATCTCGAGGCGATGCAGGCCGACCAGAACGGTCCTGAGGAAGTGCCTGAAGAGGGCGAGGAAGGCGAGCAGGACGAAGAGGCCGATACCGACGACGAAGCGGAAGACGTCGAAGGGGGCGAAGGAGAGGGCAGCGGTCTTTCCCTGTCCGCGCTCGAAGAAAAGCTCAAGCCCGATATCCTGATCCAGTTCGACGAAATCGAGCCGCTTTACGAGAAGCTGCGGGCCATGCAGAGCCTGCGCCTCGATGCTCTGGTGAGCGGCGGCGAGACCACTGCGAAAGCCGAGGAAGCCTATCAGCAGCTTCGACAGGAATTGGTGGCGAAAGTTGAGCAGGTCCATCTGCATAACAATCGTATCGAGGAACTGGTCATGCAGCTCAAGGAGCTGTTCCAGAACCTCAATTCTCTTGAAGGCCGCATGCTCCGTCTCTCCGAGAGCTGTAAGGTGTCCCGTGACGACTTCCTGCTGAAATATCGCGGTAACGAGATCGATCCGGGCTGGATGGACATGATCGCCACCCTGCCGGGCAAGGGATGGAAAAATCTGATTGCCAAGCACGCGGATACGATGGCTGACCTGCGCCAGCAGGTTGCTGAGCTGGCGCAGGACACCGGTCTGTCCGTCGGCGAGTTCCGTCGTGTTTACGCCACCGTCGCCCGTGGCGAGCGCGATTCAGCCCGCGCCAAGAAGGAGATGATCGAGGCCAATCTGCGTCTCGTGATTTCCATCGCCAAGAAATACACCAACCGTGGCCTTCAGTTCCTCGACCTGATTCAGGAAGGCAACATCGGCCTGATGAAGGCGGTGGATAAGTTCGAATACCGGCGCGGCTACAAGTTCTCGACATATGCGACCTGGTGGATCCGTCAGGCCATCACGCGCTCGATCGCGGATCAGGCGCGGACCATCCGTATTCCGGTTCATATGATCGAGACGATCAACAAGCTAGTCCGCACATCCCGGCAGATGCTGCACGAAATCGGTCGTGAGCCCGCACCGGAAGAACTGGCTGAAAAGCTGGGTATGCCGCTGGAGAAGGTCCGCAAGGTTCTCAAGATCGCCAAGGAGCCGATCTCTCTCGAAACACCGATCGGTGACGAGGAAGATAGCCACCTTGGTGACTTCATCGAGGACAAGACGGCCATTATCCCGCTGGACGCCGCTATCCAGACCAATCTGCGGGAAGCCACGACCCGTGTGCTTGCCTCTCTCACCCCGCGTGAAGAGCGTGTTCTGCGTATGCGCTTCGGCATCGGCATGAACACCGATCACACGCTGGAAGAAGTCGGACAGCAGTTCAACGTGACCCGTGAACGTATCCGTCAGATCGAGGCGAAGGCGCTCCGCAAGCTCAAGCACCCCAGCCGCAGCCGCAAACTCCGGTCCTTTCTCGACGATAACTGAGACATGGAACCCACACGTCGTGTTGTGGTGGATGTCACGTTTCTCGAAATGCGCCACCCGCCAAGGGAGCAGGCTCTGCCTCTCCCGGCGGGGTGGAGCATAGAACTTGAGAAATCGCCAACAGTTCCGCTTTACCGAATGCTGCATGACAGGATTGGACGCGACTACTGCTGGTGGATGCGGCAGGTAAAGTCCGATGCTGATCTGAAAGCCATTCTGGACCAACCGGGCCGTTCCCTTTTTCTTCTGAAAGAGGGCGATGACATTCGGGGGTTCTGCGAGTTTGAGAAGCGGCCTTACAAAACGATCAACTTGGCTTACTTCGGCCTGATGCCGGAGATGATCGGTCGAGGGATTGGCAGAATATTTCTCTCCCACGCTCTTTCACTGGCGTGGCTTCTGCATCCGCAGCGGGTAACAGTGAATACCTGCACGGCGGATCATCCGCGGGCCTTGCCAGGCTATCTCAAGGCGGGATTTAGGATTGTCGGCGTCGTACGCGAGAACTGGGATGTGCCTCTCCGTCTGAAGCTACCTGCCCCCAAATATCTGGCCCCGAAATATATCGGACGTTTTGTTGAGTGATCAGGATGTTATCCTTTCTGTGGATGCGGGCATTTATGTGCAATGGTGCGGCCTGAAGTCGCTAATCCGGGCCACAGATCGGTCCCAGACTGTCAGAGGATGACGCATGAAACCGTTGCTTAACACTGTCCTGCACCGCTTCATTTCGACCGGTTCGCTGGACGTCACTTTCGCAGACGGCAGCAAAGCTCAATTCAAAGGCGCGCAGGCCGGGCCTCATGCCGGTGTGCGTTTCCTCACGCAGCAGGCCGAACGGCGGCTGCTTCTCAATCCCGGGCTCGGTTTCGGAGAAGCCTACATGGAGCGCGGGCTGGAACCACAGGGCTGCTCGCTTTACGATCTGCTGAACGTTCTGATGCTGAACGCCATGAAGCCCGCTGGTCATGTGGGCGAGGCTATCGCGGCCACCACGCGTTATGCCCGGCGCAGCTGGATTCAGTTCAATCCGGAATCCCGCTCACGCAAGAATGTCGCGCATCATTACGATCTCGATACGCGGCTTTACGACCTCTTTCTCGACAAGGACCGCCAGTATTCCTGCGCGTATTTCCGCACGGGAAAGGAAACGCTGGATGAGGCGCAGGAAGCCAAGAAGCACCATATCGCTTCCAAGCTGCTGCTGGATCGTCCGGGCCTTTCCGTGCTGGATATCGGGTGCGGCTGGGGAGGCATGGCGCTGACGCTGGCAAAGGACTATGGCGCTATCGTCACCGGCATCACCCTGTCCACCGAGCAGCTTCGCATCGCCCGTGCGCGGGCGCAGGAAGCGGGGCTGTCTGATCGCGTTCGCTTTGAACTGCTGGATTACCGCCATCTCCGCACCCAGTACGACCGGATTGTGTCGGTCGGTATGTTCGAGCATGTGGGGATTGGCCACTACGTCACGTTTTTTGAGAAAGTGCGGGAAAGCCTCGTAGAAGGTGGCGTTGCACTTCTTCACTCGATTGGTCGCAACGACGGGCCCGGCACCACCAATCCGTGGATCGACAAATATATCTTTCCCGGCGGATATTCGCCCTGTCTCAGCGAGACGTTCGCCGCTATCGAAAAAGCTGGTCTGTGGGTGACGGACTGCGAGATTCTACGTCTGCACTACGCAAAAACCATCGCTATCTGGCGGGAGCGGTTCGCGGCCCGGCGCGATGAGGCGAGAGCGTTTTATGACGAGCGTTTCTGCCGGATGTTCGAGTTCTACCTCGCCGCAGCTGAACTGTCGTTCGAAGTGCAGGGGCACATGAACTTCCAGATTCAGCTTTCACGCGAGATCGATGCCGTGCCGTTCACGCGTGATTACATGTTCGAGGCTGAGAGCCGTCAGTCCCTCGAAAAGGCTGCGATATAGTTCACCGAGAGATCGCGGCTTTCCCGCCATGAGCGGCCCAGCAGATCCGGTGTCATGCCTGCCATATCGTCAAGTCGAAGGCCTGCATGGCGCCCGTAGCTGGCAAGTTCTGAAGGTGTGACGAATTTCCGCCAGTCGTGAGTGCCGACAGGGAGCAGGCGCGCGACATACTCCGCGCCGATCTTGGCGAAGGCAAAAGCGCGGGCGGTGCGGTTCATCGTCGATACGAAAACCTGACCACCGGGCCGTGTCAGATTGGCGAGCATGGTCATGAATGCCGCCGGGTCCGTCACATGCTCAATGATTTCCAGCGCCACGACGGCGTCGAATGTCACGCCTTCAGAGACCAGTTCTTCCGCGCTGCCGACCCTGTAGGCCAGTGATTCTGCTGCGGAAGGAAGTGGGTTTTCTGCCAGATGCTGGCGTGCAGCGGCGACACCTTCGGCAGAAGCGTCCATCCCCAGAACATCGTGACCCGTCTTTGCGAGAGCCTCGCTGGCCAGCCCCGCGCCGCATCCGAGGTCGAGCACGGTCAGGCGGGACTGTTTTTTGCTTCTGAGCGGCAGGTGGCGGTCGATCCAGCCGATCCGGAGGGGATTCATCGCGTGGAGGGGGCGCATCGGGCCAGTCGGATTCCACCAGTCGCGGGCAAGAGCGCCAAAGCGGGCGATCTCTTCCTGAGAGACAGAAGCGGCGTGGGCATTGTCTGCCTCTGCCTGTTGTCCGGGGACGTGTCTGTCGCTGTCATGAGAGGAATGCATGGAACACGGCACCTTATGCAATTTCGACGACGTTGGCGGCTGGACGTAAGCCAAGGGCAAGGGTATGTGACGCGGCTTGCACGCCTTGGCAATGGTTGTTCCTGCAGAATGCGGATGCTGCTTCGTGGTGGCCGCCAGCAGGCGCGAATGCTGCCCCCCGAGGGGGAAGGTAACACAGGGCGCGTGTCGGTCGCAGCGGGGAGAGCCTGCCAGCGTTCGTGCGCGACGGAAAAGACAGCCCTCCGCACCGAGGCGGGGGAGTGGAGACAGGTCAGATCATGGAGCGTACTCCATCCCGGATCGTCATGAAGTTCGGCGGCACATCGGTCGCCGACCTCGACCGGATCCGTGCGGTTGCCAAACGGGTTCAGGCTCAGGTCGCGGCAGGCTACGAGGTCACGGTCGTCGTGTCTGCCATGTCCGGAGAGACCAACAAGCTGGTGGGTTTCTGCGAAAACTTGTCACCGCTTTACGACCCGCAGGAATATGACGCCGTTGTCGCCACGGGTGAGGGCGTCACGAGCGGCCTGATGGCGATCGCCCTTCAGAATCTCGGCATCAATGCGCGCTCGTTTCTGGGATGGCAGGTGCCGATCCGCACGGATGACGCACATGGCAAGGCCCGCATCGAGTCGATCGATGGTGCCACTTTGATCGGCTGCATGCAGTCGGGGCAGGTGCCTGTGATCGCTGGTTTTCAGGGCGTATCGCCGGACGGACGCATTACCACGCTCGGACGTGGCGGCTCGGATACCTCGGCTGTCGCCGTCGCGGCTGCGGTGAAAGCGGATCGCTGCGACATCTACACGGATGTGGATGGCATCTACACGACCGACCCGCGAATCGTGCCGAAGGCCCGCAAACTCAACAAGATCACTTATGAAGAGATGCTGGAACTGGCGTCTGTCGGCGCGAAAGTGCTCCAGACACGGAGCGTCGAACTTGCCATGAAAGAGCGCGTGCGGGTGCAGGTGCTCTCCAGCTTTACGGAAGAAACGCCCAAGGAGAACGGCCACCTGCCCGGGTCGCTCGTGGTTGATGAGGACGAAATCGTGGAACAGGAACTCGTTACCGGCATCGCCTACTCGCGCGATGAGGCGAAGATCTCCATGCGGCGCATTCCCGATCGTCCGGGGATTGCCGCTGCGATCTTCGGCCCGCTCTCAGAGGCGAGCATCAATGTTGACATGATCGTCCAGAGCACGGGCGAAGACGGCATGACCAACATGACGTTCACCACGAGCAAAACGGACCTCGCGCGTGCCATGGCCGTGATCGAGGAAGCGCGCCCCGGCATCCAGTATGGCGAAGTCGTCACGGATGATTCCGTTGTGAAGATCAGTGTTGTCGGCGTTGGCATGCGCTCGCATGCAGGTGTCGCCAGCACGATGTTCCGCACGCTGTCCGAGCGCGGCATCAACATTCAGGTGATTTCCACCAGTGAGATCAAGGTGTCGGTGCTGATTCCGGCGGAATATGCAGAGCTGGCCATCCGCGCCCTGCATACGGCTTACGGACTGGACGCGGCGTAAGCTTGCGCCGTTCCATCCTGATGCATTGACGGGAACCTGACCTGATGACTGCCGCTTCTCCTGCCGATACGAAGACCGCTCCTGTCGCCTCACCCGATGCGGCTCTGGAAAAGCGCGCCAGAGCGGAGCTCGATCAGCTCTGGTCGCGGGGGACCGCGTTTCTGGGAACGGAATACGCCATCCTTGGCGGTGCGATGTCGTGGGTGAGCGAGCACAATCTTGTGGCGGCCATCTCCAATGCCGGCGGTTTCGGCGTCATAGCCTGTGGCGCGATGAGCCCCGAGCTTCTGGCCAAAGAGATAGCGGCGACACAGGCACTCACGCAGAAGCCCTTTGGCGTGAACCTGATCACCATGCATCCTCAACTTGATGAGTTGGTGCAGGTCTGTCTGCGGGCGAGTGTCGGTCATATCGTGCTTGCTGGAGGCATTCCCCCCGCCGCGGCAATCCGTGCAGCGAAAGACGGCGGAGCGAAGGTCATTGCCTTCTCGCCAGCTCTTGTGCTGGCCAAGCGGCTGATCCGCATGGGGGTCGATGCTCTGGTGATCGAAGGGGCGGAAGCAGGTGGCCATGTGGGGCCAGTGTCGTTGACGGTGCTGGCGCAGGAGATTCTGCCGCATATTACGGAAGTGCCGGTGTTTGTGGCAGGCGGCATCGCCCGCGGCGATGCGATTGTGGGGCTGCTGGAGCAGGGCGCATCGGGTGCTCAGCTTGGAACGCGCTTTGCCGCAGCGGAAGAAAGCATTGCCCATCCACGTTTCAAGCAGGCGTTTATTCGTGCGGCCGCCCGTGACGCAGTGACATCCGTGCAGCTTGATCAGCGTTTCCCGGTGATTCCGGTGCGTGGACTGGTGAACGATGGCAGCCGCAACTTCCTGCTTCATCAGGCGGAGACGTTGAGGCGTTTTCAGGCAAACGAGCTAACCAAGGAAGAGGCGCAGCTCGAGATCGAGCATTTCTGGGCGGGAGCCTTGCGCCGGGCGGTGATCGATGGTGATGTCGAGAATGGATCGGTCATGGCGGGCCAGTCGGTTGGCATGGTAAAGAGCGTGCAGCCGGTGAGCGCCATTATTGATGAACTGGTCGCGCAAGCGGTCAGTGCTCTGGCGCATCGGAGCTGTCGGCGGAGTAATTGAATGAGTGTGGAAACCTCGAATCGAATCGAGGAAGACACCATGCAGCAGGATGGAAACCCTGAAAGGGAACAGGAGACTGTTTCCGAGGCATGGGCGACCCCGTTGCCTGACTTTCATTCCATGGGTGTGGGCCCCGCTCTTCGAATCCGTCGTGAAACCCTTGGGTGGGCGCTTCCGGATGTTGCGGCTTGGCTGTGCATCAAACAATCCTATCTTGAAGCGCTGGAACACGACCGGACAGACACGATACCGGGCGGTGCCTATGCGCTTGGTTTTCTACGCACCTACGCTAATGCTCTAGGCTTCCCGGCCGACAAGATGGTCGCACGCTTCAAGCATGAAGTGCGTGGCGTCGTGAAAAAGCCCGAACTGACATTCCTCTCACCCGTGCCCGAAAAGACTGTTCCGGCCAGTGCGTTGGTGCTGGCGGGGCTAGTCGTCGTCGTAGGGGCGTATATTGGCTGGTATCGGATGATCGGGCACGAGCCGGTGCAGCTTGAGCAGATTCCGTCAGTTGCCAGCGTGATGCCCGGCATGGCCAACAAGGAAACACCGTCGCCGCAGATTGCCTCGGTGATGCCGAACGCCATCCCGTCCTCTCCATCACCACGTCCAGCTCCCGCTCCTGATGTGAAGCCTCAGGAAAACGAGGCGTCCCTTTCAGGGAGTGAGACCCTCGCTCTGGCTTCTCAACTGTAGAACCTGAAGAACGCCGAAACCGGAACGCACTCGACTGGCGATGATG
>NZ_JBDNXK010000101.1:0-10883 GCF_047721705.1 Acetobacter sp. | reverse complement strand
CTTGGTGAACAGAGCAGACAGGCGGCAGTCGCGGTTCCACGAAAAGGCGAGGGATCATATTGAATTGATTTCTTTAAATCTTGCGCTGGTTTCGGTGTCACCAGAAGGGAAGCGGATAGAAACAATGATACCTCTTGCTTTGCCCGGAGCAGGAGAAGTAATCGCGATATCTGCCCGAAACTGAAGCGATATCTGACGAACGATCGCAAGTCCGAGCCCGCTTCCTTCCGCATCTGTTGCGCCTCTCACAAAAGGCTTTTCCATATCCTGTAGAATTTCGGGTGTGAGAGGATCACAGTCATTGGAAATCAGAACTTCACAATCCTCTGTGATAACCACGCGTACCGGCTGTAAGGAAGAGCCATGAAGAACGGCATTTTCCAGCAGGTTGCGAAACAGGATACCAGCAGCATCCATGTCGCCTCGGATCATGAGACAAGACGCTCCTGAGAGTTCAATGATCTGTTTTTTTTCCCGCTCAAGTTCTTGCGCCAGAAACCGTATGACAGGCACCAGATCAAATCTGTCCTCCCCGAGAGCGATCCCCGATGTTGCACGGGACAGCTGAAGAAGCTTTTCCATCATCCGGCCAATTCTGCGGGCCTGATGCATGATGGTCGTCGCACGTTCTTCATGTTCCGAGTGCTGAAGCAGGCTTCTCAGAATTTGCACCTGTGCCAGAAGCGCTCCGATGGGATTCCGGAGTTCATGGGCTGCATTGGCGGCGAACGCACGTTCGGTTGAAAGCGCCATTTTCAGGCGGTCCAGCAGAAGGTTAACGGCAGAGTGGATTGCGACAAGTTCTTCGGGCAGATCCAGCGGCGGGATAGGAGCCAGATTTGCTCCACCTCGGCTTCTGATCTCCTCCTGAAGACTTGTAAGAGGCTGCATGGCGCGACGCACACGCCACCGGACCAGAAGCCAGATCGCCGGGAAGAAGATCACCATCGGCAGGACTGAAATCAGAATGGCCCGCCTTACGGCTTCAGTTCTGTGAAAAGTCGGCTCGCCCACCAGAATGTAATGATGGCCGGAGACAGAAGGCACGACATACACCCGGAACGACGGGATATTGTAAAATCCCGTTTTCAGATGCGGAACGAACAGCGTCTCCGGTGCATTCTGTGATCGGACCTCAAGCTGACTGTCCGTTGAAGCAATCTGATAGGCCAGAGTGCGCCGGTTCACACCGGGCAGGCGCGCGACCTGTCCGCCCGGCATGGCAGATGTCGGACCGTTTTTATCCAGTTCACCAATAACGAATTCCAGACGTTCGGCCACTTCCTGCAAGGAATTATCGAGACGCTCCGTGACTTCATAACGGGTAAAAGCCGCGACAAGAACACTGAGAAGCACCAACGCCCCGAGGACAATGATCAGGGTTCCTGAGACGATGCGGGACGCCAGACTCCAGCGCTTCATCGTGGCGCCGTTCCTGCGAGGCTGTAGCCCCGTCCGCGGACTGTCACGATCAGACCTGCTTCCGTTTTCTTGCGTATTCGGCTGATGAAAACCTCAATGGCGTTGCTCTCTACATCATCGCTGAGACCATAAAGAGCGTCTTCGATCTGTTCACGGCTGCACAGCGCCCCCGGACGACGGGCAAGAAGTTCGACAATGGCCCACTCCCGCGCGGAAAGATCGACATCCAGTCCGTTGCGTCTGAGTTGCCGACGAGAGAGATCAATCTCGATATCGCCAATCGTCACGACATTGTCGGGCAGAGCCACATAACGCCGAGCGACGGCCTCGATACGGGCGACAAGTTCGTCCAGATCATAAGGTTTGACGATATAGTCGTCCGCCCCGTCCGATAATCCGGCAATCCTGTCGCTGATCTGATCGCGGGCAGTTGTGATCAGGATCGCCAGCGGAGAACGATCACGACGGATCTCCCGCAGCAGGTCCCGACCATTGCCATCCGGAAGACCGAGATCCAGCAACAGAAAATCATAGGACGAGGCCCGCAGCGCCGCACGAGCGTCCGAAAGGGTTCTGAACCAGTCGGCGACATGCCCCGCCTGTCGAATGCGGTCCCTGACAGCCGAGCCAAGCGCGCTTTCATCTTCGATGATCAGGATTTTCATGAGACGTGATTCTTCATGACACGAGCATAGAGCGATGGCAGCACAAGTAACGTCAGAAGGGTCGAGGAGATTAGTCCCCCGATCACGACCGTGGCCAGCGGTCGCTCGACCTCGGCGCCAGCGCTGGTCGAAACAGCCATGGGAATGAAGCCCAGACTGGCGACCAGAGCGGTCGCCATCACCGGACGGAAACGCTCTTCCGCCGCCTCGAACGCCGCGCGTGCCGCACTTTTACCCGTCAGACGCAGGGAGCTTATCGCGGTCACGAGCACTACACCGTTCAGAACCGCGACGCCAAACAGGGCAATAAAGCCGATCCCCGCCGAGACGCTGAACGGCAGGCAGCGAACGGTAAGCGCCAGAATACCGCCTGTCGCAGCGACGGGCAGATTGATGAAAACAAGTCCGGCCAGTCGAATGGAATTCAGGGCGGCGACAAGCAACGCGAAAATCAGCGTCAGGGCGATCGGTACGACAACTTCCAGACGCGCCATGGCCGAGCGCAGATTCTGGAACTGCCCCGCCCAGACCATGCGATAGCCCGCGGGCAGACTGACTTTCGTGCTGACGGCCTTCTGTGCTTCCGTCACAAAGGAACTCAGATCACGCCCGCGCACATTGGCCTGCACGATCAGACGACGGCGGATATTGTCCCGACCAATGCGGGGTGGGCCATCCTGCACCGCGACCTTCGCCACCTCCGAAAGCAAAACCGCCCCGCGTCCGTCCGCACGACGTATCCTGAGGCGGGCGATCTGGTCCGGTGTGCCGACCTGCGCCGGATCATAACGAATCTGCGTGCTGATCAGGGCATCACCGACTGTGATGGGCTTTCCGATATGACCGCCGACAGCTTCAACCACATTCAGAAGTTCCTGCTGGGAGACGCCAAGACGCGCCGCCTGTCTGCGGTCGATGTCGATATGGATGAACGCAACGCTTCCCTTTCCTTGAGGCGCCACGTCGGCTGCTCCGGGAATGGCTTTCAGGACGGCCGCCACCTTGTCGCCTAAACGCGCCAGCGTGGCGAGATCGTCGCCATAGATGGAGACGGCGATCTGTGTCCGGACGCCGGACAGGAGATCATCCATCCGCATCTGTACCGGCTGGCTCCATGACTGCGCCACTTCCGGCAGTTCGTCGCTCAGCACCCTGCTCATCGCCGTCACGAGGCCTTCCTGCGTCCGAGCCGTGGTCCACTGGGATGGCGGCTTCAGGAATATGAAACTGTCCGTCTCGTTGACGCCCATCGGATCTGTGGGGATCGCCGACGTTCCCGTGTTGCTGACAACGGCGGTGACTTCGGGAAACCGGCGCAGGATACGCTCCTGAATACTGACTTCCTTCAGAGCCTGAGGCAGCGAGATACTAGGCAGGCGTGTCGTTGTCACCGTCAGTGCGCCTTCCCCGAGAGAAGGAATGAACTCCCCGCCGAGATGCAGCCCGACCCAGATGGAAAATGCAAAAATGACTGTCGTCGTGCCGAAGAGGATCCGGGGACGATGCTCACACCAGTTCAGGAGAGGACCGTATCCACGCCGCAGAACCGCCACCAGGCGCGTATCATTGTGACGGCCGACGGATTTCATCACCAGAGCCGCCAGCACCGGCACCCCGACGATGCAGTAGAACAGTGAAGCCAGCAGGGCCATGATCACTGTCTGCGCCATGGGCCGGAACATCTTGCCCTCGATGGCTTGCAGGGTCAGAATCGGCAGATAGACCATGACAATGACAAGAATGCCGAAGCTCACGGGACGAAGAACTTCCGACGCCGATGCAATCGCAAGAGTGGCCAGCGGCGTCTTCTGTCCACTGGCCTGATCCCGGGCGCGGTGGGTCATGAGGCTTTCCACCACGACAAGGGAACTGTCGACGATCATCCCGAAATCAATGGCTCCGAGACTCAGCAGATTGGCCGAAATTCCGAACCAGCGCATGCCAGTCATGGCGCAGACCAGCGCAAACGGAATGACGGAGGCAATGACCAGAGACGCTCGCCAGTCACCGATGACCACGATCAGAACGCTGATTACCAGAAGCGCTCCGACGATAAGGTTCTCCTTGACCGTTCTGATGGTGCTGTCCGTCAGTGTCGACCGGACATAATAGGGTTCAAGCGTCACGCCTTTGGGAAGGGACCGGCGAATATCGGGAAGCGCCGCATTGATGGCCGCCAGCGTGGCGTCGGAACTCGCTCCCATACGCATCATGACGACACCGATGACAATCTCGCCCTGACCATCCCGCGTGACCGCGCCAAGCCGTGTTCGCGGTCCCATGGAAATGCGCCCGACATCCCGCAGAAAGATGGCGGAGCCGTTGGCGTTGGTACGGACCGGAACGGCCCCGAAATCCTTGAGCGAACCAATCAGCCCGCGCCCGACGACGATCTGCTGTTCCTCTCCATGTTCGATCCAGCCGCCGCCGGATGCGGAGTTGTTGCTGTCCACGGCCCGGAAAACGTCATCGACCGACACGCCGAGCGCCAGAAGGCGCGCCTGATCGAGCGCCACCTGAAAGGTCTGTTCCGCGCCACCGTTGACGTTGACGTCCACGACGCCCGGCACCAGCTTCAGCTGGGGCGCGACCGTCCATGTCATCAGGCGGTTCAGATCCATCAGGGAATAACCGTCGCCCTTGATCTGCAACTGCATGATCTCACCGAGCCCGGTCGCCAGAGGTCCGATATTCACGCTGATCCCGGGCACGGAGATCGCGTCTCTGGCCTGCTGAAGCCGTTCCTGCACACGGGCACGGTCGAGATTGATGTCCGTATCATCGGCGAACTGGAGATAAACGACGGAGACCCCCGAGCGGGAAACCGACCGGAGATCCGTCATCTCCGGGATGCCCGCCATGCTGGCCTCAATCGGAAAGGTGATGAGCCGCTCGACTTCTTCCGTGGCAAGACCCGGTGCAACGACGGACACAAGCACCTGCCGGGGGGAGATGTCAGGCACGGCTTCCACAGGGAGGCCGCGCACGGCGACGCATCCGGCGATGAAAATCAGACCGAGCACCCCGAGCACCAGCCAGCGTCGGGCCTGAAGAGCGGAGAGAAATCTACGCATGACGCTCTCAGTCTCCGTCATCCATATCCGACACCAGCATCACCGCCTTCAGGGCGAATGCGCCGTGCGTCACGATCCGCTCCCCCGCTGAGAGACCGGATGTGAGGACTTTCTGCCCATTGCCCGAAGCTCCGACATGCACCTCCTGTGGCCGGAAACGGTTCGGACCCGCTGGCACAAAGACGAAACTCTCGCCGTTGATTTCCGTGACAGCGCTTTCCGGCACAAGGATGCCTGTCGTCTTTTCGCGCGTCGGCAGATGGGTGTTGAGGAACATGCCGGGATGAAGACGGCCTTCCGGATTGGGAGCAACGCTTATGACACGAACGAGGCCCGTGGCAGGGTCCGCCATGTCACCGACCGAGGTTATCTTCGATGTCAGCAGGGTCGTCCCTGCGTCCGACACGAGTTCCGTGGTCTGCTCGCCACCTTCCACCACCTGAGCGGCGTCCTGCGGGAGGATGTCCGAGACAATCCAGATGGAAGAGATATCGAACAGGGTCATCAGTTCCGTGGAGGGAGAGACATCGTCCGCAACACCGACAAATACATTCTGCACTTCCGCAGCTGCGGGCGCGATGATCGCCGATGTTTCATCGGAGGTGCTGGTCTGGACCCTGTCGGATTCCGTAACGGAATTATATTCCTCCTTGAGCTGATGGTTCAGCGTGTCGATATCGGCTTGTCGGGCGGCAATATCGTTTTTCGCTGTCTGCAAAACTGCCAGACGACGTTTGGTCTCACCAGCAGCGACCGTTGCGCCTTCGAGCAGACGTCCCCGGCTGTAGGAAGCGGCGGCGTTCTGGTAGGCCGCCAGTGCCGTCGCCAGCGCGGACTGGGCTCTGGCCATCTCAAGGCGGACCAGATGCAAAGAGTGATCCTGATACGTGAGAAGAACCTCGCCCTGACGGACATGCTGGCCCGGCACAACAGCGACAGTCAGAACTTTTCCTGATCCTGCAGGGTGAATTCGAACGATACGGCTCGCCTCAGCCATGACAGTTCCCATTGCATCAAGATTTTTCCCAAGTGCGCCGTGGTGCACCACGGAGACCGCGAGGCCTGCATTCGCCTGTGCGGCAGTTCCCATCGTGATGACCTGTCCATTTTCCGTCGCCGACGCGGGGTGTATGGGCACGCCCGAAAGCCAGAAGAGTGCCAGAAGCCACCTCCGGCGGCCGGTGGCAGCTATTCTGAAATTCACTGGAATTCCCCTGTTGCGATTAATGTCCGGATGATTGCGACATGCCAGGCGATCTCTGCCTGATTGCGCATCTGCAGCGCGCCATATGCGGCAGCTCTGGCACGCAGAAGTTCGATCAGGGATGTCTCCCCGACCCGCCACGACCGGTTCATCTCATTGGCGCGGCTGTTCATGTCGTCAGCAGACGACACTGAATTTCTGAACATGTCCTTTGCAGCTGTCAGGTGAGCAAAAACCTGTGCCAGTTCCTGGCGTACGCTGCGGCGCGCCTGCTGCTCCTGGCTGGTTGCTGCAGCCAGTTTGTTTCTGGCATCGGCCTCCATCGGGACATCCCGGACATCGCTGGGCAGCGGGACAGAAACTGTAACGCCTACCCGATCATCCCACGGACTCCCGTACTGTTTCTCATGAATCGCGCCGATGCCGACTTCCGGATTGGGCATGAATGAAGCCTTTGCCAGACGCACGCCCTCTTCCGCAGTACGGACGGCCTGCTGTGCGGCCTTCACACGCGGATCGTTGTCTTCGAGAACTCTGGCGGAAGTCAGCCTTGCACGCGCTACAGCCGGATCATCATAGGAAAGGATTTCCGGGATCCCGGGGCGACCCAGCACGATACCAAGCGCCGATGTCGCCGTTTCAATCTGCTCGGTCGCCTGGGAACATTCACTGGATGCATTCGCCAGTTCGGCCGAAATGGCATGCTCATCAGCCAGCGTCATCTCACCAGACCGGACCCCCTGGTGGACAGACGATTTGATTTTTTCCAGCGTCTCCTGCTGCGCACGAGCGATACCGAGACGCCGTCGGGCCAGCAACACACTGGCAGAGGTATCCAGGACCTTCATGGCGACTACCATCCGTTCGACATGCAGCTTTTGCTGTACGGTCAGTGCTTCGGTTCTCGCGACTTTCGAGGTGGCGCTCCCCTGTCCAGGCAGCCAGAGCGGAACAGACACGTTCCCCTCATAGGTTGTGTAACCTTCATTGCTGCCTATCGCATGATCGTCGAAATACTGCCCGGATACAGTCGGACCGCCAGCGAACCAGGACCCGGCGGCGTCGGCCCGTGCTGTCGCCGAGCGATAGTTTGTATTCAGTTCAGTCCGACCCGGATCAATGGCCCAGGCCGCCTCAACTCCCTGAGAGAATGAGATGCTCTGAGCTTTGGCCTTTGAAATAACTCCCGAAGAAAAGCAGATGAAAATCAAGGTAAGAGCGACATAGATCGAGCGGATGTCAGGGAAGTGAATAACTTCCCATTCCGAATTACGAGCCACGACCAGATAATCAACATGACGAGCACACATGAAATTCTGTCGGCTTTCCGTATTGTTGCATTGAAGAACCGCTGCAGGATTTTCAGCATACCAGATGAAGCTGACAGGTTCCTGAACGCCATACCGAACTGATGTCAGGCTCTATACTCTGAGTGAGACTGGCGCCCGGACTGTTGTCCGGCTGAAGCAGCGTTCATGATTTCGGCATATTCAGAGAAACCAGAAAATTTTCTCTCTTATGAAAAAATGGAAAGGTCCCGTAGCAACCATGAATTGTGCGGATTTATACCGGAATTCCCATTGCTGTTGTCCGGGGAAGATGATCGCCGGAATGTCCGCAAAGATATGCGCTTCTGGAATGATTAGACCGGGATGCCTGGTGAAGTGAACTAGGCTCAGGACTCATTCTTTAAGATAGAAGATGAAGCTTGCTGCGATGTGGATTGCGGACATGAAAGTGTGAGCGCACCGGTCGTATCTAGTCGCAACACGTCGCCAGTCTTTGATTTTTGCGAACATGTTTTCGATGAGGTGGCGCTTTTTATACAGATGCCAGTCGTAAGGCGGTTTTGATTTCCGATTCTTCTTCGGCGGAATACAGGCGGTGATATTGCGGTCTGCGAGAGACTGCCTGATTTTATTGCTGTCATACCCTCTGTCCGCGATCGCTTCTTCTGTCTCGTCGGGGAGGTCTGCCAGAAGCACGTCTGCGCCTTTGAAATCGCTGACCTGCCCTGCAGTCAGATGCAGCCGGACCGGACGGCCCTGACCATCACACACGGCATGGAGCTTTGAGTTCAGGCCGCCTTTTGTCCGTCCGATATAGCGGGGAAAAGCCCTTTTTTAAGCAGGGAGGCCGATGTCCGGTGAGCCTTGAGATGTGTCGCATCAATCATCAGGCGCTTTGACCGTCCTGATTGCTCAGCCAGGGCGGTGAAAATTTGGTCAAAGACACCGAGGCAGCTCCAGCGGATAAAGCGATTGTATAACGTCTTGTGCGGGCTATACGCTTTCGGAGCGTCTTTCCACTGAAGCCGTTGCGGATCACGTAAACAATCCCACTCAGAACACGGCGGTCATCCACTCGCGGCACACCATGCGCCAGAGAAAAAAACGGCCTGATCCGTTCCATCTGGCGCTCAGAAAGAAAAAACACGTCACTCACAGCTTCACCTCCATCGGTAAAACTGTGAATCACAACATCCGGCTCAGTTCAAGATATTAACAGATCCTGAGCCTAAGTTGCATTTTCCGACGGCGCTGGCGGTGCCGCGTGTAAATGAACGTCGCAACCTCAGCGGGGATCATTCACGTGATCCGCAATAGCCTTCAGAAGAAATATCTTCTGAAAATATACGATATTCACATATATTTTATAAAATACAATTATTTCATCCACTGTCTTCAGCCGGCCGCTGACAGATTTTTATGACCCAGACTGAACTGATTAAACATCGAAGTGTCCGGGGTTGGATCACACACCGAATAGATGACCGATCCCGCTCGTAACGATCATGGCGATGACGCCCCAGAACGTTACCCGCAAAGCCGGCCGCAAGGGCTGTGCGCCGCCAGCCGTGGCGCCGACAGCACCCAAAATGGCGAGAGTGATGACTGAGGTGAGGGAAACACTCCATGAAACCCAGGTCGCAGGTGCCAGAACGGCAGCCATGACGGGCAGCATTGCGCCAGACGAAAAAGCTGTTGCTGAGGCGAACGCCGCCTGTACAGGGCGTGCTGCGGTGGCCTCTGAAAGGCCCAGTTCATCTCGTGCATGCGCGCCTAGTGCATCATGTTTCATGAGAGAGACGGCGACCTTATGCGAGAGGTCTTCATCCAGACCTCTTTTCTGATAGATCCTGGCCAGTTCGTTGACTTCCCCGTCCCAGTCCGTAGCCAGTTCCTGTTTTTCGCGGGCGATATCGGCATGTTCTGAATCCGCCTGGGAACTGACCGAAACATATTCGCCAGCCGCCATCGACAGGGCACCGGCAACAAGCGCCGACAGCCCCGCGATGAGAATGCTACTATGCGTCGCATTGGAACTGGCGACCCCGACAATAAGGCTTCCGGTCGACAGAGTTCCGTCATTGGCCCCGAGAACAGCCGCACGCAGCCATCCCAGTTTCTCGACGGCATGGCGTTCGGACTGAGGGTGAAGACGTGACATAAGACGCCTGTGCTCCTTATAAATACAGTTCTGTATTAGGCAGCAATGCTGCTTTACGACAACAGGTATTTTATTCTGATTTTGCGAGTTATTTTCAATATTATTTGCATTTGCGAAAAATCTGTTCTGTTCAGTTTCCTGTCAGGAAAGCATGATATCAAGGGGAGTCAGGCTTCATTTTTTCCGGAATCCACATGCCTTATCCAGCATCGGACATCACCGATACCCTGCACTACGACAGACCGACAATCATCCTTCACTGGACGACCGTCTTTCTGGTGCTGTTTCAGTTCGCTCTTGGCGAGACCTGGAGCTGGCCGGCAAAGCCCGTCCATCATCTTATGGTCGTGGCGCATCTGACCGTCGGTATCCTGCTGACCGCAATCATGACGTTCCGTATCGTCTGGCGCCTCACGAAGGGCAGGCACCTGTCGGAACTCCTCCAGCCTGCGGACCGGATATTCGCCCTCAGCGTGGAATATACACTCTACGCAATACTTATGGCTGAAATCGTACTGGGCTATCTCTGGCGATGGGGTGCCGGACAGACGATGAGTTTTTTCGGCCTCCTGATTTCTGCTCCGTTCGGCCATTTTCCGACAGCAGTGCTCGCCTGGATTCAGGCGTTGCATCACTGGAACGCCTGGCTGATTGTCGGCCTCGCGACAGGTCATGGCGTGGCCGCTCTGTTTCACCAGTTTGTCCTTCAGGACAAAGTTCTGGGACGCATGCTGCCGTGGGCTTTCTCGTGCCGTTCGTGAGGCGGCCGGAGACCCATTCTTTTTGCGTGACCGGGCAACAGCGTGATGCCGGATAGCCAGCAACAAGGGACGATGCTCTTTCATTACCATCAGCAGCTTCACATGGATTTCGGGTCCATGGCACTGTTCGACCACGCATGATGGGCGTCGTCCCAGCGATCATGACGCAAACCATTCGATCATTGCCCGGCTCACAGGCTTTCCGGGAGACGGAATTCTGTCTTCCGTTCACTGTAGCGATCCACTAGGTAACCGGCCCGGTCGCGCAGCAGCCATGTGAACTTCATCAGTTCCTCCATGACATCTA
>NZ_JBDNXK010000100.1:0-10933 GCF_047721705.1 Acetobacter sp. | reverse complement strand
CCTGTGAATCACAACCGCTCGCTCAGTTCAATAAATTAATAGGTCCTGAGCCTAAAGCTACAGTAAGCGGAAGCGGCTGCGCCGCTAAGGCTCATGAAGCTTCGCGTAACGGGGTCGAGCCGCAGCCTGAGCCCAACACCTCGCCATTGCGGGGGTTCAGGGCCACACCATCCTTCCTTCTCCAGATCGCGCCCGGCCTGCGGGATCTGTGCACAAGCAGTCATCCGTCCGAGCGGGAGATCATGGAGGCAATACCCTTCCTGTGCCACGGGCTGGGCGTTTCCACCCATGCGTGGCGTCAGGCCGTGAGTGTCCTTGGTCCCTACGAGGCGGCCGTCGCGCTCTGCGTCATCGCTGCCCGGCATGGCCGGGGTGAGGTCCGTTCACCCGGCGGTATGCTGAGAGCCATGATTGCCCGTCATGCAGACGGAACGCTGGCTCTCGATCGCTCGCTATACGGTCTGGCTGAACATCTTGAGGCGTCGAAAGCAGTGCATTGACCTGTTTTCAGTCGCACGAGAACTCCAGAAAATGGGCAGACGAAAGGAGAGGTTCATGCTGGCAGAAATTGAAGACACCACGCAGGCCGAGGACGTCGCTGCCCCGATAGCAGTTGGAGGGATCGCCGTTGAGCGTCTGTGTTCTTTCATCGAACGGGTAGAGCGGTTGGATGAAGAGCGGAAAGCTTTGACCAGCGACATCAAGGATATTTTTAATGAAGCAAAATCGGCCGGTTTCGATGTGAAGACAATCAAGCAGATCCTGAAGCTTCGAAAACTTGAGCCCACGGAGATCGAAGAAATGGAGACGCTTCTGCACATCTATATGCGTTCTCTGGGTATGTGAGGCGATCGTGACCGTCTGCCGCGCTTCGCGGCCCATGGGCGCGTGCGTCCCACGCACGCCGACAGATGTGACATTGAGGATGCGAGACGGGCGGTCTGCTCGGGAAGAGAAAAGGCGTGTGTCAGTTTTGGACACACTTCGGAAAAGTCATCGTGTTGGAGAGGCACATTCTGATGGGACTTGATGCAACAGAGCTGGTGACAATCCTCGCGCCGCTGGTCGAGATGGAAAAACAGGCCGCGTCCTGTGCGTCTCTTGAAGAGTATCATGCATTGCGCCAGAGCGGTGAGGCGACGAACGCACAGGTTCTCGATGAGATACGGGCCGTCGTGACGCAGAGTAATCCGTCCCTGCCCGAACTGCGCGAACTCTATTATGGCGTCCTCAGAAGCCCTGTTTACGCTGGCGATCCCGAGACCCAGGTAAATGTCACGGCGATCCTCAATGAGGCTTTTAAGGGAGTTGCGGGCTGGCAGCGATAAAACTGCGTAACGGAAAACCGAAATTCTTGCTTTGATATGAGATGGCATATACAATACGGGATATACAAAGAGGAGGGCGATATGCCTGTTCCGGAAATCAATCCCCGACCTCGGGAAGTAAAACTGTTCCGCAATAATCGTAGTCAGGCAGTACGTATTCCGGTCGAATTCGAGTTGCCGGGGGATCGCGTTCTTATTCACCGTGATGGTGACAGGCTGGTTCTTGAGCCCGTGAAGGCACCGACAACGCTGAACGAACTGCTCGCTGCATGGCGGGAAGAGCCACCGCTCGCTCCCGAGGATGACTTTCCAGATGTTGAAGATGCGGCAGCCAGACCGGAAGATGTCCTGTGAGCGCCTATCTTCTTGATACCAACATCATCAGTGATCTTGTCCGCAATCCGTCCGGACTGGCGGCGCGACGCATCGAACATCTCGACCCTGGCGACCTGTGCACCAGTATTATCGTTGCGGCGGAGCTGCGATATGGATGTGCGAAGAAAGGTTCTGCAAAACTACTGGCCCGTGTTGAAAATGTGCTGACCTTTGTACCGGTATTGCCGTTCGATATTCCGGCTGACGGAGAATATGGCGGTATCCGTGCTGAACTCGAAGCGGCAGGGCAAGTAATCGGCATGAATGATCTTCTGATCGCGGCTCATGCCTACGCTCTCAAAGTCACTCTGGTGACGAATAACGTCCGCGAGTTTAGCCGCATCAGAGGGCTGAAGGTCGAGAACTGGCTGGAGGATATGACATGAATGACGCCCAGACTAACAACGAAGAACTGGCCACGCCTACTGATGATCAAATTGATTCTGCGGTGAAAGCAATCGTAGCGATCATACTTCCGGCGCCATTCTCAAAACCCGATAAGGGGTCTGACCATGGCCGCTAGCCAAACTCTGGAAGTCGATCCCTCTGAGGCTTTGCCCGGGTTACAGCGCGGTCGCGAAATAGCTCGCACGGGCATCCACCTTCTTCCGCACACCGGGCCCATAGTCACCAGCGTTGTGGTTTTTATCGCAATCGCGGCTTTTTTTATCTGGGTATGGTGGCGCAACAGACGGGACGGTTACTGAAAGTTTCGTGCTTTTACAGCGACCGGTCTGCGATCATTCTCTCCAATCTGTCTAAGCAGCGTGGTCCCATCTTCAAGGTTTCGTACCACAACGTGCATGACCTCGCCTTCACGCTGCAGGGTGCCGTGGACAATCATAAGAGACGTCCCCATCACGATGGCCCGTTGCGCCTCGATCCGGTCTTTCCACAGGATCAGATTGGCGACCCCTGTTTCGTCCTCAATCGTGATAAACATCACACCTTTCGCCGTGCCCGGACGCTGGCGCATCAGCACCAACCCGGCAATCACGATGCGGGTTCCGTCCCGCAAGGTCGTGAGATCTTCACAGGGAATAACGCCTCTTTTCGTAAGCCCATCCCTCAGAAACGCGAGCGGATGCGCCCTGAGAGAAAGCCCGGTTGCCATATAGTCTTCCACCACGTCCGAGCCTTCGGTCATCGGACGCAGAACGACCGAAGGTTCTATGACTTCCGGAGCGGGCCGGTTACGCCCAAGATCTGCTGCCGCGAACAGCGGAAGCGGTTCATCCGCCAGCCCCTTGATCTGCCACAGCGCAGCACGGCGGTCACAGTTCAGACTGGCAAAGGCGTCTGCTTCCGCCAGACGTTCCAGAGCCGCACCTGAAACATCCGCACGGCGCCAGACATCTTCAACAGTGTCGTAGAGAGGCATACGATTGACGATCAGACGTGCAGCATCAGCGTTGGCCAGTCCTTTGACCAGGCGCAGACCGAGACGTAATGCGAGACGGGCGCTACCCGGACGTCCTTCAAGCGTGCAGTCCCAGCGCGAGTGATTCACACACACCGGTCGGACTTCAACGCCATGCTCCCGTGCATCCCGCACGATCTGGGCTGGCGCATAGAACCCCATGGGCTGGCTGTTCAGAAGAGCGGCGCAGAAGACGTCCGGATGATGGCACTTCATCCACGACGAGGCGTAAGCGATCAGCGCGAAACTCGCTGCATGACTCTCGGGAAATCCGTAGGAGCCAAATCCTTCAAGGTGCCGGAAGGTCCGTTCGGCGAACTCCTGCGTGTAGCCATTGGCGACCATGCCGCACACCATCTTTTCACGAAAGTCGGTGATGGAAGCGGTATGATCCCGCATTTTCATGCCGCGTCGCAGCTGATCGGCTTCGCCTGGTGTAAACCCCGCGCAGTGTATGGCGACCTGCATGGCTTGCTCCTGAAACAGCGCGACGCCCAGTGTGCGGCCGAGGATCTGACGCAGGGCGGGCGAAGGACAATCGGGGCGCTCCAGACCCTCACGGCGACGCAGATAGGGATGCACCATGTCGCCCTGTATGGGGCCGGGCCGGACGATCGCCACCTGAATCACCAGATCGTAGAATGTGCGCGGCCGGGTGCGTGGCAGCATCGCCATCTGGGCGCGGCTCTCGATCTGGAAGGTGCCGAGCGTGTCGGCCCGGGCGATCATCGCGTAAGTCTGTGCGTCCTCGGGCGGGATTGACGCCATGTCATAGGCGCGTCGCCCATGTCTCACCAGAAGATCGAAAGCGCGCTGCAGACAACCCAGCATCCCCAGACCGAGCACATCGACCTTCATGAAGCGCAGTTCGTCGATGTCGTTCTTGTCCCAGACGATGATCTGCCGATCTTCCATCGCCGCAGGCTGGATCGGCACCAGCTCGTCAAGCCGGTCATGCGTCAGGACAAAGCCGCCCGGATGTGTTCCCAGCTGACGCGGAAACCCCAGCACCTGGCGGGCAAGGTAGAAGGTCAGCCCCAGACGACGGTCATTCAGATCAAGACCGATCTCGCGCGCACAGGTCTCGCGCTTTCCTTTGTCGTCCAGAGCTGATGCAAGATGTTTCGAGAGCAGGCCCAGCACATCATCAGGCAGACCGAGCGCCTTACCGACGTCACGCACCGCGCCTTTTGGCTGATAGCGCATGACGGTTGCACAGAGGGCGGCCCGCTGGCGGCCGTAGCGCCGGTAGATCCACTGAATCACCTCCTCACGACGGTCGCTGTCGAAATCGACGTCAATATCAGGCGGTTCGCGCCGGTCGGCCGAGATGAAGCGTTCAAACAGGAGACCGGAACGCACCGGGTCGATGGCGGTGATTCCGAGCACGTAGCAGATGGCGCTGTTGGCGGCGGATCCCCGTCCCTGACAGAGGATTCCGATCGAGCGCGCGTGACGCACGATCGTTTTCACCGTCAGGAAGTAGGGTGCATAGGCCAGTTCGCTGACAAGTTTCAGCTCGTGGGCAAGCTGGCGCCGCACGTCCTCGGGCGCACCGGCAGGATAACGCAATGGCAGCGCTTCGCGCACCAGCCGAACCAGAGTGTCCTGTGATCCCTCTCCCTCGACATCGGTCTCGGATGGATACTGGTAACGCAGTTCACTGAGCGAGAACTGGCACAGGGAAGCGATCTCGACTGATCGGAAAAGTGCCGCTTCATGCCCTCTGTAGAGTGACTCCATGTCAGCAGGACCACGAAGATAGCGGTCCCGCCAGGGCTCACGCAGCGCGCCCAGAGTATCCACCGTCACGTTGTGCCGGATGGCGGTCAGCAGGTCCTGCAGCACGCTGCGGTCCGGGGTGTGGTAGAGCACATCCCCGGTCACGACTGTGGCGACGTCAGCCGCGCCGGCCATTCGCTCCAGCAGGTTCAGACGCCCGGTATCCCCGGCCCGCCAGTGGCGGCTCAGGGTAAGCCATATCCCGGCACAGTGGTGGCGGATCCGCGTGAGCGCATTCAGCCGGTCCTGCACCGCAGTATACGGGGCGTCCGAAGAAAGAAGCAGCAGCAGGTGTGAGACACGTTCGTCTGTCAGATCGCTCCACGTCAGATCGAGCCGGCCACGCTCGCCACGACGATGTCCGAGGGTCAGCAGGCGACACAGTTGGCCCCAGCCTGTCCGGTCCACCGGATAGGCCAGAAGGACACTGCCATCAGTCAGATCAAGGCGTGCGCCAGGCAGTAACCGCACGCCGTGGGCCTGTGCGGCGGCATGGGCGCGGACGATGCCGGCGACGGTATTGTGGTCCGTGACGCCAAGCGCCTGAAAACCGAGACGGGCGGCACGGGAGAACAGTTCGTCAGGATGACAGGCGCCACGCAGGAACGAGAAGTTCGTGCAGGTCTGCAGTTCCACATAGGATGGCGCGGTCATGGGAACTCACCCGTGCGGATGACGGTGTGGCGTGGCGTCCGGCTGCGGAGCGCCGGGTTTGCGGCACAGCACAAAGCCGCTGCGTTCAAGATGCTCGACCAGGCGGTCCGCCACCACGCGCGCCATCAGCTCGTCGGCGTCATGCACGCGACGTCGGCCGTCATAACGCAGCCCATGAATCAGTGCCTCGGCGATCTCGGACGACGAAGCCGGAAACAGGTATTCCTTCGTTTCGTCTGCCCCATTCATCAGAACAGCCCGTGGAGGAACCATGCTCCATCCCCTGTCCAGCTGTGCGTGCCGTCGCCCTGGCGATACAGCCAGAAGCGCTCGCCATCTTCGGTCTCGGTAATCCAGTAATCGCGGGCGGCGTGAAACTCGCTGTCCGAGAACCACCACTCCCCCTGGATGCGCTCGGGACCATCAGTGGCCAACACACAGTGCATGCGGCCGTCCCACAGAAAGCGCTGCGGTGCTCCGCTTTCGGCTTCGGCCTCGACACGTAAGGGTTTTGGCGGATCGAGCAGGCGGATGGGGCGAACGAAAGGAAAGGCGGGTGCGACGTCCACGGCGTCCTGTTCGCTTGTGACAGGACATTGTGCCTGGGCACGTTCGGGGATCTGGCTGGCACGGGGCGCGAGACGGAAGACCCGCGCTGCGCCGACACGGTTACAGAGACGATCCACCAGACAGGAAAGGTCGCCCTCTCCATCGTGACCGCGCTCAAGCACGGTCTGATCGCCCGTAGTCTGTCGCGCTTCATGACGGGAGACTGTGAGCGTCATCACCTCGATCCCGAAACCCGGCTCGATGACGGCGATCCGCTCTTCCAGAAGACGACGCAGGTGGGCGGCCTGATCGACGGGCGATGCCGTGCCCACCCGCACCGGCTGAAGTGTGCCATCCACACGCTCACAGACCAGATCCATCTGACGTGCCCCCTGACCGCGTTGGCTCAGGGTTTCAGAGATGTCGTCCACCAGCTCAGCGATCACAGTCGTCAGTGCCTCGGCCGTGCCGATTGGCTCCAGCATCTGGCGCTGCGCGCGAATGGCATCGGGCGGGATGACTGGACGGATCGGTTCGGGCCGGACACCGAGCGCCTCATCCAGGCGATGCATCAGAATATCCCCGAAACGCCGTGTCAGGGGTGCGCGGGCTGTGCGCCGCAGATCGCCGATCCGGGTGAACCCAAGACGGATCAGCCCCTCGCAGGTCTCGGCTGGAAGACGCAGAGCAGCAACAGGAAGAGGATCGAGCGCCGCCGTCGTGCCGCGTGGCGGGACAAGGGTGTCACGTCCGCGCCCGAAGCGGGCGAGTGCGTGGGCGGCTCCGGGCGTGTCGGCCAGCGCCAGACGCACATGATACCCCAGTGCTTCCAGCTTCTCGCGCACGACTGCGAGCATGGCGTCCTCGCCGCCATACAGATGGGCGCAACCGCTGGTGTCGCACCATACGCCGTCCGGCGGATCCGCTGACGTCAGGGGACACAACCACAGGCACCACGCCGCCAGCCGTTCAAGAGCCGCCTCATCCTCTTTCCGGTTGCCCTCGCATGTCGCGAGATCCGCGATCAGGCTTCGGGCATGGGCCAGCGCCATTGCGGGACGGATGCCCGCCTGACGGGCTATAAGATCGGCCGCCATCACCACGGGTCGTCGCCCATCGTGCTCATGCAGCACAAGTCCCGCTCCGCGGGTCTCCTGTGGGTGGCGGCGACGCCACAGATCCGTGTGCCACAGAGGAAGCCAGATCGAGAGGATCCGTCGCATGACTGGGTAATCCGTATGTCCAGGTGAAAGGCCGTCCGTCCCGGCTGCGAAGCAGTTCGATCCGCCAGTGTTCCGGACCGATCACACTGTTCAGCGATACCGGGCGCGCCGCGCCGATCCGCCAGCGGGTTTCACAGGCGCTGGGAGGCGGTAGTGCGCCGTTCGGGGTGGGACGAAGCAGAAAGCCCGTGGTGCCTGAGCTTTCGGCCGCGAGCTGCAGGCGGCGTGACGCGGTGAGGGAGAGCGGAACGCAGAGATCGCACACCAGCGCCACCACCCCGCGCTCGCGCAGGGTGTCCTCGCAAAGCGGGAGAAGATCGCGGGGCTCGCACTGCACACAGATCAGGCGTCCTGGCGCGAGGCCTGCGCCCTGCAGTCCGGTCGCATGCAGGTTGAGATGGTGTGCTGCAAGCCAGACCACCTGACCCGAAGCGCGAGCCAGAACGCGGGCGACAAAGCGCGTGGGACGGGCGAGCAGGGCACGGTCACAGCCGGCGCCGAGGAACTCGTGGACGCGGCCACGGCTCAGGCCCCCGCCCAGCCGGTCATCGAGCGCGGCAAAGCCTGTTGAAAGACGAGCGTTTACTCCCGCAGAGACATGATGCCGCTCCATGCGGCGGATCTCGTCGCGCAGGAGTGCGAGCGTATCGGCTGTTCTCCCGGCCATGATGTGTCCTCGCTCAAAAACAGGAACATAAAGAGAACATATAACCGTCATGAGTCAAGAATGAACTGTGCGGCGGAAAGACCGAAAACCGTGCAAAGAGAGAGACACGTTCCGGAAAATATGTTACAAAACAGGACCGATTGCGAAGAGGTAGCGACATGACCGTGCTCATTGCCGAGAAGGATCCGACCTCACTGAGTGTCGATGAGATCGGTTGTGCCAGAACCGCTATTTCTCGCCTGGCCTGGATTAATGGCATAACGGGCAAACGTGAGCCCGTTGATACCTTTGTCGACGCCGCCGCCCATCTTTCTGGAGCGGACGCCAGTTTCGATCACTATGAGCGACTGCTTATCGAAATAGGGCGTCGTGGCGTTCTTTCAGATGAAGAATGTTTCGCCTTGCATGCGGCGTACCTGACACAGAGAGCCGATGGCGTTTGATCCGTTTGGCGACCGGGAAACACGCGGGTATCTCAGGAACCGACTTAAAACGAATGACCCGCATCTCATTCGGCAGCTGGAAGGTGCTGCATTTGCGCGAAATGTCCCGCATGCCCTCAGGTTCCTGAGCGGAATCGCTGCTCCTGATTATTCGGCTCTCAAAGAGACACACCGGATTCTTTTTCAGTCGGTCTATCCGTGGGCCGGTGAAGACCGCCAACACAATGCGCCCGATCTCGCCATAGGCAGAGGAGGCATGAATGACCTGTTCGCACACCCTGCGGATGTGTGCCGTGCTGGTCGCTACGCGATGGCTATGGGTATGGACCCGGATAAAATCAGGACTCATCCGGGTGAAGTGTTCGGAGCACTCGCTTATGCCCATCCGTTCCTTGACGGAAACGGACGGACCATTCTCACGGTTCACACCGATCTGGCGGCCAGAGCGGGCTTCCATATTGACTGGAGCGCAATCCCGAAAGAAGCCTTTCTGAAAGCTCTGACCGACGAACTCAGGTCTCCCGGCAGCGCAATGGATGGTCTGGTGAGTCCGTATATCAGAACAGGCACGCTTTCCGCAGAACACGTCACATCGTCCCTGATAAAATCGGTAACAGCCGCGTCTCCTTCTCCGGGCATATGAGGAAGGACGATTATGGCAGACGGAAAGCAATCCATCACGCTTCGCGGCCCATGGGCCCGTGCGTCCCACGCACGGTGATGGAGTGAGGAATGGTACGGGCGTGAAGGGGAGATTGCTCGGGAAGGAAAAGCGAAGAAAAATCTTTTTCCGACGACGTTCTCAGTCGCACGCGATGGATCGAAATTGATTGTCAGCTTCGAGAGAGGGAGACAGTCGAATGCAAGACCGATCACAGACGTGGCGTGAGTGGGAGACGACCTGCGTTGGCGGATGCACTCTCCGGTTTCGGTCGCGTTCGGAGCGGGTGGAGAACTGGTCGGAGACCGAAGTGTTTCAGATGACCGACGGCACGCGGACCTGGACGGGTTCCGCCTATTTCAGTCTTGATGAAACCTCGATCTATTCTGTTGCGAAGATAACGGTCGCAGATTCACCGCATTTGAAGCTTAACGGATGCGAACATGCCCGTTCACTGGAGGCATTTGTCGTCTTTGCGTGGCCAATCCTGATCGGGCATAATAAACTGCCTGACCAATTAGGTCGGATAGAAACATAAATACCTTTATACTGGAAAATAGGAAAAACGTCATGAATCATGTTCAAACTATGCTTTCCTGGACGCCTGCTGTAGGCATCTTCGCGTCCGGTATGTTTGCCTACCTTAATTCGGCCCTTAACGATTCCACAGCAAAATTCGCGAAACTGCAGTTCGTCGCTGTGATCAGCGTCGTATGTATCTACGCTGTTTTCAAGTCTTACAAATAGAATGGAAACAGGAGATTCTGTCATGGCCCTGGGCGACAAACAAAAAAGCGCCGCTTTGGAATGGGCAAGAAATAACCCTAAAATACAGAAACAGCTTTGGGAGATAAAATACGATCTGTTCTACAGGCCGCTTGTCCAGTTTGGTGGGGCTACGCTGGCGTTGATTTTGCGTGGTTTGCGCTGTGGTGGAGAACGCTCCAGGCTGCACCAACGTGGTGGTTTGAGGTATTCAGTTTTTCTACATTTGTGAGCAGTGCCTATTTCTTGGTCGGAATCATGGCACCTTCAAATAAAGCACGAGCAAGATCCATTCTTTTTGGTGCAGTCTTACTGTCCACTCTCTATGTCATCGAACTCACTGTGCCCGTGTTTCCGTAACACCTGCTTTCTGCCGACCTTTATCTGATCGCCTGCCCTTTTGCGCTCCCCTGTCGATGGCTTTGATGTATTCGATCGTGATGGGAAGTGTGTGTTTTTGATGGAGGGGCATGACCCTTCATCAGGGATGATATTGCAGTGACGGCCCAGAAGCCCAGAAAACAGAGGATGATCAGTAAAAAACCTCTGACACGCCGCCATAACCGCCAGGCCACGTACTCCCTGCGGCACAACCGGTCGAATTGTTTCTGGGGAAGCCAGCCTTCCCGAGCCTTGCGCGGTTCCACCAACGATCCAAAAAAGCGCGAACGTCGGAACTTCCCCATATGTCCCTTCCTGAAGAGCGCTCAGAACGGGTCATGGGAGACAATCATCACACCCTGGCCCTGTAGATGAGAGCGACAAAATATCCGATTGTTACCGCTATAAGTGGCTTTGTTGCAGCAATACCGGCTAGGGATTCCCTGTTGGAGTTCAGTTTGTTCGCTGGGTGTGATGAGCAAGCCGAAGCCCACGCGCTACCGAACGACGAACTGGATACAGACAGGGAATCCCTTCACCGTATTTGCGCAACAAAGTCGGTCAGACACGTAAACAATCTATGTGAATTTTGCCATGCCGATGGCATTTGTAACAACACATTAAAGATTGAAACATTTTATTTTGTATATATCTTTGAATCCCATTAGTTATACCGCTCCATAAA
>NZ_JBDNXK010000099.1:0-10949 GCF_047721705.1 Acetobacter sp. | reverse complement strand
GGGGGAAAGAGCAACCTGTTCCAGCGCGGTCGTCTGGACAACTGTCTGCTGGCGCTCAAGGGAGAGCTGTCGTGTGACACGCTCCGCTCTTCTCTCCTGCCGAACGAGCAGACCGGCGAGAATACCCGCCAGCACGATAATGATCCCGGAAAACTGGATGCTCTCCTTACCGCTCTGCCGGGCGAACTGGGCAAAATCATTCTCTGGCGCCACGATCAGCAGCACCCAACCATCGGAGGACGGCAGAACCTGCGCCATCCCGATGTAGTTATCACCTTTCTGCTTGAAAGGATGAGAACCGGAGCCCCTCACGCGATAGATGTCGTAAATGCGGCGGAAAGTCCCCTGTGTCTGGGGATCGAGCACCATCTTGGATGGGTCGCCATGCGAACGGGCCACCACGCCATCAAAGCCGTGTCCGGCTATAATGTGGCCATCCTTGTCGAGGATCATGGCGTTGCCGTTCGCGCTGATCTTCAGTTCATCCAGAAACTTGCTGAGAAGATTCAGCGAGACGCTGATCGCGAAAACGCGCTGCACACCGTCCACACCCACAAGCGGAACTGAACCCGTTATGACGAGCTGCTTGGTGCTCTGATAGATTGTTGGCGCTGTCCAGGAGAATCCCTTCGCCTGCACGGCATTCTGAAACCATGGCCGCGTCCGGGGATCGTAATTATCCGCTGTATTTTCGTCCGAACGGATAAGCTTTCCCTGCTTGTCGTAGAAATCATGATGAAAAATCAGCTGATTGTTCTTCGTGATCAGCTTCGTCCGTTCAAGACCGCTTCCATCCGGACTGCGCTCGACAAGATAGAACCCGCCATTCTGGTCGCCGAGATAATACGACTGAATCTGCGGCACTAGACGCAGCATGGTGGAGCCGTAAGCATAGAATGCATTGGCTGCCACACTGGGTGGAGCGTGACTGATGAAGTCTTGTGCAAATGAACCACCGACGGTCGCTGCGCCAAGATAGCTCGTTACATCCTGCACCACATAGCGCTGGACGGACATCAGAAGGGTGTGGGTGAGCTTCAGAACACCGGCGCGGGTTGTCCGATAAGAGTGCCAGCCAATTCCTGTGATGGCGATAAGGATGAGGCCCACCGTCGCCACAGGCACAACGACCTGCATGAATTTCTGGCGCAAGGAGACGTCATTCTGCTCCATCGGGTCGACGATCTCTTTTGCAACCAAGACCTTCGTGCCTCTCAATCTGGCACGCAACCACTGTCACGCGCGGGAACCTTCGCTAACGAAGTCTTACCAAGAATTATGAGGCAGTAACAACACTTACCCAATAGGCGTGAGAGGACGATGACGCCAGATAAGAAGCCAGTACAATGCGCTGGCCAGAAAGATTGAAGAGAAACTGGCCGTATATCCCAGCCAGACACCCCATGCTCCATACGTCTTTGCAAAGAGATAGCCGGCCGGAAGTTCAATCATCAGAATGCAACCAAGCATGATGGCCATCGGGGGAATCGTATCGCCATTCGCCCGCATCGCCGCACCAAGAATTCCCCCTAGCGAGAGAAGGACCGCGCTCCACATGACCGCGCGAAACGCATGATTGGCGATGATCATCACCTGAGGATCTGAAGTGAACAGCCCCGACACCCAGGCTGGTTCAAACGACACGATGCTGGCCAACAGTCCCGTCACCATCAATCCGACAATAAAGCCAACCCGAAGCACTGCACGAGCGCGCCCAGGCTGCCTTGCGCCGATCGCATGGGAACACAGAACCGAAACCGTGATGCCAACGGCCATGCCGGGGAATTCGATATAGGTGAGCGTCTGGGTAAACAGCCCGTAAGCCGCCGTCATGTCCGGGCCAAAGCTATTGATGCGCCCCACGAGAATAACCTCGGCAAGCCCCTGAGTGGCGATCTCAATCATCGCTGGAAAACCTAATCGGACCACGGAACGCAGAACCACTGGAGCCGGCAGCAGTTCGCGCATCATTGCGCGGCATGGGGCAAGCGGGTGTTGAGACACTCTCAACCAGCACCCGACAAACACCAACGAGACAATCCATCCCACAATACCCGTGACGGCGGCACCGGACACACCCAGGGGACTGACGATCAGGACGGGTGTCGCAACGATGGAGATCAGAATCTGAACACCCATCATTGCCAGTGGACGGATATTGTCCCCCGCTCCCCGCAAGGTGATGGCAACGGTGATGAGCAGAACCAGTGCGGGCGTGCCTGCAAGAAATATCCGGCAGTAGGCTTCAGCTGGCCCGGCAATTTCGGTGGGCACGCTGAACAGCCACAGCATGGGGATGACGCCCCACTGGCCAAAAATGGCGATCGCTCCACCAAAAACAATGGAAAGCGAAATGGCTGCGGCAACCGCAGTTCTCGCCTGATCGAAGGCCCCCGCTCCCCATTTTTGTCCGACGAGCACACTGGCTCCCGTGCCCAGCCCTACACCGCAGGAGACCAGCACGAGCAAAAGCGGGTAAAAAGTACTGGCGGCGGCGAGGTCCTTCGCACCCAGCAGATGACCAATATAGATGTTGCTGATTGTCCCGGAGAGTGACTGCAGCACGCAATCGAGCAGCACTGGCAACATGAACAGGAGAAACGCGCCGAGAAGTCCCCGTTTTTCTTCCGGAAGTGTCGTTGCAGGCATATCGGCGCAGGCAACCGACTGCGCCGATATATTTTTATCGTTCAAATGGTCACGTAGCCCTGTCGACAAGAGAAGTAACGGCCTTGCAAGCGGCGGGTCTTCAAGCAGGAATGAGAAAGAGACTTCTCAGACACCAGACGCCGCGTTTTCACCGCCATGAGCGGATCGGTTTCTATTGGGAGATAGTGGAGAATCAAAGCCATTTCGCGAAATGTCATGGCTGATGCGTTTTATAAAACGCAAAGAAACTGGTGCTGCTGGCGAGGATTGAACTCGCGACCTCTCCCTTACCAAGGGAGTGCTCTACCACTGAGCTACAGCAGCGCTGCGGGGGTTCCTACAATTTACACGTCTGGTCGGCAACCCCCGAAATCCATCAGAACAAAACTTTTTAGAGTCAGTCGTCCTTGTGAATCTTTTCCATACGTTCATGGCGTTCCTGCGCTTCAATGGAAAGCGTTGCGATAGGACGAGCCTCCAGACGTTTCAGCCCAATCGGATCGCCCGTTTCCTCGCAGAAACCATAAGTTCCGTTCTCAATTCGCAGAAGAGCCTGATTGATCTTGCCAATCAGCTTGCGGGCGCGGTCCCGTGTCCGCAGCTCAAGCGCACGATCGGTTTCCACACTGGCACGATCCGTGACGTCCGCCTCGTGTATGCCGCCCTCGGAAAGGCTCGCCAATGTGCCACCTGATTCCTTCAGAAGGTCAGCCCGCCATTTTATCAGCTTCTGGCGGAAGTATTCCGTCTGCAAGGGATTCATGAACTCTTCGTCTTCAGACGGTTTATAGTCTGGAGGAAGTGTTAACATGGTCCGCGTCTCCGTTTCGTGAGGCTCAACCCCTGACGATTTCGCGGCTTATAGCGGCGCGAAGCGTTCGAGCCAAGTTCCAATTGACGGGAGCAGATATGGCCCGGAACCACGAAACAAAAAGCATCAAATACCTTCTGAATCCGCCCCTTCTTGATCCATGTCATGGATTTTATTTTTTTTCATCCGAGCCGTTTCAATGGCGACCCGAACCTGAATGGAATTGGCCAAACTAGAAAGACCGCCAGCATCACCTTCCGGAAGGTTGCTGCATAGAGTATCCAGTTCATTCAATAACTGTTGAGATACTTCTCCGCCTTCCAGAAGGGCTACCTGAAGCTTTCTGAGCGATCCCAAGGCATTATCGCTCCAGCGCGTTATCTCCTGCTCCATTTGATAGAGGTCGGAAGTGCCTGCCTCCTGCAAATCGAGCAGCGCCCGCCCTACCGGAACAGAAGATGTGACAGGAGTGGCTTCCGGCGTTTCTTCAGGCAGAGAAAACGCAGTTGTCGGCTCTCCGGCCCGGTTTCGGCGCGTCGTCTTGCGGGGTGTTATGGGCCCCAGAGAGTTGATGCCTCTCATTTCACTCATCCTCATTGTGCGTGGACGGCAAGGATCGTTTTGTTAAGCGAACTGGCTCACCACAATCAGACGGGCCGCGTTTGTTCAGAAAATATTTGCTCTTCGCGCCGATACTCTGCCTCAGAATTATTGACGAGCGGCAAAGAGCAGAATGAGTCTTTTTTTCAACGGGACTACAACAAAGGTTAAAGCGATCTGGCGTCAGTTATCGGCGTTCGGACTTGTTGTGAGCCTGTTACTTCAGTCCTTTCCGGCTCACGCTTCCTTCGTTCGCGTTAAGGATATTGCCGATTTTGAGGGGGTAAGAACAAACCAGCTGATTGGATACGGGCTTGTTGTCGGCTTGCATGGAACCGGCGACAAACTGACTAACGTTCTTTTTACCCGTGAAACGCTGATCAGCATGCTCAACCGTCTGGGCGTGAATATCCGCGATCGTGAAATCCAGCTTCAGACCCATGATGTGGCCGCTGTGATGGTCACAGCTGATCTCCCTCCTTTTTCACATGGTGGTGGTCGAATCGACGTGACGGTTTCCGCCACGGGCGATGCGACGGATCTGACGGGAGGCACGCTCCTCGTCACGCCCCTCATGGCCGCTGACGGCGAAGTGTATGCTGTCGCGCAAGGATCTCTGGCGACCAATGCCTTCAGTGCCCGCGGCGCGGCTGCTTCCATAGTGCATAATATCCCGACCAACGGCCATATTGCCAACGGAGCCGTGGTCGAACGAGAGGTGCCTGTTGATCTCGTCAACAAAAAGCATCTGCACCTTTCACTCCGAAACCCCGACTTCACGACCGCAAGCAGAATAGCTGCGGCGATCAATTCCCGTATCGGCGCCAATATCGCGACGGTGACCGACCCCCGCACCGTTGAACTCGATCTGACGACGCGAAACAGCGTGGAATCCCTGTCGCGCATCGGAGATCTAATGGTCGAACCCGATACCCTCGCAAAAGTCGTGGTGGACGACGCAAGCGGCACCATTGTGATCGGCAATGATGTTCGCGTGAGTACTGTGGCTATCGCTCAAGGCAACTTGACGATCCAGGTCACGGAAACACCTCAGGTTTCACAACCCGGGCCAATGTCGAATGGCACAACCACGGTGGCTCCCAGAACATCCATCAACGTCAACAATGGCAACAATGCCAAGCTTGGCATTCTGCGAAATGGCCCGACGCTTAGTGAACTGGTTTCCGGTCTGAATGCACTAGGCGTTGGCCCACGCGACATGATCTCAATTCTTCAGGCCATCAAGGCAGATGGTGCCTTACAAGCTGATCTGGAAGTCCGATGACCCAAATCGTGAAAAATACGTTGTCAGCCGTCGATTATAATGTGCCGCAAACAACGGCCGCATCCTCCAACATCGATCCAAAACTATGGAAAGCGGCCACGGATTTTGAATCCATGACAATCGGTCAGATGCTGCAACCCATGTTTGACACGGTCGATACCTCGAAGGGTTTTTTCGGTGGCGGCGTAGGTGAAAGCAGCTTCAAGCCCATGCTAACTACGGAAATGTCCAAACAGATCGAGAACAACGGCGGCCTGGGCCTTGCTCCTTCGCTTTATCATCAGATGCTTAAAATGCAGGAAGGCAAAAAATAATGGAAAATGCTCTGACTGTTATCGAGGAAACGACCGCCCTTCTGGAAGAAGAGAACAGCAATATTGCGAGCGGCAATATCGCTATAATAAATGCCTACCTCAATAGAAAAGAATCTTTGCTCAACCGCGTAGCCAGTCTCTCGGTCGATTGCGAAAAAGAAAATTCTACAGACAGATGTTGCTCGGAAGACCTACTGGCTGCCGCTCAGAAATTTGAAACAACCCTTGAAGAGAACCGAGCTCTGTTAAAAAGGGCCATGATAGCCCAGTCGCATATCGTTCAACTGCTGACAAATGCGATCACGCGCTCGCAGGACCAACCGCACTACGGCAAGAATGGCCGTTTCAATTCACTCACTGGCACCGCAGGACAAGCCTACAAAAGGCACGCCTGACACATAAGAAGCACTCACCCCTAAAGGTGCTGCTGGATAAACAAGAAAGCCGCCTCAAAAGGGCGGCTTTCTTTCAATCATCAGCCGCGCGAACTGGCACGCTTGGAAGCTGTCTTGCTTCGAGAAGCAGCCCGACGGGGTGCAGCTGCTGCACTTTCGGCTTTTTCTGCTGCCAGACGGTCCAGACGCTTCTGCTTCCGTGTAGCCTGCGTGATGCGCAGTTTTTCTACCGCAGACAATTTGACTGGAGCAGCTTCCTTACGGGTTGAGGCCTTTACTGCACTTTTGGTGGCGGTAACCTTCGGGCTCACTCTGGACCGGGTCTTGGTTTCAACGCTCTTCTGGACGCGGGCCTTGGGAGCCGACACCTTGGTCGTTGCGGCAGGTGCAGCTTTCCGTGTTGCTGCTTTTGGAGCGGCAACCTTCGCAGTGGCGGTAGCTTTGCTGCGCGTGCGTGTTTTTACCGGCTCCTCGACTACGAGTTTAGCGCGTGTAGCTGCGGTCGTTCCGGTCTTGCGGCGCGGCGCCGGCTTGGCAGCCGAAGAAGAAACTTTTGTTTCTTTACCTGAAGGTTTTCTAGCCATACCTTTATCTTACCTTGTCAGCTCCATCAGCCTGTTTACAAACAGTGATGGTTATATAAAACGATCTGAAAGCTCTTCCACCCTCTGCGATCTGCCTCAGCGATACAGACAGTTTCCACGCCAATTAATTCGATGCCAATATAGATTGGCTATTGGGTTTGCAATATCGAAGAAGTCTTTTTTGTAATAAAGAATAACACCCACTCTTTCCATTCGAAAGAATCTGAATGCATCAATTAAAAACTCTCTTTAAAATTTCAAAAACATTCAGAAATAAGAATTATAGAAAATATCTTTCCGTTTAAGAGATGCCACCCATTCCCTATACGCACATCGCATTCATAAAATCACCCGACGGTGTAAAACGATGTGCGCGCAATCATATTTGCGTTTGTGAACGTGCTTTTGTTTCGCTAAATGTTTCCCACAATCTCCTCTCCTTCAACCATTCAGGCGCATCATGAAAATAAACGGCACAGCCTATCGCAGTGTGTGGGTCGATCCGACCGACGAAAGCAGCGTCTGCATTTTTGACCAAACCAAGCTGCCTTTCGCTCTCGAAATACTCCACCTGAAAACAGTCGACCAAGTCGCGCAGGCGATCGTCACAATGCAGGTTAGAGGCGCACCATTGATCGGGGCAGTAGCGGCCTATGGCCTTGCTCTGGCTCTTGATAAAGATCCAAGCGATGCCTCAATGGAGCAGAATGCCTCCATGCTGGCGAACACCCGCCCGACGGCCATCAATCTGCGGTGGGCGCTCGGGCGCATGCTCGCCAAACTTCGTGAAGTGCCCGAGAAAGATCGCAGGGCTGAGGCCTATGCGGAAGCTGGTCGTATCTGTGATGAAGATGTCGCGCAAAATGAAGCCATTGGTCGTCATGGATTGGAGTTGATCCGTGACATCGCAAAAACAAAGAAAAATGGCGAAAGCATCAATATTCTGACGCATTGCAATGCCGGGTGGATTGCGACTGTGGACTGGGGAACTGCTCTTGCGCCTATTTATATGGCCCATGATGAAGGCCTGCCCGTTCATGTATGGGTGGATGAAACACGCCCGCGCAATCAGGGTGCGGCGCTGACCGCCTGGGAGCTCGGAAGCCATGGCGTCCAGCATACCGTGATTGTGGACAATGCTGGTGGCCACCTGATGCAGCACGGTCAGGTTGACCTCGTAATTGTGGGGACTGATCGCGTCACGGCTCAAGGGGATGTCGCCAACAAGATCGGCACTTATCTAAAAGCGCTGGCTGCACACGACAATGCGGTTCCATTCTGGGTTGCCCTCCCTTCGACAACCATCGACTGGCGTGTGACGGATGGCATCCGGGAGATCCCGATTGAAGAACGCTCCCCCACAGAGGTCACACTGGTTGCAGGTCAGGCCGCAGACGGCACAATCCAGACTGTCCGCATAACACCAGAAACCAGTAACGCGGCTAACCCGGCCTTTGATGTCACCCCTGCCCGCCTTGTGACAGGCCTCATCACCGAGCGGGGGCGCTCCGACGCCAGCGCCGAAGGGCTGCGTTCCCTGTTTCCTGAACACACAAACTGACTCTCAGATCATCTCGCAGGATGCGGCAAAAGAGAATCAGCCTCACGTGGGGGCATCTTCCTCTCGCGGGCAGTTGGCGTTAAACAATTCCAACTGCTTGCCACGGTAACAGATTGCGGCGAAAGCAGTGTTTTATCGAGCGGGAGAACCAGAGGAAGCTCTGGTGGGTAAATGGCCAAGACAATGACCAGAAAAGCCGTCATGTTGTGTGTAGCTTTAGCTGCGACATCCTGTGCACAACAGCCTGTTCGATCAATTACTCCGGTGCAGACACCTGTCGCGCAATATCGCAATAGCGTCGGACCTCTGGGTTATGATTCTCATGTTCCAGATTTCGCCAGCCGAAACTTCACCCCGTTCAATCGTCAGGATGTCGTCGCGATCGCCATGCGCGAATGGCGCCTTTTCGGAATGCCGGTCAATGACGATGACCCGGAACTCCGGCCTGAACCGACCACGGCAAGCGTAAAACCAGAACGCTCTCCCGGCCTGTGGCAACGCGTGGGCGAATACTGGTGGATCGGTCAGGATCCGCAGGAAACCGAATCATCATGGAGTGGGAAATATGATGCTGACGGGCGAATTTTCCCCTTTGAGCACGATGGGCATTACGCGTGGTCCGCTGCCTTCATTTCTTATGTGATGCGCGTAGCGGGCGCGAATGAGCGCTTCCCCTACTCGCCCAACCACTCCACCTACATCAATGCCGCTGCATCCGGGCAATCAACCGGCCTGCGCGCCCATGACCCTGCAAGCTACATCCCCAAACTGGGTGATCTCATCTGCACAGGACGTGGTGGCAGTAAATCCGTGCGCTTTTCCAGCCTGCCAACTTCGTTCGGATTTCCGGCCCATTGCGGGATTGTCGTAGCGACGGGCCAGAATGGGCAGCCGTTTGGGCATCAATTGAGCATCATCGGTGGCAATATCGACGATGCTGTGGCGTTGACGCATGTGCCAACAGACGCAAATGGGGCTATCGCGTCAGCGGATGGGCACAGCTACGATTCCCGTTATCCGTGGTGTGCCGTCCTCGAAGTGGTGTACGACGCTGAAACAGAGCCTGATGCTGGCCAATAAGGGAGGCATTCAGGTCCGCATCTCCGGCTAGCTGTCAGTTTTGACGCCACGGCAAGCCTTCGGCTTTCCAGCCGGAGACAGATCCTCGATGGCTTTCTTCATTCAGCGGTCCTTCAAAACCACTTGCAACGTTGAAAACCGTTCCAAAACCAGCCTGTCGCGCCGCAAGCGCGGCAGAGGCGCTCCGGGCTCCTGAACGACAGATGAAATAAAGAGGCTGCGAAGGCTCAATACCGGCAGATTTCAGCTCGTCGGCAAACCGTCCATTCACCAAGCCCCCCAGGAATTGCCAGCTGATCGTGTAAATTCTCTGCCCAATGGAGGAAAGATCTGGGACTCCGACAAACTGCCATTCCTCTGGTGTCCGCACATCAATGAGACAGGCGTTCGTGCCTTCTCCCAAAGCGTTCCACGTCTCGCGTGGGCTCACGTCTTTAACCATCCTACCTAAAACTCCAACCGCTCAACTCTAAGAACAATCGCACATCCATATTTTCAGGAGTGCGCCTCTGTTGCAAAGCAGATTGCATGTGAGGGCAACACGCGCTAGCCCCAATCTCAACAGGAAGAAAGGCACACAGAATGAGCTCGACATCCTCCACGTCGTCATTTCCCGGCTGGACCACCATTTCCCCCGATATGCCCGGCGCCATCGGCGGCACTCCTTTGATTCGTCTCAAGCGAGCTTCCGAGGCAACAGGATGCGAGATTTTCGGAAAAGCCGAGTTTATGAATCCAGGCGGTTCAGTGAAGGATCGAGCCGCTCTCGCCATTATTGTAGACGCTGAAAAGCGTGGCGTGCTGAAACCCGGCGGCACGATCGTCGAAGGAACGGCTGGCAATACCGGCATTGGCTTAACGTTAGTGGCGAATGCGCGTGGCTATAAATGCATCATCATCATGCCCGAGACGCAAAGCCGTGAAAAAATTGACTTTCTTCGCATGATCGGTGCCGATCTGCGACTTGTTCCGGCCAAGCCTTACCGTGATCCGGGCAACTACGTGCATGTTTCACAGCGCATTGCGGAAGAGAACGGTTTTTTCTGGGCCAATCAGTTTGATAACGTAGCCAATCGCGAAGGACACCGCCACACGACAGCGCCTGAAATCTGGACCCAGATGGATGAACGCGTGGATGCGTTTACCTGTGCGTGCGGAACGGGAGGCACTCTGGCGGGCATCGCATTCGGACTTGATGACTGTGCACAGAAAATAGGTGTGAAACGCCCACGGATCGTACTCGCCGATCCTGAAGGATCTGGTCTTTATGGCTGGGTAAAAAATAATGATCTTTCTGTGAGCGGCTCTTCTATTACAGAAGGCATCGGCCAATCACGAGTAACGGCTAATCTGGAAGGCGCCCCTATCGACGATGCCGAGCGAATTCCAGATCCTGAGGCACTTGAACAGATTTACAGTCTCCTGATTGATGAAGGTCTTTCTATTGGTGGCTCATCAGGAATCAACATCGCTGCTGCTATTCGTGTAGCGCGGCGCCTCGGGCCGGGACACCGGATTGCGACCATTCTCTGTGATGGTGGCGCAAGGTATCAATCCAAACTTTTCAATCCGGAATTCCTGCGTTCCAAAGAACTGCCGGTGCCGTTTTGGCTTGATAAATAATCCAAAATTAGTGGTATATCATTCTGATTTTGCAGTATATTTAATAT
>NZ_JBDNXK010000098.1:0-11049 GCF_047721705.1 Acetobacter sp. | reverse complement strand
CCCGGCGCGCGCCGCCCTTGAGACGGCGCTGAACCGCACGGGGCTGAGCATAGAACCTCGGGAAGAACAGGCGCTGCTCAGGCGCATAGGACGCGCTCTGGCACCCGGCGCGAATGAAGTGCCTGACGATGTGTTCCGCGCGGCTCTGTGCGCGGTCAGACGCAAGCGCTGGACCTCCCGCCTGATGGACCTCACACGTCGTGACGGGCGCATCTGGGTCTCCCGCGAGGACATGGAGCAGGCTGTGATCATGGTGGACGATCCCGCCATCACGGACGTCGGACTGCTTGAAGCGCTCAAGCCGGTCATGACCTGCCGCTTCCGCGAACAGGGACGCACACCGAAGGCCGCTCTTGCCAGCGTGCAGGCCGATCTGCTCGACACCGGGCGCGTTCTTTCCGCCGCCCAGACCGCGCGACTGGCGGAAGCGATTGCCGAAGCCTTTGACGTTTCGGATCGACAGAGCTTCATCGGCTCTGCGCAGGACACTGAAGAAGCCCGCGCACGCAATGCCGCCTCAATCGAACAGGCCGCTCAGGCCCGGCGGGAGAGCGAGGAGCAACGCCTGCGCGAATGGGAGAGCAGCCTCGTTCGCTTCCCTGAAGTGCCGCGTATCCTGCATTGCTCGCAACGGGAGGCGCTGCGCTGGATTGCCGAAAATCGGCTTCCGGTCGCCCGCCGTATCCGCCAGCGGGACGGACAGGAACTGTGGGAGTTCGATCCCAACGAACTGATCGCCCTGCGCCCACAACTGCCGGAATGGCGGCGCACCGGCGAAGAATTCTTCGACCGCAAGGAAAAGCGGGGACGTGAAGGTCGACGCGAGACGCAACTGCCTGCCCCACCCAAAGTCGGCAAGCACGTCGCCAACGCCGTCATTGCCCGCGTGGCGGCCCTTGACCGCTACGCCGCCCATTTCCGCACGGCACGAGCGCTCGAACGCCGTATCACGCTGGTGACGGGCCCAACCAATAGCGGCAAGTCTCACACCGCCCTTGATGCTCTGGCGCGTGCCGAAAGCGGGCTAGCGCTGGCTCCTCTGCGGCTCCTAGCGCATGAATTCCGCGAGGCTCTGGCGGCGCGTGGCGTGGAAGCCTCACTTTCCACCGGCGAAGAGCGCCAGATCATTCCCGGCAGCCGTCACCTGGCCGCTACTGTGGAGATGTGCCCCTTTTTCAATCCGGTCGATGTCGCGGTGATCGACGAAGCGCAGATGCTGTTCGACCCGGATCGTGGCGCCGCATGGACTGCCGCCATCATGGGTGCACCGGCCCGGCATCTCTACATCCTCGGCGCACCGGAGTGCATTCCGATGGTGCGACGGATCGCCGAACTCTGTGGCGATCCGATCGACGAAATCTCCCTTCAACGTAAAAGCCCACTCCGGGCGGCATCGGCCCCTGTCCGTCTCAATGAGCTGAAAGCGGGCGATGCGCTCATTGCCTTCTCCCGTCGCGAGGTGCTGGATCTGCGTGCAGCATTGATGGAGCGTGGGCGCCGTGTGGCGGTGGTCTATGGAGCCCTGAGCCCGGAAGTGCGACGTGCCGAGGCCCAGCGCTTCAATGCCGGCACAGCGGACATCCTGATTGCCACGGATGCCATCGGCATGGGCCTGAACCTGTCCATCCGCCGAGTGGTCTTCGCTGCCCTGCGCAAGTTCGATGGACGCCAGACGCGCGATCTTACGGTGCAGGAAGTGAAGCAGATCGGTGGACGTGCGGGACGGTTCGGCAAGCACGAGGACGGTATCGTCGCCGTGCTGGCGGACTCGGGAAGTCCACGTTTCATTCGCGACCATCTGAACGCCGATCCCGTCGCGCCGGAAGAGCTGCGCCCCCTCGTCCAGCCGGATGCGGAAATCGTCCGCGCCATTGCCGCCGAAATCGGTTCGGACAGTCTCTATGGCGTGTTGGCCCGGATTCACCGCGCTGTTCTGCGTCATGATGACCCGAACTACCGGCTGGCCGACATGGAACAGCCTTTCGCCATCGCCTCGGCGCTGGAAGGGGTGGAAGGTCTGGACCTCACGCAACGCTGGACATACGCAATGTGTCCGGTGGATGACCGTGACAACGGTATCCGGCGGCTGGTCGGATGGGCAGCGGATCATGCCGCCGGAGTGCGTATCCCGCCACCGGGAACCGGACGACTCCCGCCACCGGAGCGTGCTGGCCGGGAAGAGCTGGAAAGGGCCGAGAAACGTCACAAGCGTCTGGTGGCATGGCGCTGGCTGGCCCTGCGCTTCCCCGACTTTTATCCCGATCTGGAAGAAGCCGAGGAAACAACGAAACGTCTTAATGACTGGATTGAAAACGTACTGCGTCAGCAGAGCCGGACACGCAAGCAGCGCCACTGACCGACAAGGGCTTTCATCCGAAGAATGGTTTCACCACTTATGGTTTTTCGTTCCTCCCATTTACGCTACAGACATGGTCCCATGACACGCATCCTTCCTAAGTCCGCCGGTCTCCTGCTTCTGGCAACGGCGGCATCCATCGCCTCGTTCACGCCCCTGCGGGCTGAAACCAGCTTCACGCCCTCCCAGCGCAAGGAAATCGTCGAGATCGTTCGACAGGCCCTCAAGCAGGATCCGTCCATCCTGAGCGACGCCATCGCCAGCATGCGCGCCCAAGGCGAAGCCGCACAGCAGGCCGCCAGCCTTCAGGCCGTGCATGACAATGCTGGTAAACTTGGCGCCGCCAACACCGATGTCGTTCTGGGCAACCCGCACGGTTCAGTAACCGTCGTCGAATTTTACGATCCCCGCTGCCCTTACTGTCGCAAGGTTCTGCCGATCATCGACAAGCTGGTCGCGGACGATTCCGATCTGCGTTTCGTGGAAAAAGTTATCCCCGTGCTAGGCCCCAACAGCCAGCTTGAAGCACAGGCTCTGATCGCAGCGGGTCGTCAGAATGCTTATCTGAAGTTCCAGCATGCCCTGATGTCGGATAGCAGCGCTCCATCCCTCGACCGTATCCGTTCGATCGCCCAGTCAGTCGGCCTTGATGTCGCCCGGCTGGAAAAGGACATGAAAGATTCAACGGTTATCGCTCTTCTGCGTGAGAATCTTGATCTAGCGCGCAAACTTGGAGTCGATGGGACCCCCACCTTCATCATCGGTGAGAAAACCATAATTCCCGGCGCTGCATCTGAAGATGACCTGAAAGCGGCAATCGCAGCAGCGCGCAAAGCAAAATAACCTTCTCACTCATGTAGAAAGTCTGGCCTTGCGTTTTTCTGGCCAGACTGTTTTCTTGTTTTGAAGTCAGTCATATCTGTCAGCCTCGACACAGAATTTTCAAAAAACATAGAATTATTCTAATAAACGAGAAAGAGGCATCCGTCGCATGACCAGTTTTCTTGTTCTCTCCGTCCATGATTTCCGCTCACGCCGCAAGGCGAGCGTCCATTTCATAGCGACAGAGCTGGCCAAGCGAGAAACAGTCCGTTTCTATTCAGCTGGTTTCAGCCGTCTTTCGGAACATCGTGGCGATACACGCACAGATCTGAAACATCGCGCCAACCGGGTCGAGGTTGTCGATGGCGTGGAATGTTATCTTCAGTATTGGCCCTGGCATCCCTTCCGCCTACGCAATCCCCGTCTGCACTGGCTGGAAGAAGCCATGTTTGCCGCCTATCGGCTGACAATGCCTGCCATCCTGAAACGCTGGATCAGAGAAGCGGATACGGTGTTCATCGAATCCGGTATGGCTGCGATTTATGTGCCGGACGTAAAAAGGCTGAATCCAAAAGCAAAGATCGTTTATCTTGCTTCTGATGATCTCTCGGTTGTCGGCGCGGCAGAGACCATCAAACGCAGTTTTATTCGTCATTTCGACAAAATCGATCTGATCCGCATGCCTTCCCCATTGCTTCTGGAAGGCATGCCACATGAAAACAGCAGTATCTTCGCGCCACAAGGAGTCGATCGTGAACTCATGGAACGGCCACGCCCATCGCCCTTCGGCGGCCGGGATGCATGTGTGTCCGTCGGCTCCATGCTGTTCGATGCGGATTTTTTCAATCTCGCCGCGCCTGAATTCCCTGATATAGACTTTCATGTCATCGGTGCAGGACGTGCGGCAGAAGGGCTCGATAAGCGCCCCAATATCATCGTCCACAACGAGATGCCTTTCGAGGAAACGCTCGGCTATCTCCAGAACTGTATTTTCGGCATTGCACCCTACAAAAGTGACGATATGCCGAAATATCTTTTCGACACCTCGCTGAAACTCAAACAGTTCGCTTTTTTCGGCAAGCCTGCCGTATGCCCGACTTTTGCCGCAGGCACCGTCGCCGGTCGGTTCGGCTATACGCCGGGTGATAAAAACTCCATCGTCGACGCCATAAAAAAAGCCGTTTCCTGCGAAGAAAATATTTCAATCGATCTCCCGACATGGCAGGAAGTGGTCGATCGCCTGCTTATGCCGGAACGTTTCCCTGAACATCGTCTGGCTGCAAAACAGGAAGGCCAGACCGTCGCCATCTATCGCACGGAGATCCTCCCTCTATCGGAAACCTTCGTTCGTGATCAGGCTCTTTGGTTAAAGCGGTGGAAACCTGTCCTGATTGGCGAACGGGAAATTGATAAACTGCCACTGGAAGGGCTGCCGGTTCGCGCTGTTCACAAGGGACCTGCTACCTTCCTCACGAAAGTTCTCGGCGTTATTTCGCGTCGTCTCAATCGCCCTTCACCGGGAATGATGGCCATTGCCCGTCAGGTAAACCCAAGACTGATTCATGCTCATTTCGGTTTCGATGGTGTCGAGGCATGGCCCATTGCAAAACGACTGGGCGTACCTCTGGTCGTGACATTGCATGGTTCTGACATCACCACACATATGGACTGGTTCGCTTCTGGAAAAGGAGGACGTCGCTGGAAAGCCTATCCCGGCAAACTAGCAAAACTGATCCATAAGCCACATGTCAGTTTCGTTGCAGTCTCTGGCCCGATCCGAAATGCTGCGATCAGGGCAGGCATTCCTGCAAATCTGATTTCCGTCTGTCACATTGGCATCAATGTCGATCGTTTTGTGCCTGCAGAACCCGCACCGGGAAACCGGGAGCCTGTGATCCTGTTTGTTGGACGTCTGGTGGAAAAGAAAGGGACTGCCATCCTTCTGGAAGCATTCCGCCATGTGAAGAATGGTCTACCAGATGCAAAACTGATTATCGCAGGCGATGGCCCGGAGAGCGCGTCTCTGACCCGACAGGCAGAGGACATAGGGTCAGTAAATTTTCTGGGTTCCGTCAATCGTGACACTATCCAGTCGCTCATGAAGGAAGCTCGGGTTTTCTGTCTGCCAAGCATTACCGCGAAAAATGGAGATGCAGAGGGGCTTGGGCTTGTCTTGCTGGAAGCACAGGCCAGTGGCGTCCCCGTTGTCACCTCTGCTCATGGAGGCGCGACAGAAGGAATGGTCGACGGAGAGACGGGCTTTGCGTTTGAGGAACATGATGTACAGGCTTTGACCCGTCACCTTATGTCCCTTCTGACAGACGACGATCTGGCAACGCGTTTTGGAAAAAACGCACGTGCTTACGTCGAAAATCACCATGATATCCGCACATGTACATCACGACTGGAAGCTGTTTACGATTGGGCCTGCATGCAGTGATTTATGAGGGAAGTGGAAATATAACCATTTCCTTACTCACCTTTCGGAATGACGTTCTCATACTTGTCCCAGTGAAGTGCCAACTCGCGAACCACAACACTCCCCGTGCGCCACGCAGCATCCAGAGATGGAATAAATCCTGAAAACCCTGTTTCATTAGCTTCTTCTCTCAGAAGCTGTGCCGCCGTTTCTCCGGGTGGCGGCATGTCATAATTGCTTGCCGCCCGCAGGATGAGAACACGGTTGATATCCACTAGACCGGCTTTCGCCTGTGCGGAAAGAGCCTGCATGAAGCCGATATCCTCTTCCGCCGTCGTCGCGAAAGTTCCTTTATTCTCGGTCCAGTATCGCACCCATCGCTCGGCCCATCGGTTCATCCTCGCTCCCACCCAAAATGTCTCGGAAGAAAGTGTATCGCCCAGCATGACATGAGGTGGGAGACGTGCTTTTGGAAAACCTTTGTAGCGCGCACGATTTGCCTTGAGAGGCTCAGCATCTGGAAGATCGATCGAACGTGTCAGACCATATGCCCAGTTCACCAGATCGGGGTTCAGCGTATAAGCCATATCGCCCCATTGCGAATGAAGGTCGGGCACGGGCTGCATATGCGGGCTGTCACCCTGTACAGGCGTGAATCCATCGGGCCAGTCAGAAGGAATTTCCCGCGCATCGATCATGTGCGCCAGACCGCCATTGATCACGCGCGGAGCCCATACGGCTGATCCTGCTGGGCCAAAGTTTGGATCGATCCCGCCTATACCGGCAAGAATGAAATAAGCCTTCCTCAGATCAAAGCGCGGATCCAGCGCAAGCCCTGTCATGGCAGAGGCCATATGCGACGGCCCTTCTCCCGTGACAATACCCAGAACATGCAGTTGGGAATTATAGCGAAGGATTTCATGATAGCTGCCCGGCGCAGGAAGATCCTCATCCAGCGGCAGCTTTTCCACCCATGCCTGAAATTCACCCGGCGTGTCGCCTTTATCGCTTCCCAGTTCGAAGGTCGTCACAACAACGACCCTCACCGGAATACGGGCAGGTTTGGCTGCGACCGATGCAGAAAAACCTATCAGAGCAAACACCGTGGCCAGAGCAGCGGAAGAACGCAGACGCATCAAAATATCCTTCGAACGGGAAGTCGTGATCAGTTCCGCGACAACGCGCCGCTGGCGATCGCGTGCTCAAATCGTGCGAAATCGCCTTCAAGTTTCCATTGCATGCGCGCCTTCTCATTATGCGCCAGAAGATCATGACAGTCGCCATTATCCGGTGTCGTCAGCGGATCAGTTTCCGCACAGGCCGTTTTCAGACGAAAAGGCTGCGTGCTGTCCCACAGACTTTTCCCCGCAATAAAACCATGTTCCAATCCCATGCGGGAAAGAGCTTTCATATCCACATATGACAACGCGTAAGTTGTGGCCGCTTTGATATATTCCTGCGTCAGCGTCGTGCGGGACACACCCTCGTCATCCGTCGAAAGGGCGACTGGAATCCCGTGCGCGCGATAGGTCTGGAAAGGATGATCCTTGCCCTGCACGCCAAGGATCTGCGCATTGCTCGTCAGGTTGATTTCAACCAGAACATTCCGCTTCGCCAGTTCTTCGAGCAGACCATACGGGTCTCGCTCCCGCATGATATCCACCCCATGCCCGATCCGGGAAGCTCCAGCAATTTCCACGGCCTGACGGATATGGCTTTCCAATCCATCGGGCGGCACAAGGCTGTCGGAAAGTTCGCCCGCATGCAGGGAAAGTTTCACATGTGGCCACTGTTCCGAAAGCACATGGAACATCTGCATGTGCAGGGTGTAATCGCGCATGGCCACAGGGCTGTCTTCCGGCCCCACAATATTGACTCCGACAAAGCGCGGATCAGCTCCCGCAAGCGCATAACCGAACGCGATCTGCGACAGCACCATGCCCGGCGGCATCGTGCGTACCGTCTGGTAAAGATAGCGCACCGTCACATTGCACCCAAGATCTGCCTGCTCCGTTCCACATTTCATCAATGTGCGAGCCTTGCTTTCCATGGCGTCCGTTTCGCCTCGGGCAAGTTTCACATAATGTTGTAAATGGGGTGCCAGCCGTGTGGCCGTGCGCGAAATATCCTTCTCATCCGTAACATGCGTGGAAGCCCCCAGCCGGGCGACGTCGCCCAGTTGAGGAGAAATCATTAACTCAAGATAGGTAACATGGTCGCGCGCGGCCTGCGTCATGACATCAGCGAGCATGTCACCGTCATGAGCAAAGGTCGCCGGGAGGAAGCGATCGAACGTAGCGAAAAAATGATCGTGGCCTGAACGGTCATCGGGCGTGGGCACAAAATTCCGCATCGACAGAGCGTCGATCTCGTTCTCGTAGGATTTTGGATCGTCGATGATCTGCTGGGAAGGAACGGCCCCTTTTGAAGGATGGAAGCCAAAAACGCATTTGGAGGAACTGATCGCCCCGCTATGCTGGTCGACACAGAGCTGATCCCGTTCCGCCCATTCGAGGAGATGCTCCGCGTAGATCGCACCAACAAGATGATTGTGCAGGTCGGCGCCCTTCGGGAAATTCCTCATGAAGACATAGAGCTGACCCGGATCAGCGCGGATGGCTTCGAAACGACTGGCGGCCGTAGTCGTTTCCTCTGAGTCGACCCGGGCTGCAAAGGCGGCATGCATGACGGAGAGGCTCAGGAGAGCCGGCAGGAGATGACGAAGCATGGTTTGGATCGTGTGTCCTTCACGTGAGGAATACAATGGGAGAAGATACAGCATCCATCGTGGTGGCGTCATCTGGTCCGACAGAAAGGCCGACACGGGTATCGGGAGACTGCAATCGTGAAGCGTCCTAGTTTTTTTTCTTCTGTTTTCTCCGCATATGCGGCGTCATTCACCGCACGAATGGACAGAAAGCAGCTTGCGACGCTGAAGCGGGTGACATTCTGCTGTGCGGCGCTGGCAACAACCATGATCTCTCCCGTCGGCACGATACACGCCGCCGACACAGGCGCGCTTTCTCCAGATCCACACCGCATATTCGCACCACTTTCCTACCCGGACGCGCCCACCGTCTATCGGTCGGGCGGGGGCCGCCGTGGCCCGCAACTGTGGCAGAACCGGGCGGATTACGACATAAAAATCGCCCTCGACACAACCAACAAGACGCTTTCCGGTAGCGAGATCATCACCTACACCAACAACAGTCCGGACGATCTGGACGTGCTGTGGGTGCAACTCGACCAGAACATGTATCGGGAAGGATCACGGGCGGATTTCGCCAATCCGGAACGTCATACGCAGCACACCGACGGAATGGTCATCGAGAGCGCCTCGATTGAAGATGCGGGACGCAGCACACCGCTGGTGCCCGTCATTTCCGACACACGGATGCAGCTCCCGCTGGCAGATCCGATGCACAAGGGAGAAAAGCGCAAGCTCCGCATTGTCTGGCATTACACCATTCCCGGCAGCTGGGGCGGTCGTACAGCCGTATCCGAAAGCAGGAACGGCGACATTTACGAGATCGCCCAGTTCTACCCGCGCATGGCTGTCTATGACGACATTCGTGGATGGGACACGGCACCCTATCTCGGTCAGGAATTCTATCTTGATTATGGCGATTTCGATTACAGCGTAACAGTTCCATCCTCATTCGTTGTCGCAGGCTCCGGCGTGCTGACCAATCCCACCGATGTGCTCACACAGGAGCAGCGGCAGCGGCTCGCGCAGGCGGCCAAAAGCGATGAGCGCGTGATGATCCGCACACAGGCCGAGGTCGAAACCCCTCCGGCAGCGCCACAGGACACGGCAGCGAAATCAGACAAAAAGCCGACTCAGCCCGAAGCGCCGACCAAAACCTGGCGCTTCCACATGGCGCATACGCGTGATGTCGCTTTCATGACCTCGGCCGCCTTCCTGTGGGATGCGGCGCGCCTCAATCTTCCGCCCCTTGCTGAAGGATCAGAGAAAGACAGACAGACACAGCCGCGTCTCGCCATGTCCTTCTATCCAGTGGAAGGCATCGGTGCGCATGGATGGGATCGGTCCACGAGCTACGTGAAACATGCGATCGAATATTTCTCCAATCAGTGGGCGCCGTATCCTTGGCCGAACGCCATCAATGCCGCAGGACACGGCGCAGCGATGGAATATCCGGGTATCGCGTTCGAAGGCATGAAAGTCCGCGATCCCGCCCTGTTTTCCCTTACGACGCATGAACAGGGCCACCAGTGGTTCCCAATGCTGGTGGGTTCGAACGAACGGCGACAGGCTTTCATGGATGAGGGCTTCAATACATTCATCGATGTTCTGGCGACCGCTCACTTCAACAACGGCGAATTCGCCCCCAAGAAAGACCCGCAATACGCGCCGGAGTCCGGTAATCCGGCAACGGATATCGTGCGCGTCCTGAAAGACTCGGCAGCGCCCGTTCTCATGGCGCCATCCGATACGGTTCCGGAAACATACCGGCACGATGTCACCTATTTCAAAGCTGCCTATGGTCTGACACTTCTGCGGGAGCAGATCATCGGACCGGATCGGTTCGACCGGGCTTTTCGCGCCTATATCCAGGAATGGGCTTTCCATCACCCCACCGCATCGGATTTCTTCCGCTTCATGAACAGTGAAACGGGCGAGGATCTCTCATGGTTCTGGCGCGGCTGGTATTTCAACAACTGGGGCGCGGACTATGCCGCCGGCCCCGTGTCCTATGTCGATAACGATCCACGGAAAGGCGCACTGGTCCGTGTCGTCAACAAAGGCTCGCTGCCCCTGCCGGTGGTGCTGCAAGTGACGTGGATGGATGGCAGTTCCGCCCGCATTCGCATTCCAACGGAAACATGGATGCTGAAAAACGAACTAATCGTTCAGGTGGCTGGCACACAACCCGTCCGTACGGCCATTCTGGACCCGGACAGGGTCATTCCCGATATTGACCGCAGCAACAACAGCTTTGGAGAAGTTCCGACTGTCACACTCTCGGAGGGGAACCCCTGAAGCGCTTGTTACAAACAGGAACAACTCCATCGGATTCATGTCCTCATTCGGTCATAAACAGGCAGTCTGTTAGTGCTATGCAGAGTTATCCACCAAGGAATGACGTGGACGACATCGCGCCCACCGCCGATCGTTCCCATATCGGATGAAACAGACCTGACAACGCATTCCATTTGTGCCGGAAGCCATTCTTTTTCCCGAAAGAAATGGAGCGTTTATCTAACCCGGGAGAAGAGCCAATGATCAGCAGGCATCTCAAACTTCTGTCACATACTTTTGCGGTCGCATTGGCCATCGGGACTGTGACGCCGGCCTTCGCCCATCCGGGCGGCGGTGGTGGAGGGGGTGGCGGCTTCCACGGCGGCGGAGGCGGTGGTGGATTTCGTGGAGGTGGCGGTCCCGGCGGCGGGCCGGGCGGCGGTTTCCGTGGAGGCGGTGGTCCTGGTG
>NZ_JBDNXK010000097.1:0-11056 GCF_047721705.1 Acetobacter sp. | reverse complement strand
CGATCGTCTTATAGAGTGAGCCCTCCCGCAGGGACGGGACATCTTCCTTGAAATTCATCGCCTGGTTTGTCCGTCGCCCGGTAGCGACGCTCCTGCTGCTGCTCTCCGCCGTGCTGTCAGGCCTGATGGCGCTACCGCTCCTGCCGGTCTCGGACCTGCCCGATGTGGACCTGCCGGTGATCTCGGTCTCCGCCTCCAATGCCGGCGGCTCGCCCGAGGTGATGGCCCGCACGGTGGCCGCCCCGCTGGAGCGGCATCTGGGCAATATCGCGGGCGTTACACAGATGATGTCTTCCTCCACACGGGGGCAGACCTCCATCTCGCTGGGGTTTGAGCTGGGGCGCAATCTCAATGGCGCGGCCCGCGACGTGGAAGCGGCCATAAGAGCCGCCCGGCGGGATCTGCCGACCACGCCGGGATCGGACCCGCAATATCACCGGGCCAACCCCAATGCGACGCCGGTGCTGATCCTGGCGGTGACGCCGGGCATGCAGTCCATGGCGAAGCTGTATGATCTGGTGAACACGACGCTGCGGCCGATGCTGCTGCAGGTGCAGGGTGTGGGGGATGTCACCCTTATGGGCAGTTCGGCCCCTGCGGTGCGGGTGGAAATGAACCCGCTGCTGTTTTTCAAATACGGCATGGGGTTCGAGAACCTGCGCGCGGCCCTCGCCTCGGCCAATGCCCATACGCCCAAGGGTGTGATCGACATGGGCGACCGGCGCTACCAGCTGGCCGTCAACGACCAGGCCGAGCATGCCGCCGCCTATCGGGATCTGGTCATCGCCTACAAGAGCGGGCGTCCGATCCGGCTGCGGGATGTCGCCACCGTCACCGACAGCATGCAGGACGTGAACGCCGCCGCCTTCTTTGACGGAAAACCGGCGCTCACACTAATGGTCCGTGCCCAGCCGGGAGCCAATCTGGTCGGCATCGTTGATGCGGTGAAGGCGCGACTGCCGCAACTGCGCACGCTGATGCCGGCCGGTGCGGATATTGCCGTGGCGCGGGATGGTTCGGCTGTGATCCGTTCCTCGCTGCATCATACGCTGGTGACATTGCTGGCCTCCTGTGTGCTGGCCTTGGGCGTGGTCTGGGTCTTCCTGCGCTCGTGGACGGCATCCATCGCACCCGCGATCATCGTGCCATGCTGCCTGATCGCCAGCCTCGGGCCGATGCATCTGGCGGGCTTCGGGCTGGACAACCTCTCGCTCATGGCGCTGACGGTGGTGACAGGGCTGGTGGTGGATGACGCCATCGTGGTGATCGAGAACATCATCCGCATGCGCGAGCGTGGGATGTCGGTTGAGGAAGCGGCCATTGCCGGGGCAAGCGAGGTGGCCTTTACGCTGTTGTCGATTACTGTCTCCGTGCTGGCGGTGTTCCTGCCGATCGGGCTGGCCTCGGGGCTGACGGGACGGCTGTTCCGGGAGTTTGCGGGCACCGTCGGCATCGCCGTAACCGTCTCGCTGGTTCTGTCCTGCGTGGTCACACCGTGTCTGACGGCGCTGTGCATGCGGTTTGCCGAAAACAGAACAGCCGTTCATCCAGAAGGGGATACCGCAGATTTTCTGGACCATGAAAAACATAGGGGTAGCCTGTATCGCCGCATTCTGGAAATCTGCCTGACCCATCCCGGCAAGGCGGCGTTGCTTCTGCCATTGACCCTGCTGGTGGGCGTCTTTCTGTTCACCCGCATGCCAAAGGTCGTGTTCCCGCGTCAGGATATCGGCATTGTCTCGGGTGGATCGCGCGGCAGCGGCAGTTCGCTGGCCCAGACCAAGGCCCGGCTGGAGCGGTTCAGCAGGGTGCTGCTGGAAGACCCGGCCGTCAGCCATGTCATCGCCTATCTGGATACGGGCGAGGGTTCCAGCCATGGCATGGTGTTCGCCACACTGCGCGACCTGTCCACCGGGCGGGCTTCCGGGGCGGAAGTGGCTGCACGTGTGGTGGCCCGGATGGGGAAAGACATCCACACCGAATACCATGCCCAGGCACCGGGCAACATCATGATGCGGGTGGGCTCGAACAGCAGCGGCGTCAGCTACATCCTGCGCAGCGAGGACGACCGGTTGCTGGGGCCGGCGACACGCAGGCTGGCGAAAGCCCTGCGGCATCACCCGGAGTTCACGGATGTTGACCCGGACGTCGATCCGCCGGGGCAGGGCATCACGCTGGCCATCGACCGCGATACCGCCGCCCGCGTTGGCGTCACGCCGCAGGTGATCGGTAACACCCTGTCCGACGCGCTGGGTCAGACCACAGCCTCGGTCGTCTACACCACACACGGGCAATACAACGTGGTGCTGACTGTGGAAAACCGCTTCCAGCGCGACCCCGAGATCCTGAAACAGTTCTGGATCAGCCCCTCGGGTGGATCAGCCTCGGGCAGTTCGGCGTCCAACACCATCAGGGTGGTCACGTCGGCCACGGCCAGCACCGCAGCCTCGACGGGTGCGACCGCATTCAGGAACCAGATCGCCAATTCGCTGGCGGGCGGGGCGAATGCGTCCACCGGCTCGGCCGTGGCGACCGGGGCGGAGACACTGGTGCCGCTCTCGGTCGTGGCGCGCATGACCCCCAGCCTTGATCCGGTAGCCGTGACCCATATCGGTTACGCGAGTTCCGCCTCTCTGGCGCTGGAACTGGCGCCGGGTGTGGGCCTGTCGCAGGCACAATCCGTCATCAATCAGGAGTGGCGCAGCCTGCATCTGCCGGAGACCATCACCGGCGAATTGCAGAGCGATGAAGGGGATGTTGGCAAAAGCACCCATGACAGCGAGATCCTGATCACTGCGGCCATCCTGGCCGTCTGGATCACGCTGGGCATGCTGTATGAAAGCGTGTGGCATCCGCTAACCATCCTCTCCACCATCCCCTCGGCCGGGATCGGGGCCATCATGGCGCTCGACCTGTTCGGACTGCCGTTCTCGGGCATGGCGGTGATCGCCATGCTGCTTCTGACCGGTATCTCGCTCAAGAACGCCATCCTGCTGGTGGATTTCGCCATCCACGCCGAACGCGAACGCGGCATGACGGCCCGGGACGCCATCCGCGAAGCGTGTCTGCTGCGGCTGCGGCCGATTGTCATGACCACTTTTGCCGCCGCCCTCGGCGCGCTGCCGCTGGTGCTGATGGGCGGCTACGGGATGGAGCTGCGCCAGCCGCTGGGTATCGCGCTGATCGGTGGCCTGCTGGTCAGTCAGGTACAGACCATGTTCACCACGCCAGCGCTCTATCTGCTGGTGGCGCGATGCGCCGATCACCTGCAGCGCTTGAAACTGCGATGGGGCCGGACAGGTCGAACCTGAGCCGTCCGCTCCCGCAAACAGGAGGCATCAGATTTCCAGACCCTGATCCCGCCGTCTCCCAAACGACCAGTCGACACCGCCATCATCACGGGCGATCCCAGAGACTTCCCTGTCCCGCTGTTTTTCCAGCGAGGGCGTCCACGGCACCAACTGAAAGCCAAGCCCGTTATCAATCATTGCCATCCGACCGGATGCTAGCACGAAGCGCTGGCGATAAGTCCCAGACACATACTCGCCTGCATCGAATGGCTGGTGGGAAAGCCCCTGCTCCGCTTCCAGATGGGGTGGACGGCCTCCCTGCGGCATCAATGTGCCATGATGGAGGTTCACTGACCATCAGGAGGAGACCGCCCGTATGAAAGCTAGCATAATTGGCCTTGATATTGCCAAATCCGTTTTTCAGGCTCATGGGGCTGACGCAAATGGAAAGTGCGTTTTCAAGCGCAAGCTTGGTCGCAGTGAAGTTTCAGCATTTTTTGCAAAACTTGACCCATGTGAAGTTGTTCTGGAAGCCTGCGGGTCAGCTCATTACTGGGCACGGGTGATCAGCAGGATTGGTCATGATGTCAGACTGGTTCCTCCTGATCGGGTCAAACCATTTGTCAAAAAAGGCAAGAAGAACGACGCTGTTGATGCGGCTGCGATCTGCATGGCGGCGACTCATCCTGATACGATGTGTGTTCCGATCAAGAGCGAAGAGCAGCAAGGTATCTTGTCACTGCATTCTACCCGCGCTCTTCTGGTCAAACAGCAGACCATGCTGAGTAATGCGTTACGGGCTCTTGCTTCCGAGTTCGGGCTGATTGTGCCTCTGGGCACACGCCATCTGCCAGAACTGATGGCAAAAATAGAGACATCAGCCGACCTGCCTGCTGCCATGAAGCAGAGTGCCGTGTTGTTATTTGAGCATTATGAAAAGGTCTCTCAGAGCATTGATACTTTGCAAGTGCAGATCCGGGCGCGTGCAAAAAGCGATGATGATGCGCGTCGGCTGATGACCATCCCTGGGGTCGGTCCCATAACGGCTTCTCTGATTGTCGCCTCGGTCGCGGATATTGGCTCCTTCGCCTCTGCGCGCCATTTTGCCGCCTGGCTTGGGCTTGTGCCTCGTCAGCATTCTACCGGCGGTAAAACCCGTCTGGACAGGATTACCAAAACGGGCAACCGGCAGATAAGAACGTTACTGGTTCTTGGTACGACGGCCATGCTTCATCGTGCCCATAAGTGGGATAGCGCTGCGGGTCAGTGGCTATCCCACTTATGGCGCGTCGTCCAAGGCGTCTGGCAACAGTTGCACTTGCCAATAAAATGGCTCGTATCATCTGGGCGTTGTTGTCACGTAAAGAGATCTATCGTCCGGCTGGTGTCAGTGTTTCAGCAGGCTGACCTGCACCAGCAGAACGATGGACACCGGAGCTTGCTCCGGTAGATCCGGCAGTATGTACGAACCGACGTGATGGGAAGACTGTCATTCAGCAACAGTTCAGGCCATACCGTTCGACCGTCTGTGCCCCTGAGCACGTGATACCAGATTGGTGCCTGACACGTAAGCGCACATCCATGATGGCCTGCGCATAAAGTCGCATAAACAGGCCGGACATAAGAGCGCATCTGACCGGGTCTTCACGTTCAATCGGTATGCGTCATCCAGCCGGTAGAATAATACGTTTTGGAAATGACATCGGGAGAACAATGTGAGGTATTGCGCTTAAACGGCCGTCCACATAAGACACGAAAGTACATAACACCCTCTAGCATGAGGGCAACTCCTTCTGATCTGCTTCAAATTCATTTAGCAAACCAGCGGTTAAGAGGAGAAATTCGAATGTTCGCTTAGCACCAAGCAATTAGATGGGCGACACTCGCGTTATGCTAACCACCCCGATTAACATAATATTTATCACATACAATATTTTTATATACAATGAGTTTTATTGTGTATCCATACAAAACGATCTTATGTTCCTAAGTTTTTAGTAAATAACGTATAAAATTTGTCATACGTGGGTATAGGTTTTAGCAATTGAAATCGGAGAAATATCAATTTTAAAATCTCTGGCAACCATTCCAGCGGAGACCAGATGTCGCTTCTCAGTCATATTCTTGAAGATCTGGGTGTCAGCAAGCCAGATGGTCGCCCTTATATACATTGCCTCTTACACCGCCCCGTCAGGTCGAACTGACCAGCACCCTGCGCCAGCACCTCATACGCTACCCCACGCAGTCCCATACTGCAGCCCTTTTTGTTTTATGGGCATCAGATTATATACGCAGTCATTTCAAGGGCGGCACGTTGAAATGGGAGTTCGTGTTCGAAGGTCTTGGCTTGTCCGAGACACAGGACCTCGGCCGCGAACTAGTGGAAAAAGGCCTGAGATGGTGGCACCGTGAGGTGCGCAGATCCGAAGGCCAGACGCATCTGTATCTCTATTCCCTGATGGCGGAAGGTGGCCTGCCGCAGTCACTGCTGGTGGAGGACGGTCTTTACGGGCGCGTCATCAAGGGCCTTCTGGCAGAAATGGAAAGTCATGGCCCCACCATGTCTGACAGCGTGGGCATGACGATTGCCGCGCGCTACGCCGCCAACCTGCCCAAGACATTCCAGGCATCGGAAGATATTTACCGCCTGTTAAAGGATCTGGGCACCGCGATCATCGCTCTCCGCGCCAAGGTGCCTGAAAACATTCCGGCAGAACAGATCGATGCCTGGCTGGACCAACATGACGCCAACTGGGCCAATGAACTCCCACTCCGTTTATCGCCCGACATTGCCGACAGACTGATCCGCCCTGCCCTGCGCACGCTCAGAAACGCGCAATCCCCCATCACCCCCGTTGCGCGGCGTATGCTTGTGCGCGACGCGAACACCCGTCAATGGCACCCGTTTGTTCGCCTGACCGAAGAAGGCATCCTGGCAACGCACTTCCTGCCCGCGAGCGCCAAAGGCCTGCGCATGCGTTTTCTTGCAGGCGGCAATGCCTCGATGGAGACTATTGTCTATAACGCAACGCCCCTGCCCGAAATATCCGAAGGCTGGGAGTTACGCTGCCTCAACCGCACGCCCCTCACCCTTGCGCTTGATCTTGACAGGCCGTTCAGCCTGTCCGGCTTCGCGGATGGGCGGCCAATGGGGGAAGTGGAAATCATTTCTGCCCTGCCCCTGCCCGATGAATGCCCGAGCCTATGGCATCGCCCGCCCCGTGGCATGACAGATGGGCAGGCCAATGTCCTGATCCCCCTTGATGATAGGGCCATAACCCGCGGCCCCACCGTGTGGCTGCTGACCAATGCCACAAGCCAGCCCGTGGCAGGCCCGGGCGTGACACTGGGCGCGCCGGAGCAGGCGCCGCATGGTCGGTTGTGGCCCCTATCGGGCAAGGGCGATGTCACTTTGGGCCAATATCGCTGGCGCATCACCACCGGCGCGCCAGAAGACCTGCCTGAGATACACCTGCTTGCCCAGGGCGCGATGCTGCCGGGCTGGCGCATGGCGGGCAGCAGGGAGCAGATATTTCTCGGCACGCCCACCCTGTATGGTCAGAACGGCCCCCATATCTTCCGCAGCCTTTCCCCTCATAACATTCGTTACCGCCCGGCCCGCACCCTCATGGCGCATATTGCCCAATGGGTCGAAAACAGCACGGAACTGGCCCGCCTGCGCTATGTGAGCCTGCCAGAAGGTGCCGCGCTTTCCCTGCGTGAAAAGGATGCCGGCACGGTTGAACTCCATGCCAATGGCCTTGCCAGCGGGTTATCGCTGCGCCTTGCCGCAGGCGCGTGCACGGTGCAAGGCGAGACACAACAGGGGCATGCGCTGTGCCTCTGCCTCTCTGTCACGGGGCGGCCACCGGGTATGCTCACCCTGCAGTTCAACGCGCCAGCCACGGGCCAGATGCTTGAACTCACGGCACCCTGGCCCACCCATAACGGTATTATCCTGGCGCCGGACAATACACGGCTCGAACATGATACGCCCATAGCGGTGGACGGTTTACGGGGCTGGATGGCCATCGTGCCACCCGCACGCCGGTGCAAGATCCAGCTGCGCACGGCGCACCAGTGTATCGATCTTCGGATTGAGGGAGAAACGCCGCTGGCCGTCTATATACCCCTTATCCGCTCCATGCTCGCGCATGGCGGCCCTGACTCCGATGTGCGCCTGAGCCTTGTCACCGATGGAATGGAAAGCCGCAGGCTGGAAATCCGGCGCTACCACCGCCAGTCGCGCCTTCAGGCCGATGGCACGCTCTGCCTGGGCATACCACGCAATGAGCACGTCACAGGCGGCAATGCCTTTACCCAGATTGCCACAAAAGGCGCGGTCAATCTGCACACAACCAATATCAACAGGCCCGGTCAGGCGGAGCGCCATCAACTGACCGCGCAAGGCGCCATTGATCTTGCAGCCCTCCTACCCTCGGAGGCAAACGACCTGTGGCTTGTGCAGGCCACGCTGGATGGGCAGGTGCAGCGGGCGGCAATCTGGTCCCCCGGGTCCGCGCCCGTTTCCCCAACCACGCGCGACCAGCGCATAGAGGCCTATGGCACGTGGTGGGAAAAGCTTAGCGCATCGGATAGCCTGGAAAACCGTGCCGTGTGGAGAGAGCAGTGGTCGGTCATACAGGCCGCGATGGAAGGCGGGGATGCGGGCATGCTTGATCAGGTGCAGGCCCTCGCCGCCGTGCCCCAGGCTCTGATCCGGCTGGTGCTTGAGGTGCCCACCGGGCAACTGCTCCATGCGCTCTCCCTTGATACGGCTGCCCCCATCTTCTGGCCGGCCCTGCCGGTGCAGGCCTTTATCGAGGCTGTGGGCACGCACTATGCCAGCCTTGTCCGGCATTATGGCAGGGTCTGTGACAGCGAGGTAGAAACCGCCAGGACAGCACTGAACGCCATGGCCCGGCGCATTGACGAGATTCTGGTCCTGCATCCCGAACTGGCCAGCCATTTTGCAGCGGCACTGGTGCAGGCTGGCCTGATTGCTGACCTGCCCCCTTCTTTGATGAACAAGATCATGGTTGCCCCGCGGGAGGACACACTCATCACGCTGGCCCAGCAGGTCGCCCGCCGCCATGAATGGGTGCCCGATGGCATACCGCGTATCGAGCCTGACATGCGCCTAGCGGGTTTTTCGGGTTTCAACACCTACATCCAGAAAATTATCAACGCCCCCATGGTCGCGGCTGAAATGGCGGCACAACCGCAACCACCACATATTGCGCGCAAACGATTGCTTACACTTGCCAATCTGCGCCTGATCGACCCCGGTTATTTTGACGACGCGCTGCCCATCGCGCTGGCAATCGTGCTTGATAAGGCCAATTCATGACACGCTCCATGCTATTCCAGACCCTGGCTCATCTCAATGCCTGTTCGGGCTCCGCTGCCGTGGCGCGTAGCCGTATTGCCAGCACGGGGCTCAATGCCGCCCTGCTGCGGCGCCTGTCGGTGGGCCCGGGGCAGGAGGGCGCGTTACTGAGCAGCCCGATCTTTGAATCTGCCCCCATATGGCAATCCACCCCTGAAACGCTGGATGACCTGTCGGGCTCATTTTTTGATCCCCGCCTTGTGACGGCGCTGGATACGGCAACCAAGGAACGCATGCCGCGCAGTCGCCAACCCTACACCCATCAGCTTGCCGCCTGGAAGGCCGCAAAGGAGGGACTGTCGTGTCTGGTCACGTCGGGCACGGGATCGGGCAAGACCGAATGTTTCATGTTGCCCATGCTGGATGATCTTCTGAATGATCCGGTACAGGGTAAACTTGATGGTGTCCGCGCCATTGTGGTCTATCCCCTCAATGCGCTGATTGAATCCCAGCGCGAACGCCTCAGCGCGTGGACGGAACAGCTCAGTGACCGCATCACGTTTGCGCTGTACAATCGTGATACGCCTGAAACCGCCAGGCACCAAAAACGCATCCTGTCCGCGGCCGAGATTGGCGACCGCAAGACCCTGCGCGCCCGGCCGCCTTCCATTCTCATCACCAATGTCACCATGCTGGAATACCTGCTGCTAAGGCATGCCGACCAGCCCGTTCTTGCCCAGTCGCAGGGTCTTCTGCGCTGGATCGTGCTTGATGAGGCCCATAGCTATATTGGCGCGCAGGCGGCAGAAATGGCGCTGCTCCTGCGCCGCGTCCGCAATGCTTTTGGCGTAGCCCCCGAGCAGGTCCGGGTCATGGCCACATCGGCAACGATCAGCGATGGCGGCAAGGCGGAAACACACAGCAAGCTGGAGGACTTCATAGCCTCGCTTGCCGGGACCGATAAAGAGCAGGTCCGTGTCATTCACGGCGTAGAATCACAGCCTGCCCTACCTGAGATGGGGCAGGACAGGCCGCTTGACCCGGCAGCACTGGAGGCGTGCGATGGCGCGGCGCTGTGGGCGGAACTGGCACCCCATCCGCGTATTCGCAACCTGCGCCATAAAATGCGCTCCGGCGGGATCAACCTGCCCGCCGTCAGCGAGCTCCTGTATGGTGACCGTACGCAGCAGGAAAAAGCCCAGTCCGTCCTCGACATCGCCGCCCAGACAAAAAACCCCTGCACGGGCGAGCCGCTGCTGCCCTGGCGTGCCCATATTTTTCACCGCGCGCTCGGTGGGCTGTGGGTATGCATCAACTCCGCCTGCAGCCACCGCGATGCTGAACTGACGGCACCGGAGGCGCAATGGGGTTTTGGTACTGTCTGGCTGGAACAGCGCGAGCGCTGTCCGTGCGGGTCCCCGGTTTTTGAGCTGCAGGCCTGTTCGGATTGCGGCACGCCCTTTCTGGTCGCGAGCAAGGAGGTTGGCATGCATGCCCGCCTCCTGTCATGCCAAACGGGAGCGCGCGACGAATTCCTGGTGGATATAGAACCCGATCCCGACACGCAGACCATGGAGCCGCTCAACCTGTCGGTCTGGCTGCGTCCGGCCACCGGCACGGCATCGGATCGCCTTGTCTGCCTCGATACCGGCACGATCTATGATAATACCCCTCCGCAGGACACCCGCACGGTAGCCCTCAACCTAATAGAAAAGGAAAAGGAGCGCGGCTGCTGCGCCGGGGCGGAACGGGCCATGCTGCGCTCCCAGCATTTCGGGCCGTCCTTCTTCATGGGCGCCATTTTACCCGACATGGCGGAGCGGTTGGTGCCCCCCTGCGCGAAACCAGCAGCCTGCCCATGGAGGGCCGCAGGGCCATTACTTTCTCCGACAGCAGGCAGGGCGTGGCCCGTCTTGCCGCCAAGCTGCAACAGGATGCCGAACGGAGCCTGACACGCGCATGCATCTATCATAGCGTGCAACGCGATGACGGGATGGATCCTGCCGAACGGAAAAAACAAGAGCAGTTCCTGCAGAAAATGAAGACGATGGACCCCGTCGGCTTTGCAGACCAAATTGCCGAAACAGAGAAAGAACTGAGCCAACAGGCAAAAGCCATTCCGTGGAAAACGCTTGTCAGTACCCTCGCCCAGCAGGATGAACTCAGGCAGTTTGCAACACAGGTCTGGGCGGAGCGCGACTGGGGTGGCCGGGACCTGGCCGAAGACCCGGCGCTTCTGGCGCAAATGTTTCTCTATCGCGAACTGTTTCGCCGCCCGCGCGTGCAAAACAATGTCGAGACCATGGGGTTGGCCCGGCTCGTCTTTCCCGCAATGGAAGCCAAGGCGCGCCTTGGCGTGCCGCATGCCGTAAAGCAGGCAGGCATTGAGGATACGGCGGTCTGGGCTGGCTTGGCCCAGCCCGCCGTGGATTTTGTT
>NZ_JBDNXK010000096.1:0-11131 GCF_047721705.1 Acetobacter sp. | reverse complement strand
GAGAATGTGCAGTTCGTGATAGACCTGCATGGAATCGGCATTGATGACGGTGCCGTTCAGATGTTCGCCCACGGCCAGCGCGAGGGCGGATTTTCCGGAGCATGTGGGGCCTGCCACAATCAGCGCTGCACGTCTGCTGTCCGTTTTGTTCATCATCTCGTCGCTTGCCTCCTGCCGCCAACCCTGTCACACGCAGCATCATCATGAGCGCCATCCTGACACTCGTCGCGAACCGCGAAGCCACGACCCTCACGTCCCACGATATCGAACTGGCCAGCACGCTGGCCGCTGGTGGTGAGGCTATTCCTCTTTCTCCGGGTGAGGCCGTCGATATAGCCTGTGGCCCCCTCACGCCAGCGCAGATCGACGCCATCCGCTTCGGGCTCGGCGATCGTCCGGTCGATGTGCTGTATGGGCCTGCGGCGGGACGCCGGAAAAAGATTCTGGTCGCAGACATGGACAGCACGACCGTCGCCAACGAGACGCTGGATGATGTCGCGGCCCACGCGGAACGGCTCCGTCCGGGTATCGGTGAAGAGGTTGCCGCCGTGACCCGCCGTTCGATGAATGGCGAGATCGACTTCCAGACCTCGCTGCGCAATCGCGTCGCATTGTTGAAGGGTCTGCCCGCTTCCCTGCTGGAAGAGGCATGGAAGGATGTGAAGATCAACGCTGGTGCGCAGACGCTGGTGCGGACCATGAACGCTCATGGCGCCGTAACCGCGCTCGTTTCTGGTGGCTTCACGTGGTTCACCAGTCGTGTCGGTGAGTTGTGCGGTTTTGTGGAAAATCATGCCAATATTCTGAATCTGTCCGGTGACACGCTTACGGGCACCGTCAGGGAGCCCATCCTTGGACCGGACGCCAAATTGCAGCATCTGATCCGCATTGCCTTAACGTCGGGTGCGCCTCTCAGCAGTGCGCTGACCATTGGCGATGGTGCAAATGACCTGCCCATGCTGCGTGCCGCCGGGCTCGGCATGGCGTTTCATGCCAAGCCGGTCGTGCGGAAGGAAATCGTCAACCGCATCGAGCATGGAACCCTGCGAGCCGCCCTGTTCGCGCAGGGCTATCGGGCCGAGGAATTTGTGGAGGCATAAGGCCGTCGAATCCGTCCTTTCATGCCTTGTGGCGCATGGATGAAACACTCATTGTAACGAAGCATGGCGGCGGCTCGTCTGCCGTCTGAAAATACTTGACACTGAGGAGGTTGTACCGCGACGCGGAAGCATGGATACCATCACGCTCGTCGCTGTGCTTCTTACGTTGTCTGCGTCTTTCAGCATCCTGAACGCATGGCTGTTCAGGTTGCCAATGACCATTGGCGTTCTGGTCATTTCCCTCATCGTGTGCCTCGTGATTCTGGTGCTCAATCCGTTTATCCCCGGATATGATCTGCTTCAGTTGCCGCAGAAGATGCTGGGAGCGGTCAACCTGCCGGAAGCCCTGCTGAACGGCGCTCTGTGCGTGCTGCTCTTCGCCGGGGCGTTGGGGGTGGATCTACGGCAGTTCTGGTCGAAACTTCCGTCCATTGCCACGCTGTCCGTTCTTGGGACGGTGCTGGCTGTGATTCTTCTGGCTGGCGCCGTGTGGCTGGTGTTCCCGTTTCTGGGAGCGCGTATTCCGTTTTCGTGGTGTGTCCTGTTGGGCTCGATCCTTGCGCCGACCGATCCGGTTTCGGTGGTCGGGATGCTGAAACGGGCGGGGCTGCCTGCGCCACTTCGGGCGATCTTCGCCGGTGAAAGTCTGCTCAATGACGGTGTGAGCATTGTCATCTTCGGCGTGGCGTTCGGCCTTGCGACCGGGCAGGTCGAAAGCGTGACGACGCTGGACATGGTCATACGTTTTGTCCGCGAGGCAGCCGGCGGCGTGGCGTTGGGAATTGCCCTTGGCTGGCTGGCGCTTGGCGTGCTGCGCGGAATCCGTGATCCGCACATCAATCTTCTCGTGTCACTCGCCTTGGCGACCGGAACCTACAGTCTGGCGATGCATCTTCATGTTTCCGGTCCTGTGGCCGTCGTTATCGCGGGCCTGTGCCTCGGCACGAAATACGGGCAATCGATTTTTGACGATGAGAGCCGCAAGGAACTTGATCTCGCATGGAGCCTGCTGGACGAGGTGCTGAACGTTATCCTGTTCCTGCTGATCGGGTTCGAGATTCTCGATGTGCCGCCGCATATTTTCTCGTTCTCAGCCATGCTGGTCGTCATTCCGCTGACCATTGCGATACGGGCGCTGAGCGTATTTCTGGCGATGGCTCCCCTTTACCGTCGTCATGAAGAGCGCCGGAAAATGCTGGCCATTCTGACATGGGGCGGTCTGCGGGGCGGGATTTCCATCGCGCTGGCTCTGGCGTTGCCCCCCAGTGACCTGCGCAATCTTCTGTTGCCGATCTGCTATGGCGTGGTGGTGTTCACCATCATCGTGCAGGGATTGACGATGGAAAAAGTGGTGCGTCGGCTTTACCCGGGCAAATAGGACGGCCTTCTTGCCCTGATCTGGAGATATTCATGTCCCGTCCACCATACCCGCCTTTTGACGCAGAAACGGCCGTGCTGAAGACACGGCTGGCGGAAGATGCGTGGAACAGCCAGCAGCCGGAAAAGGTCGCGTTGGCTTACACGCCTGACAGTGTATGGCGTAATCGCGACACGTTCCTTCAGGGACGGGAGGCGATTGTCGCTTTCCTGTGTGAGAAGTGGACGCGCGAGCAGGATTATCGTCTGATCAAGGAAGTCTGGGCGTTTCGTGACAACCGCATAGCCGTGCGCTTCGCTTACGAATGGCATGATGAGCGCGGTCAGTGGTTCCGTTCATATGGCAATGAAAACTGGGAGTTTGATGCGGAAGGCCTCATGTGCCGTCGTCTGGCTTCCATCAACGATCTTCCCATCAACGCTTCCCATCGCCTGTTTCATTGGCCACCGGGGCGTCGTCCCGACGATCATCCCGGTCTGTCTGAGTTGGGGCTATAAACGGCAGCCGGTGTGCCTGCTTCGTTCTCTCTGCTATGACGGAATGCATCCGGCAGGAGAGATGACAGCATGCGTTTTGTGCACAGTTCCGACTGGCAGATCGGCAAGACCTTCAACTTTGCCCCAGATGACAGGCTTCACATCCTGCAGCAGGCACGGATCGACGTCATCAGCCGGCTCGGAGAACTGGCGCGGCAACAGGGCGCGAGCGATGTGCTCGTGGCGGGCGATATTTACGATTATGAAAGCCCGACGGACCGCACGCTGCGTCAGCCATTGCAAAGGATGCGGGAATTTCCCGATCTGCGCTGGCATCTGATTCCCGGCAATCATGATTTTCATCAGCCGAATGGCGTGTGGGAACGTGTGAAACGGCTGACATTGCCGGAGACTGTCTACCTGCATCTTTCGCCGGAGCCGGTGGCGTTGACACCGGATCAGCAGGTCTGGCTGCTTCCTTCCGTCCTGATGCGTCGTCATACGACCAGTGATCCCACAGCGTGGATGGATGAGGCCGCAACGCCGGAAGGAGCAATGCGGATCGGGCTGGCGCATGGCTCGGTGCGCGAGTTCGGAGGCGATGGAGACCAGCCGAACCTGATTGCGATCGACCGTCCGGCTCGCGCTGGATTGGCCTATCTGGCGCTGGGCGACTGGCATGGTTTCAACCGTATTGGCGATCGCTGTGCTTATTCCGGCACGCCGGAGTCTGACGGTTTCGCCAAGGGAGGCGACGGCGGTGGTTCCGCGCTGGTCGTGTCCATCGACGGTCCGAATGCGGTCCCGACCATTGTGCCTCACAGGGTCGGTCATTTCTCATGGCACACGATGCAGGACACGGTGATGTCGTTCGACGATATCGATGCGCTTGAAAACCGCCTGCGTTCGCTGGATGTGCAGAAGCTGAGTTCGGTGCTGGTGTCGCTGGCGGTCGATGGGCATCTCACGCTTGAAGACATGACGGCCTTTGAGGAACGAATTCTTGGCGATGTGGGCGATGGTCTCTGCCTGCTTCGCATGGAGCGGATGCCCGAACTGGTCACGTCCGACGCCGATCTCGCAACATTCGGCGAGGCGGGTGTTGTCAGCCGTGCCGCCGCCCGTCTGCAGGAAATGAGCGCAACGGGTGGTCCGCAACAGCAGCACGCCCGCGCCGCACTACAACGGCTGGCCGTTCTCTGGCAGAAGGAGAAGCGCGCATGAGCAACGATGGTCTTGTCTTTACGGCTCTGGAAGTCGAGCGGTTCAGACGGTTCAGCGGGATATGCCGTCTCGATGGTCTGGGGCCGGGCCTCAATCTTCTGGCCGCGCCGAACGAGTCTGGCAAATCGACGATGCTGGCGGCGTTACGGGCGCTGTTTCTCTACAAGTTCAGTTCCAAGACGCAGGCCATCAAGGATCTGGCGCCCTATGATGGGGGTTCTCCACGCATCCGCGCTGATTTCACGCTGGGTGGCGCCCAGTACAGCATGGAAAAGCAGTTTCTCGGTCGTAACTATGCGCGTCTGTCTGAAGATGGGCGTGTGCTGGAAAACGATGACGCCGAAGCCCGCGTCCAGTCGCTTCTCGGTCTTGATGCGGTCAAGCGCGGCGAAGCGGACGGGCTGTTAGGGACGCTCTGGGTCGAACAGGGCAGCAGTTTTGCGCAACCTGATCTGTGCGACACGGCACGACAAAGCGTGCAGTCCTGTCTGGCGGTGGATCTCGACGAAATCACCGGCGGCGCGGATGCGGGCCGTATTCTCAAGCGTGTGCAGGACGATCTCGGCGAGCTGCTCAATGGCCACGGCAAGCCGAAGGGGAACTACGCGCTCGCTTTGGAAGGAGAGCAGGAAGCCTCGCGCAGGCTGGATGTTCTGGAGACCCGTCGTCGCACGCTGGAGCAGGATCTGGCGGATCTGGACATGAGCCGCAGGCTGCTTGAACGCGAGAACGATCCCGAGCGCCAGAAAGCGGAACAGGAAGAACTCGATCAGGCCAAGGCGAAGAAGGAACGCCTCCTGCGGTTCGCAATGCAGAAGGCACAGGCGCAGGCTGCCGTGCATGAAGCTGATCGTGAACTGCACCGTTATCGTGGCGAACAGATGCGCCGGACCGAGCGGCGCGCACGCCTCGCCATAGTGCGGAAAGCGTGCCTGACAGCAGAAGAGGAATGCCGTCAGGCGGAAGTGCGGCTGCGGGAAGCGGACGACGTGTTGGCGCGTCATCACGCTCATCTCGCTAAATCCGAGCAGGCGCGCGCGGTTTCCATGGAAGCCGTGACAAAGGCGGAACGGCACGTCGAACGGTTGCGTCTGTCAGAGGAAAGGGCTGCGGCCCAGAGTCGACTTTCCCGCCTCGAAGTCCTGTACCGGGAGGCTGAGGAGAGCCGGGCGATTCTGGCGGCCTGCAAGGTCGATGAGAAGCGACTGAAGGGGATCGAGGCGGCGGAACAGGCGCTGCACAAGGCTACGACGGCGCTGGATGCACAGGCGACAGGGCTGGATATTGTGCTTGAGCCGGGTGTTGCGGGGCGGGTCCGCCTGAACGGCCAGCCTGCCAGCGATGGTCATCTTGCGCTGATCGATCCTACTGAACTGCATATTGAAGGCATTGGCACGTTCCGTATCCTGCCAGCCATCCGTGATCGAGGGGCGATGCAGGAGGCCGTGGCGCGCGCGCGTCAGACGTTCCAGAAAGCTTTGGCGGATGTCGGCTGTGCCGATCTGAGTGCTGTTCATGCGGAAATGGCGCGGCGGCGACAGGCGGAGCAGGATGGACGCGTTGCCGAGGAACGGCTGAAGGCCGCTCTGGTAGGATTGCCAGCGGAAGCGGCAGCGTCGCCGGAGCGTGCGACCTCCCATTTGCGGCAGTGTATTGCGAACTGCGATGCGGCCTTGGCGCAGTTCACGACAGATGCGGAGGCGGTGTCTCCAGCCACAATGGACGATGCGCGGGTTTGTTTGGCGGAAGCGAAGAGAGCGTGTCAGGCGGTCGAACAGGATGTTGCGCGGGCACGGGATGCGCTGCGGGAGCCGACAGCCGACCAGACTCTTGCGCGAGAGCTTCTGACCGTCAGCACGGAGAAAGCTCGCCATCACAAGCAGGAATGCGAGCGGTTGCAGGCGGAGGAGGACGCCGAGCAGGCGCGCCTGCCTGATGCGGCGCTCGAGGAACAGTTGCGGAAGGTACAGACCACTCTTGATCAGGCGGAGCGGGCGAAGGAACGGCTGAACGCGGACAGGCCGGAAGAGTCGGAATCGCTTGTGGAAGCAGCGATCGGCCGGCTGGAGGAGCAGGTCAGAGGACGGCAGGAAAAGCTTGTCCGGCTACGCGAGGATTTTGTGCGCAGGCAGACTGCGGTGCGGGCTGCTGAAGGCGAGGGGCTGGACGAAGCGATCGCCGCGTGCCAGCGCGACATCGACCGTCATTGCACGGAACGCGAGGCATGCGAACGAAACATAGAGGTATTGCGTCTCCTGCGGGACACACTGAAGGAAGCGGAGCGTGAAACGACGGAACGTTACCTCGCGCCGCTGACCCGTGTGGTCCAGCCTGCCATCGAAATGCTGTTTCCCCGTTCGAGTGCGCGGGTGAATACGGACTTTTCCGTCAGTGGTCTCGTGCGCGGGCGTACGGAGGAGGATGTGCAGCGCCTTTCGGACGGCACGCGCGAGCAGATCGCCGTGCTGGTGCGCCTTGGTTTTGCTGATCTTCTGCGGGCGCAGGGCCGTCCGGCCATGCTGGTGCTGGACGATGCATTATGCTTCTCGGATGCGGGCCGGATGACCACGCTGTTCGACATTCTGACGGACGCCGCGCAACGATTGCAGATCATTGTGATGACCTGTCGCGCCGAACAGTTCGCAGACCTGCCGGCGCACTCGCTGCGACTCGAATCCATGCTCGCGCATGTGTGATCAGAACACACTCTGCGGCGAAACGACCTGATTTCGTCCCGCCCTCAGATGACAGACCGGCAACGCGTTGCTAGAAGGCCCGCAACGCCCGGGTCCGGGTTGTGTGGGGCAGTTTCACGGGAAAGTCGGCTGATGAAGATCGTCGCTTGTAACAGCAACCTACCGCTCGCCGAGGCCGTGGCCGCCGAGCTGAACATGTCACTTTGCAACGTCTCTGTGCGTCGCTTTGCTGACATGGAAATCTTTGTCGAGATTTTCGAGAACGTGCGTGGTGAGGACGTGTTCGTCGTCCAGAGCACCTGCACACCAACCAATGATAATCTGATGGAACTGCTGATCATGCTCGACGCCCTGCGTCGTGGATCGGCACGCCGCATCACGGCCGTCATGCCTTATTTCGGTTATGCCCGTCAGGATCGTAAGTCCGGTCCCCGCACGCCGATCAGCGCGAAACTGGTGGCCAATCTTCTGGTCGAGGCCGGTGCTGACCGCGTGCTGACGCTGGATCTGCACGCGATGCAGATTCAGGGCTTCTTCGACGTTCCGGTGGACAACCTTTATGCCGCGCCGCTCTTCGTGCGCGACATCAAGGAACGCTACGGCGACCGCGATCTGATGATCGTCTCGCCGGATGTTGGTGGCGTGGTGCGTGCGCGTCAGCTCGCACAGCGTCTCAACACCGATCTGGCCATTATCGACAAGCGCCGCGAGCGTGCTGGCGTGTCCGAGGTGATGAATGTCATCGGTGATGTGAAAGGACGTCACTGTCTGCTCGTGGACGACATCGTCGATAGCGGTGGCTCGCTCTGCAACGCGGCGGAGGCCATTCTCGCCAACGGCGCGGCTTCGGTCGGCGCTTATGTGACGCACGGTGTCCTGACCGGAAAAGCCGTCGAGCGTATTACCAACTCGCGCATCGAGATGCTGACGCTGACCGACAGTATTCCGGCGACCGATGCGGTGAAAGCGGCGCACAATATCCGTCAGATCACCATTTCGGGTCTTCTGGCACGCGCCATGCGTGCGGTCTCCGACGAAAGCTCGGTGTCCTCGCTGTTCGACTGATCAGACCAAAGGCTGGCCTTCCGTGATTACTCCGAAACGCTACTGGTATCTCCGTCATGGCGAGACGGACTGGAACAAGCAGGGGCTCTCGCAGGGGCGCACTGACATCCCTCTGAACCAGACCGGGTTGGAACAGGCGCGGAAAGCGGGACAGATTCTCGCTCAGCAGGCCGAAGGGCCGCTGAAGATCACACGCATCGTCTCGTCACCTCTGGCGCGTGCGCTGCGTACAGCGGAAATCGCTGCTGAAGCCCTGCACGCGCAGTACGGTGTCCGTCCTGTTCTGACGATGGATATCGGGCTGGAAGAAGTCTGCTTCGGTGAGCAGGAAGGTCGTCCAATGGGCGAATGGTATGACGACTGGATCGAGGGTTTTTATACCCCACCGGGTGCGGAACCATTCGCGTTTCTGCGTGATCGTGCCGTTGCAGCCGTCAACCGTGCGCTGGTTGGCGATGAAGCGGTGCTGATCGTCGCGCATGGCGCACTCTTTCGTGCGCTGCGTTCGGCCATGCGTCTGCCTGCCAATGTCCGGCTGCCGAACGCTACGCCGATGGTGGTGGAGCCGCCGGAAGCCGAAGGCACGCCATGGAGTCTCCGGCAGGTTAGCTGACGGGTGGTCAGCCGAAGAGATTGACTGCGGAAGAAGAGGACTTCTTCCCGCTTTTTTCCGTGCTGTCGCTGGTGATCACATTGCCGGTCGCGTCGAGACCAATCGACACATCGCTGCCGTGCCCACGTTTTGCGGTGGCGTTGATCGTGGTGTCGGCAACCTTGGTCGGTGCAGCGGAAGTGCGGGCGCGATGCTGGATGGCGAGCAGATCGTAGCTGGTGCCACTCAGGCTTGCTGAACTGGTCATGGGGTTCTCCCTTGAAGAAACACCCTCCACTGTGCGCCGCAACCGTTAGCGCACGGTAAATTTACAGTGTTCTCCCAACAACATCATTGTTGCCGCGTTGCTTTCTGTATTGTCATCGCGCGTCCTCAGGACGAGGGCGCGAAACAGGGAGCATTCTCATATGTTTTTCAGAAAAACAGTTCCCATGGCCCTAATGGCTGCGTCGTTCATGGCGGCTTCGACGCCATTCGCCGTCGCGGGCGGCCACCATGAAATGTTCATGGGGCATATTACAGGCGAGCATAGCGCGAACTCACATCCGGACGGAGAGGTGCATGCTTCTCTCAATCCGCAGACCAATGAACTGTCTTACAGCATCCGCTGGAGCGGTCTGACTGGACCGGTCGATGCTGCCCATTTCCATGGCCCGGCGGCTCCCGATCAGGATGCAGGCGTGCTCGCGCCGATCGACGGTCCTTACACCAGCCCACTGAAAGGCAAGGTGAAACTTGCCAGCGAGCAGGTGCAGGCGCTTGAGGCCGGACAGGTCTACGTCAATCTGCACACCAAGGCCTACCCGAATGGTGAGGCGCGCGCGCAGCTCGTCAAGCAGTAATGGACCTACGCCTCGTTCTACGGACCCGAGGGAATGCGGGATGAGGCTTTTCCCCCTGATCATGAAGTGACCGGTCGCTGATAAAGCAGGAAAAACGATGTTCAACGCGGTGATGATTGAAAAAACCGATGCCGGTAGTGACGTCTCGCTGCGTCAGATCACGGAAGATCAGCTGCCGGACGGCGATGTGTTGGTGAGGGTGGAATGGTCGACCCTTAATTACAAAGATGCCCTTGCTATCACGGGAAAAGGTCCGATCGTCAAAATCTGGCCGATGATTCCGGGTATTGATTTTGCCGGAACGGTCGTGGAATCGCGTTCTGCTGATTTTCGTCCGGGTGACAAGGTGCTTCTGAATGGCTGGGGGGTGGGAGAAAAGCACTGGGGCGGTCTGGCCCAATTGGCGCGGGTGAATGCCGCATGGCTGCTTCCATTGCCTTCAGGCTTTACTGCACGTCAGGTCATGATTCTCGGGACGGCAGGTTACACGGCCATACTGTGTGTGATGGCGCTGGAACGGGCGGGTGTGCTTCCCATCGGCAAGCAAGTGGATGGGCCGGTTCTGGTGACGGGTGCATCCGGAGGTGTGGGCAGCCTTGCCGTGATGCTGTTGTCTACGCTGGGTCATGAAGTAGTAGCGGTGACAGGCCGTTCGTCTGAGCAGGCCTATCTTGAAAGTCTGGGTGCCAGTCGGGTCATCAGCCGTGCGCCTTTCGAAAAGAAAAGCCGTCCTCTCGAAAAAGCTGAATGGGCCGCCGCCATCGATGTGGTGGGAGGGCAGGTGCTGGCTTCTGTCTGTGCGGCTATCCGTTATCGGGGAGCCGTTGCGGCCTGTGGTCTTGCGGGTGGCATGGATCTGCCACTGACAGTTGCGCCGTTCATTCTGCGCGGTGTGAGTCTGTTGGGCGTGGATAGCGCCATGTGCCCTAAAGAGGAGCGTGTGGAAGCGTGGAACCGTCTTGCGCAACTGATTGATGTGACGCGACTGGAAAGTGTAGTCAGCGAGTATCCCCTGTCAGAGGCGATAGATGCTGCACACGCCTTGATGGACGGCAAGGCGCATGGCCGGATTCTGATCCGGGTAGATGGCGAAGATTAAAAGAGGGGCATCACACTGGAACCGGCTTCCGTGATTTTATAAAGGACGGAAGACGGCCAGTGATTGAATGAAAGTGCCGTATGATCGGGATTATGACTGCCATAAGGCGGAAGCATGCGGGGTTGCTTGATCCTGCCCGCTTCGAAACTGGCGCATGACTTCCCGAAGAAAATCATCTCGCTCCGAAAGGATGCGGTCATGGAGGGGGCGCACGCTATCATGGGCGGCATAAAAGCGTTGAGGCCGATGCTCTGCATCAAGGATGATGGTGCCGACGAATGTTCCGTCGACTTCGATGGTCTGGGAATTATACATGATCAACCTGCTTTCCTGAGATGTATCAGGTAATCGGCAGGAGGCCTGCCGACATATTAAGGGAAGATGGTGCTTCCGGATGAAGCGCCGTGACTGACCCGACAGCGGGTCTTGCTACACATTCGTGCGGTCAGCATGGGGCGTTACTCAATTTCCTGTTTGAAGCGTTCCTCATGAACGCCGTCGTATTGACGCATGAGGGAGTGTTGATGTCAACAAACAACGATATTGATATGCATTATAAAATGAAATGGATCGCTTTTTATCGATTTATTTAAATTATATGTAATTATATCAATGAATTAAAATTCACTATATTTAAT
>NZ_JBDNXK010000095.1:0-11458 GCF_047721705.1 Acetobacter sp. | reverse complement strand
TGGCACGCAGGCGCAGGTGCTGGTCGATCTGACAACGCACCTCAAGCTAAACACGACAGTCGGTACGGGCGGCAACGTGACCGGGTTTACGACACCTGAGAACGATCCCGGCAGCAGCGTTGGCCTGCTCTGGCAGTATCGTTACTGAACAGACTGTTCAGTGCGGCAGATATCTTTTCACCTGCCGTATGGCGTCGACAAGCATCCGGCGAGGCGAATTGCGCAGGACGTGTTTGACATCGATGAGCGTGGCATTTCCCGCTGCGGACAGCGTGTGCAGCCCGTCGGTAAAAGGGGCCAGCCGCGCGGGCGCTGTCAGATTGGCGCCGAGATCGAATTCCGGAGAAGCTGAGAACGGTAAAGATGTTTTCATCAGTTGCAGGCTACCGCCATAGGTGCGTTCACAATTCTGCGTCGGTAGAATGAGACACCCGTTTTCGAGAACAGGCGTGCCTCCCATTCGGCTGCTGCTTTTGTGCGTCCGCACCGGCTCAGCGGAAATATCCTTCCATGGCCCGAAAAGGGTCGGAGCGCGGGCCATTTTCAGCGTGCTGGTGCGCCGGTCTGCGGGGTAGGGAGGCGTATAGAACATCCACCACTCATCATTGATGCATATGGGTGAAGCATCAATCGCAGCCCAAGGGAAGGAAAACGCCGGTACCGGCTCCCATTCCCAAGGAAACTGCTTGGCACGATAGAGTGTCAGACGGCCTGATTTATGTGCTTCCGGAAGCATCCATATTTCGCCTTCCGCTTCGATGAGAAACGGATAGGACAGATGCCATGGCTCAGAGAGCACAACCCGCTCTTCGACAACCTGAAACATCATGTTCAGTTTGAAGGCTTTTATGACGCCTTTGCGAGTTCTGTAATCATAATACTCGGTCAGAACATACAGATCGCCCTGATACCGGAGTCCAAAAGGATCGGCGAGAAAGCACAGGGGTTTCTGATCGGGCAGCCAGTAGATGGGGAACGGATCGACGGAACCGGCTTCGATGACGCGTTCGATCGGAACCGGAAGGACGCCCGTTTTCCAGATATCGGTTTTGAAAATACTCATGAGTTCACACCACGCGGGCGAGATCGCGGATGCAGAAATTGACCGTTTCACGTCCCTGCCATCTGTCTATCCGGAGCCAGCCCGCGACATTGAGGGTAGGGCGGCTCAGATCTTCCAGCAGATCAAGAACGCGATCGTCTTTCACATTGAACATGATGCCGTTGATCTTGCGGTTGCCTTCCCCCGAAAGGGTGACACGGATGGAGCGTTTATTCGCGCCAATCCGAAAGAACCGATCGACCTTTACGTTGCCGATAGCCAGAAGCGGCTCCTCATTGCCCTGACCAAACGGAGCCAGCATCGCCAGAGCATGACCTAGCTCGGCATTGGCGGCGCTGGGCGGGATAAGCGCATCGATCGGAAGGAAGGCCTTGCGGGGATTGTGCCGCGCCGCTTCAAACCGTTCGTTCAGGAACGCATGCAGGGCTGGCAGATGCTCGATGGACAGCGAGAACCCGCAGGCTGCGGTATGTCCGCCCGCAGCGGTCAGCAGCCCATGCTCCTTGGCGGCGATGACTGCCGCGCCCACATCGAAACCGGGAACTGAACGGCCCGAGCCTTTTAGCATGCCGTTCTCATCAACAGTCGCTACGAAACTGGGACGGTTGAATTCTTCCTTGATCCGGCTTGCGACAATGCCGACGACGCCGGCGTGCCAGTCATTGCTCGTAACCAGAATGGCCGCATTGCCAGACTCGAACTGTTCTCTGGCCTGCGTCATAGCCGCTTCGAGAATATCGGCTTCGACATCCTGTCTTTTGCGATTCACATCGTTGAGACGTTCGGCCATCTGCCGGGCTTCAAGCTCGGTTTCTGCGGTGAGAAGGCGGAAACCCAGATCCGATTCTGCAATGCGACCACCAGCGTTGATGCGTGGGCCAATCGCGAAACCACAGGAAAAAGCCGTCGGTTTTTCCAGAACGCTTGCAACGTCCATCAGCGAACGCAAGCCTGTCCGATTGCGCTCGCCCATCACCCGCAACCCCTGATGGACGAAAGCACGGTTGAGGTCGCGTAACGGCATCACGTCGCAGATGGTCGCCAGCGCCACGAGGTCGAGACATTCGAGGAGTTTTGGCTCCTTATGTCCCTCCTTGAAATATCCATTCTGCCGCAGGACACGTGTGGTCGCCACGAGTGTCATGAAGGTCAGCGCCGTCGCACAGAGATGGTTCAGGGTGGAAGGACAGTCAGGCTGGTTCGGATTGACCAGCGCGTGAATGTCAGGAAGGGCCAGTTCCGCCTTGTGATGGTCGATGACGATCACATCGGCTTTGCCTTCGAGGCAGGCGAGAATACTGGCTGCTGCCGTGCCGCAGTCCAGACACACAACAAGCGACGCACCCCGTGTATTCAAACCGAGCAGGGCGGTTTCGTTGGGGCCATAGCCTTCGTTCATACGATCCGGGATGTGCGTATGAACCGGGCAGCCGAACTCTCTGAGAAAGGTTGTCAGCAGGGCTGAAGAGCACGCGCCATCGACGTCGTAATCACCGAGAATACCTACGGTTTCCCCGGCTTTTACAGCCTTGGCGAGGCGTTCTGCCGCCTTGTCCATGTCGCGGAGCGTGGAAGGGTCCGGCAGGAAGGCGCGCAGACGCGGCTCAATGAACGCGGATGCATGTTCGGGGCCAAGCCCGCGCATGGCCATGATACGCGCCACGATTTCCGGAACACCGCAGGATTGTGCAATAGCGCTTCCAATGCGGAGTGTGCGCTCATCGTCCGCGCCGGTGCGCCAGACCCAGCGATGGCCCGTAAGGCTTTCCGTCACTCCCAGAACAGCATCGGGAAGGGCGGACGGGACATCGCTCAGGGAAATGGTTTCAGACATTCTGACGTGCAGTGGAAAAGGCCCGAAGGCCTCTCCTTAACGGGAGACCCAGGTCTTTGTCGTGAAGTTGTGGTAACCTTCGATGAAACGCAGGGTGCCGGACTTCGAACGCATCACCAGCGAGTGAGTGATGGCGCGGTTCGGCATGCGCTTCACGCCTTCGAGCAAAAAGCCGCTCGTCACGCCTGTGGCGGAAAACAGAACATCGCCATCGGCAAGGTCAAGCAGACCCAGCTTGCGATCGGGCTTCTTGTTGGGGTTCATCTTCTGGGCACGCTCGCGCTGGGCGTCGTCTTCGAACAGGAGACGCGCCTGCATCTGGCCGTTCATGCAGCGGATGGCCGCAGCAGCCAGAACACCTTCAGGCGCACCGCCGGAACCGGCATAGATATCGACGGAAGAGCTTTCGAGACAGGCGGCGATACCGGCAGCAACATCGCCATCGGAGATCAGACGCACACGGGCGCCCGCTTCACGGGTTTTGGCGATCAACTCGGCATGGCGTTCGCGGTCGAGAGCACACAGGGTGATCTCGCCAATCTCGCGGCCACGAGCCTTTGCCAGATTGCGCAGGTTTTCACCGATCGGCGCATCAAGGTCGATCACATCTTCCGGCAGACCAGAGCCCACAATCAGCTTGTCCATGTAGACGTCAGGCGCGTGCAGGAAGTTTCCGCTCTCCGCCAGCGCCACAACCGTGATGGAGTTTGGCTGGTCCTTGGCGCACAGGTTGGTGCCTTCCAGCGGGTCAACGGCGATATCCATCGCGGGGCCACCGGCACCGACTTTTTCACCGATATACAGCATCGGTGCCTCGTCCATCTCGCCTTCACCGATGACGACAGTGCCATCAATAGCGACTGTATCGAAAGCCTTTCGCATGGCTTCCACCGCTGCGCCATCGGCGTCGTTCTTCTTGCCACGGCCAGTCCAGTGAGCGGAGGCGAGAGCTGCGGCCTCCGTCACGCGGACCAGTTCCAGCGCCAGATTGCGGTCCGAAACGATAACGGAACGGGAAGTCGTGTCGACCATGCGTCGTCTCCAGTGGTGGACGGCCCGCCACGCAGGGCCTCATTCGGGCAAAAGGTGTATCATTCACCCGAATTAAGGTCGAGGGCAGGAAAAAGTCAGAAAGTTTCTATGCGGATGAGCACAGGCGCGGCTGACACCACGTTCAGTTCAGCAATGCGTTTTACGGCGGCCTGCATTGCGCTTTCTTCGGTCGGGTGCGTCATCAGCACGAGCGGCACATCATCTCCTTCACGCACGGACGGATGCTGGAGCATGCTGCTGAGCGACACACCGCAGTCGCGCAGGATGGCGGTGATGTCGGCAATCACACCCGTACGGTCGGCCACGGTGAGGCGGATATAGAACGCGCCACGCCATTCTGAGGCCGGGCGGCCTTGCACGGCGTGCAGGGTGCGAACGTCAGTACCCCAGACCGGCACGGTATTACCCCGTGCGACATCGATGATGTCAGCCGCGACGGCGGTTGCTGTCGGGCCAGCGCCCGCACCACGCCCTTCGAGCATCATCCGGCCGACGAACGTGCCTTCAGCGATGACGGCATTGAACACGCCATCCACCTGCGCGATGGGCGCGGTTTCCGGCACAAGACACGGCGCGACACGGGCTTCGATGCCTTTTTCAGTGCGTCGGGCTAGACCGAGGAGCTTGATCCGATAACCCAGTGTGCGGGCGAAACTCAGGTCCAGTGCGCCGATGCTGCGGATGCCTTCAACATGCACGCTCTTGAATTCGACTGGATTGCCGAACGCGAGGGAAGCGAGGATCGTCAGCTTGTGCGCGGCGTCGATGCCGTCGACATCGGTGGAGGGATCGGCTTCCGCGTAACCCAGTTCCTGCGCTTCGGTGAGCACGTCGGCGAAGTCACGGCCCGTCTCACGCATGGCAGTGAGAATGTAGTTGCAGGTGCCGTTCAGAATGCCGCCAACCGAGAGAAGGCGGTCCGCAGCGAGCCCTTCGCGTACGGTTTTGATGGCGGGAATGCCGCCCGCTACCGCTGCTTCAAATAATAAAGGCGCGTCATGCTCCGCGCTCAGGCGCGCGAGGGTGTCACCGTGAATGGCGAGCAGGGCCTTGTTCGCCGTCACCACGGGCTTGCCCGCTTTCAGCGCGGCTTCGACCAGTGTGCGTGCGGTGCCATCGGAACCGCCAATCAGCTCAACGACCACATCGACATTGGGGTCATTAGCCAGATCGGCGGCATTCGTGTGCCATGTAAGGTGGTTGAGATCGATACCGCGATCACGGGTGCGATCCCGTGCGGCAACGGCTGTAATCTCGACCGGCCGGCCCGCCCGTGCAGTAATGATGTCCGCGTTGTCGCGCAGGAGTATGGCAAGTCAGGCAACCACGGTGCCGAGGCCCGCAACGCCGAGGCGCAGCGGGGATTTGGAAGCAACGTCTCCTTTGGACGAAGTCACGACGCGGTATCCTCCAGAACTGAGTTTTTCGGCTGTGGGCTGCTTGGCCCCTTGATGCCGTGGGCGGACAGAAAACTTTTGATCGACCGGGTTGCCTGACGCAGGCGCTGCGTGTTCTCGACAAGACCGATGCGCACGAAGCCTTCGCCATGTTCACCGAACCCAAGGCCCGGCGCGACGGCGACGCCCGCTTCCTGCAACAGCAGTTTCGAGAACGCGACACTGCCCATGTCGGCGAATTTCTCCGGAATGGGCGCCCATGCGAACATGGAGCCTTCGGGTTTTGGTACGTCCCAACCTGCGGCGTGGAGACCACGCAGCAGCACGTCCCGGCGGTCCTTGTAGAGCTGCCGGATCTCGGCCACGCAGTCCTGTGGCCCGCTGAGTGCTGCGACGGCAGCTACCTGAATGGGTGTGAACGCGCCATAGTCGAGATAGGATTTGATCCGCGCCAGCGCCGCGATCAGGCGGGGATTGCCCGCCGCGAAGCCCATGCGCCAGCCCGCCATCGAATAGGTCTTGGAAAGGGAGGTAAACTCTACAGCGATGTCTTTCGCGCCCTCAACAGCGAGGATGGAGGGTGGCACGAGATCGCCAAAATAGATCTCGGCATAGGCCAGATCGGAAAGAATGAAGATTTCTTCCTTCCGGCAGAATTTGACGATTTCCTTGTAGAAATCGAGGTCCGCGAGATAGGCGGTCGGATTGGACGGGAAGTTGACGATCAACGCGGTCGGCTTTGGCACCGAGTGACGCACGGCGCGCTCAAGGGCGCGCAGCATCTCATCATCGGGATAGGCCGGAATGGAGCGCACGGACGCCCCAGCAATGATGAAGCCGAACTGGTGGATCGGATAGGATGGGTTGGGCACCAGAATGGTGTCGCCGGGGCTGGTGATGGCCGAGGCAAGATTTGCGAGACCTTCCTTGGAGCCGAGCGTGGCGATCACTTCCGTTTCCGGGTCCAGCTTCACATCGAAGCGGCGCTCGTAATAACCCGCAAGCGCACGGCGCAGGCCGGGAATGCCGCGACTGACGGAATAGCCGTGGCTGCGCGGGTCGGCGACCGTTTCCACCAGTTTCTTGACGATATGCGGTGGAGTCGGGCTGTCCGGATTGCCCATGCCGAGGTCGATGATGTCCTCGCCCCGGGCCCTGGCGGCGGCCTTGGCCTTGTTGACCTCCGCGAAAACGTAGGGAGGGAGGCGACGGATGCGATGGAACTCTTCGGTCATGGCCGGAATGTCCTGCGGGCTCTTGGGGCTCTTTTTGCCGGAATGGCGGGGGTGAATGGTATAGGAAGCGCGAAAGGGAGTGGCAAGGTGCCGCGACGCATCCTCAGCCTCTCCTGACTGTTGTGTACCGGCATGTCTTGAAAAGAAGTGTATTGCCGTCTTCTACTGTCCGGCAGCTTGCTAATCGAAACAAGGAAACACAGCGAAATGGACATGCGCCGCCTTCGGAAGAAGATTTTGGGCTCCCTGACGGCGGGCATCGTCGCGCTTGCTGGCACCGGCGTTTGGGGCAATTGAGACCACACCCCCCACCCCCCCCACCGCCACACATCTCTACGTCTTTGGCGACAGCTACAGTGACAGTGGCGCGCTGCTGACGCTTACCACGGAAGCGGTGCGGGCGCATGTTCCGGGTGCCGTCATTCTTCCGGCTCCGGAAGGCAGCCGCACATACTGGGAAGGGCGGTGGAGCAATGGACCGACCGCCGTCGAGGTTCTGGCGCATCAGATGGGTGTCGGTATCGACAATTACGCCGTGGGTGGCGCCCGTTCGGGAAGCGGCAATTACGATAGCTGGCTGGATAGCTGGGCTGATACGGGACTGCGTTCGCAGGTCATGTCGTACCTGTCAGGCCGGCGGCAGGTCGATCCGGGTGCACTCTATATTCTGGGTGCCTCGGCCAACGATTTTTTCCAGAAAATGGCGTTTTCCAAACCTGTGCTGGAACGGGATGTGGCGTTTGATTCCGCTCAGGACGTGCAGAATGCCGTCGAGATGCTGGCCCGTCGCGGTGCGCGTCGCTTCCTGATCCTGCTTTCCTATCCGCTGGCTCAGGTGCCTGCGCTTGCAGGTCATCCCGAAGAAGTGGCGCTTGCAGAGCAGTTCGAGCAGGATTTTGATCGCGATGTGCGGGACGATCTTGCTGTTCTTGAGAAAACCGATGGCATCACCATCAAGTGGTTTTCCGTGAAAGAGGCGATGGAAGAAGTGGTCAGCAACGCCGCAGCCTATCATCTGACAAACCTGACGCAGCCCTGTCAGCCCACACTGCCGCGCGTTGGTGTCGCCTGCCGCAACCCCTCATCGTATCTGTGGTGGGACGAGTTTCACCCTACTCACAAGGTTCATGGGATCATGGCGGGTAAAATGGCGGAAGCTCTGTCACGCCATTGAGGAGAAGCTGTTTCCAGACCAAGAGATTGTAGAAGGCGGAGCAGCGTGACCGGGTCACCGTTCCGCACTTCGGGAGACTGGAGGATCTCGTCCAGTTGCGTGACAAGATCCTGTCCTTCAGGCGCACTGGCTACCGGCTGTTCGAGCCACCAGATGCTGGCCGCCCCCGCAAGCTGCCGTAGCATGAACAGCACCTCCGCGCTTGCCTTTAAGGAAGGTGAGCGACGCAAACCTTCAAGCCTTGTCTGCTGATAAAGGATTTCCGCCTGTGTTGAGGAAGTTCCGGCGATGCGGCGTGCCTGTTCGATTTCGCTCCACCCAGCTTTGTCCGGCCGAGCCGCAAGGGCCGCGTAGCGCAGATTGGCTGTGAAGGCTTCCGCCACACGTTCCGCAAGCGGGGCAGGGCGTTTTTCCGGCCAGAGCAGCACACAGGCCGCCAGTCCCACAATGCTGCCGATGATGTTGTTGGTAGCCCGTTCAAGGCCTACGTCCCAACCCTGTGTGGTCGCAACAAGGTCAGTGACCAGCACGAACAGTTGCGTCATGAACATCACGCACAGCGTATAGTTCACACTCCTCAGCGCGATGGTGATGGCCGCAAGCGGAAAGATCAGCAGCAGGATGACGGGTTGGGGGAGCGTAACCCCTGCCAGTGCTGCCAGCAGCCCCCCGGCGATACTGCCCGCCATGCGTTCCAGCGCGCGCGGCAGAGTGATGTTCATGCTCGGCTGTGTGACGACCACCACCGCCATCATCGCCCAGAAGGCGTAAGGCAGGTGGAGGGCAAGGGAAATGGCGTAAGCAACGAGAACGCCTGTTGTCAGCCGCAGGGCATGTCTGACGAAAAAACCTGAAGCCAGTGGAGAGTTTTTTCGGAGAGACGGTTCTTCTGTTGCTCCTACCGATGCCGGTCCTTTCTCCCATGCGTTTTGCAGGTCCGAGAGAGCGTCCGCGCACATGTGAGCGCCCCGCGCGAAGAGGTCACCTTGAGGCGACCCGGCGGTCCGGAGAAACGCAATCTGCCTTGTCAGGCTGCCGGGACGTGGCTGGGGGCGGCCCAGTTCACGGGCGACACGTTGCAGCGTGGCCGTGACCAGTCTGATTGTCCGGCGTCCGAGAGGCGAAACATTTCGGGAAAAGACAGCGTGCTCAAAGCCCATGATTGCAGCGAACACCCGGTCGCTGGCTTCGATGGCTGGAAGGAGGCGGGCACGGGTGCGACAGGTAAGAACGTCGGTGGAGAGCGCTTCGACGGAAGAGCGGGTCTGTTCGATACGATGCCGGATGGCCCGTCGATAGGCGCTGATGGCGTGATAAGGATCTTCCTGCTCTTCCAGTCTGGTCGAAGAGAGATCAAGCAGTCGCGCGGTCATGGCGGCCTGCTCACGGAAGATCGCCGCACATGCCAGCTTCTGGGGTGCGAATGGATCGACCGGCCATGCGAAGAAGCAGATCAGGGCCGCCCAGATCGAACCGCTGGCAAATAGACCGGCCAGTTGCAGAGCCCCTGTGGGCGTTTGCGGATAACAGACGGCGACCACCCCGACGATTGCGCAGAGGACACTGATCTGTGTGGCGATGGCGCCACGCATGCGCGCCAGTCCGCACAGAAAGGTGCAGAGACCAAGCGCCGCGAAGACAGGCACCAACCCCAGTCCGGATGCCACTGACAGGAGACCCGTAATAAGTGTTCCAAAGACGCCGAATGTCGCAATAGCCTTGATCCGACGTTTCAGCAGCCCACCGGGATCGACGAGGCAGGTCCAGAAGGCCGAGAAGGCCGACCATGCCATGAGTGACATTTCCATGTGCCACGCCAGCAGCATGACGGACCCAACGGCGACACCGGCGCGCATGCCCTCTCGGACCGCGATCTGTTCCGGCGCGACATTGATGGCGCGCACACCGAACCAATGCGTAACGGTCGGCGGAATGATGCCGGTCGACAGCATGGACAGGAGCCGCCTCAGGCGTTGGCGGAGGGTATGTGGGCGCATTCTCATCGGACCGCATGCAATAGAAAAACCAGGCGACTCACGATAGTGTGAGGATGCTAGGAATGCGAGGTTTCCTGTGCATTCATTTCGTTATTATGACATTGGCGACGTCGTGCCCGATCTGACTGAACGTTTCCTGCAGGGAGGTTGCGTCTGGGGAAACGAAGTAAGTATCGTTTGAACTGGCGCATGACTGCATGAGGGACTGCGTGGTCGCGTCCACCGATGATGAATGGTTGAACAGGAGCACATAGATTGTGATGCCCTGAGCCTTGATGTTGGTGCATATTTCGCTGGTGATGGCGTTCAATTGCGTATAGGCCGCGGAATAGGTTGTGGTTCCCAGAGTGCTGCTTTTGAGCCGACCGTAAGCGGTCATGTCGCCATCGCCGCTGGCATCCGGGTACTGCGCTGAGGACTGGAACCATCCATTGATGCCGTCCGTCATGAGAACGATGATTTTCTGCGTGCCGGAATCACGTGGCAGATCAGCGTCGCCCCATAATCCTTTCCATCGTGAACTGATGGTCAGCCATCCGGCCTGCAAGCCCGTGTTGATCATGGTGCCCCCGCGCCACACCATGCGCATGTTGTCGATTGCGGCGAGCAGCGTGTCCCTGTCCGATGTTTCCGGGACGATAGGCTGATAGGGGCAACCGAGATTGGGGCCGGTGGCATACCAACCGGATGGGTTGCTGGGGTTCGTTCCGTTCGGACTTTCCGGGTAGTTGTATGCTTCTGTGATATTGTTGGTCGATCCTGTGGCCCAACTGTTGTCGCCGGGCTTTGTGCCGCTGCGGGAAGTCGTGAGGCGCAACGTGCTTGAGCCTGACACATAGGTCCAGCCGTAAAGCCCATAGGTCGGGTAAGTCGAAGGATAGAAGTACGCGGTGAAGGGCGCTTCAGAAGGCGTTGCGTCATCCTGATCGTGGCCTCCTTCGGTGCGCGCCATCATGCAACCCTGCCAGCTTCCCGGAGCATAGGCGTATGAACTGATGTCGGTGTTCAGCCAGTCCGTATGTTGGGAGCCGAAATTCACCTCCGCGCCAAAGGGAACAATCGATATCCAGCTTTGCACGGTGTCATCGCCTTCCGGCAAAACCGCGTTGATAAGCGTCTTCGCTCCATCCCGTGTCGCCTGCATGCCGCTGTGACCAAGGGAGCCGGTATTATCGATGACAAGCGCCAGTTCCAGCCCGGTTGTCGATGCCTTTCCGCTGGCGCTGGCGCTGACGGTGAGGGCAAAGGCGGTCGTATAAGGGATGATGTTGACCTGCGCGCTGGCCGACATGCTGATACCGGTGGAAGTGTCCGTGATATCGGTGATCGTTGCTGTGCTGTTGCCCGGACCCACAGAATTCGGCTGATGGGACTGGGCGAAATTGGCCCAGAAGACATTCGTCATTCTGGTCGTGCGATCTGTGCCGCTCTGAAGGCGCGCCCCCGCCAGAACGGCGGAATCCAGTGCATCCTGCAGAGCCTGCCGGACGACAACGCCTTCTTCCAGACTGACGGCGGAGGCAATGCCGATCATCAGGACGCCGAAACTGACGCCCGCTATAGCCAGAACGGACCCCGAACGATCCTGCAAAAAAACATCGGGACGAAGAGCGGCGCGCAGAAACAGCAAGATGCGCCGCAAATACTTTCCCACGTATAATTCTCCTGAATATTACTGGTCGATGAAATATTCAGTATGTTGATA
>NZ_JBDNXK010000094.1:0-11568 GCF_047721705.1 Acetobacter sp. | reverse complement strand
TAGCTGTCCGTTGCGTTTTCCCGTGTTGTTCGTGACTGGTTTTCATAAATCACCCGGTCATCGGGCAATCCCAGTCCTTCGAACAAAATGCGCACCCATTTCGCTTCGTTGGTGATGCCTTGCTCTATGTCTCCTGATCCGCCTGTGAAGACGAGTTTCGCCTCAGGGTAGCGGCGCGCCAGCGTGACGAAGGTGGTCAGGCGATCGCCAGCAGCCCCTGTCACGGGGGTTTGTCTGTCCTCGCTCGTAAGGTCGTCTATCGAACCACCCAGCACGATAATGCCGTCGACATGAGCGGGTGGGATGCGTACCTGCGGAAAACGGTCTTCAATAGGCCGAATGGCCCACTGGTCGACGGGGAAGAAAAGACAGAGGGCAAATCCAAGCGCCGAAAGCGTTACCAAGGCACGGCCAATGAGGAAGCGATGCAGCAGCAGACCAATCAGCAGCATTTCGACCAGCAGGGCCGAGGGCATCATGGTCATGGACAGGATTTTGCCGATAACGAACAAGGCGGGCGCTCCGAAAGGCTGTGGCGAAAGCCCTCCGCCCTTAGTCCTGAACCTGAGATGGGGCAATGATCATGGTCATTGCCTAGCAAAGGAAGGGACAGCCGAAGGCGCTTACGTTATCCTTTCACCATGACCAGAATTTCCATTGCCGACGCGCTGCTGATCATCGATGTGCAGAATGATTTTCTGCCGGGTGGTGCGCTGGCTGTGCCTGATGGGGATGCTGTCATCGCGCCCATCAACCGCTTGATGGAACTGCCGTTCGGTGCCCTTGTGGCGACCCAGGATTGGCACCCCGCCGCGCATTGTTCCTTCGTGGGGCAGGGCGGCGAGTGGCCTGCACATTGTGTCGCGGGCAGCCAGGGTGCTGCGCTGGCGGATGGGCTGGATCGACGGTCTCTTACACTGACCTTGCAAAAAGGCACGTCCCAAGCAGTGGATAGCTATTCCGCCTTTATCGAAAATGACCGTGTGACCCACACGATTCTTGAGGAATGGCTTAGGGAGCGGAACATCCGGCGGGTATTCGTGACAGGCCTGGCGCTGGATTACTGCGTCATGGCCACGGCAATAGACGCGCGTGCGTGCGGCTTCGAAAGCTTTATCGTGCTGGATGCATGTCGGGGGATCGGACCAGAAGACGTGGCCATTGCCCGCGCGCAGCGAGCTGGGATCAAATTGCTGAAAGAACAGGATTTATCTTGACGTTCAGTCGGGTGTCCAACAACTGTGTCGGAACGTGAACGAAACAAGCGGAAAGGCACAGGGTGACAGGCTGGGAGAGCAGAAAGACAGGTCGGTTACCAAGCAGGCGTGCCGTGTTGGCGGGGCTGGGTGCCTGTGCAGGCAGTGCCTTCTGGCGACCGGGATTGCTGCGTGCGGAGGGGCGTATGGGGCATGAAGCCCCCGGTCTTCCACCAGTCCGGGAGGAGGATGCCCTTATTGCATTCGGTCATACCGGACCGATCACCGACGGTGGCTGGACGACGGCGCATGACCGTGGTGTGCAGGCTGTGCGACAGGCCTTTCCGAAGTTGCGCACCGTCTATGTCGAGAGTGTGCCTTATTCCGCCGATGCCACGCGCATCTTTCGCCAGTTTGTGGCGGAGGGAGCGAACATGGTGTTCAGCACGTCCAACTATGGCGATTTCATCCGCGATGTGGCTATCCGCGCACCGAATGTAGCGTTTCTCGAATGTGACGGTGTGAACGTGACCGACAATCTTGGCTGGTATTATGTCACGCATTGGTATCCGAGCTATATCATCGGCATTGCCGCCGGCCTGATGACGAAAACCAACAGGCTTGGATATATCGGCACCTTTCCCATTCCCTCCGTCTATGCCAGCGCCAATGCGACACTGCTTGGAGCGCAGTCGGTCAATCGGGCCGTCACCATGCACGCGGTCGCCATCAATTCGTGGTTCGACCCGCAGGCGGCGGCACAGGCTGCAACCGCTCTGGTCGATAGTGGTTGCGATTTTCTCTGTGGGATCACGGATGACCCTGCTTATCTCCGCGTGGCGGAAAGCCGGGGGATCAAGGCGGCCATGTGGAACCTCGACATGCGGCGTTTTGGCCCGAATGCTTACGTCAGTGCCGTGGTGCTGGATTTCGCCGCCTTCTACGTCGAGCAGGTGCGCGCCCGGCTCAACGGAACGTGGAAGTCCGGCGCGCATTTCCTCACACTGGGGCACGGCACCGATCGGGATGGATGGGGACAGAGCGTCCCGGAAGATATCCGGATGCGGGCTGACGCCATGCGGGATCGTATACTCGCGGGTTACACACCTTTTCAGGGCCCGATCCGTGACAATAACGGGACTATCCGCGTTCCGGCAGGCAAGGTGATGGACGACAACGCAATTTACGGCTGGGACTGGGGCGTGCAGGGGATGACGGGTCTTGGTTGACGCGACGACACGGATGCACGCGCACAGCCTGCCCAGTGGCACGCCGCCGGTGCTGCAACTTCTCGGTGTGTCCAAATACTTTCCCGGTGTCATCGCCAACGAGGCGGTCGATCTCGATGTGCGCCCCGGCGAAATTCTCGGACTTCTTGGTGAGAATGGAGCCGGAAAATCCACTCTGATGAATATCGTCACCGGTATTTATCAGGCGGACGCGGGAGAGATCATCCTCGATGGTTACGGCGCTGAATTCACCTCGCCGCAGGACGCGATCCGTGCCGGGATCGGCATGGTGCACCAGCACTTCAAACTGGTGCCTGCCTTCACCGTGGCTGAGAACATCCATCTTGGCTGGAACGAAACGCCGAAATGGACGTCCCGTTCGGTGCTGGAAGCACGGACCCGCGCCTTGTCGGAGCGGTTCGGCTTCCCGGTCGATCCTGCTGCACGTGTGGAATCGCTTTCTGCTGGCGAGCAGCAGCGTGTGGAGATTCTGCGCGTGCTGTCCCGTGAGGCGCGTCTGCTGATTCTCGATGAGCCGACCGCCGTGCTGACGCCGCAGGAAACGCGGGAACTGTTTGCGGCTTTGGAGGCGTTTCGCGCCAAGGGCAACGCGGTGATTATCATCAGTCACAAGCTGGACGAGGTGATGGACATCACCGATCGCGTGACCGTCCTGCGTGCGGGGCGCAAGATCGGTACATGGGATACGGCTGACTGCTCGCCGGAGATGCTGGCCGCCACGATGGTGGGGCATGAAGTGCCGCGGGAGAATCTGCACGCGCGCCCGGTTGGCGCAGCACCCGTAAGTGCGAAACCGGTTATCAGTCTCCGTGACGTGACCGTGCGGGACGCACGCGGAGTGGAACAGCTTTCGGATGTCACGCTGGATATTTTCGGCGGCGAGATTTTTGGCATTGCCGGTGTGGCGGGTAATGGCCAGCGGGAACTGACGGAGGTTCTGACCGGTCTGATTACGCCTTCTGCTGGCGCATTGCTTCTGGATGGAGATGCTGCCCCGAAGGATGCGGCTGCCTTTGCCAAGGCAGGCGTGGGGCACATTCCGCAGGATCGGCTGAACAGCGCCCTCGCACCTTCGCTTGATATCACGGACAACATGGCGTTGCGCGAATACGCCATGCCGCCCATTGGCAATGGCCCCTGGTACAGTGCCGGGGCAGCGCGCGTGCTGGCCGACGACATTGCTTCGACAGCGGAAGTGCGCATTCCCGATTTTTCCATGCCGGTCCGTAACCTGTCAGGCGGCAATCAGCAGCGCCTTGTCGCGCGGCGTGAAATACGGATCGCCAGCCGTCTTCTGGTGGCGGCTTACCCAAGCCGTGGGCTCGATATCGGTGCCATTGCCGCGATGCATGGCTATTTCACCGCATTGCGGGATCAGGGCGTTGCGGTCGTGGTGGTCTCCGAGGATCTGGGCGAGTTGCTGAATCTGTCGGACCGTCTTGGCGTGCTGTGCGGGGGGCGGCTGATGGCGGTGCTTGATGCGAAAGAGGCTGATATCGAGCGTATAGGTCTGCTGATGGCCGGACGTGATGGGGCGCGATCATGAGTCGGTTTCAGCGGTTTCCCACCGCCTCTTCCCGTCGAGTTCTCGTGTGTCGGGCCATTGCCCTTCTGCTGGCGCTGGCGCTCGTGAGTCTGGTTCTGGCGATGTCCGGTCGCGACATTGGCGAACTCGGACGACTGGTGGTTGCATCCACGATCGGCTCGCGATTCGGTCTGGAAGATCTCGCACTCTTCATGACGCCTCTGCTTCTGACAGGCAGCGCCGTGACCGTCACCCGACGGATGGGGTTATGGAATATTGGTGGTGAGGGGCAGTTCTATCTGGGCGCCGTGGGTGCCACAGGTGTGGGGCTTTTCGTGCATGGCCCGGCGATTCTGATCCTTCCCCTTATGGCGGTTGTGGCGATGCTGTGCGGCATGGTGTGGATTCTCCTGCCTGCTCTGGCGCGCGCGTTCGCCAATGTGAACGAGATCATCACCACGCTCCTCCTCAATTTCGTGGCGAGCCTGCTGGTCTACTGGCTGGCGACGGGCCCGTGGCGGGACCGGGTAACGGGGGCGCTGGCGTCCACGGAACGGCTGCCCGTGACGATTCCCGACATGTGGGGCGTGGTGCATTGGGGCTTTCCGCTCGCGCTTCTGATCGTATGCGGACTGGCGGCGATCATGTCCGTGACCCGGTGGGGGTATGAGGTGCGCATCAGCGGGGCGAGCGCGGGCGTCGCCCGTTATGTCGGCATGCCGGTCAAGGTCCGTATCGTGTCGGCCATGTTGCTGTCGGGAGCGCTGGCCGCGCTGGCAGGCATGTTTGAAGTCGCCGGAACGGTGCATCGCCTTCAGGGCGGCATGGCCGACAATTTTGGTTATCTGGGGATTGTTGTGGCCGTGCTGGCGCGCGGTTCCTGTCTCGCCGTGATCCCGTCCGCCCTTCTGATGGCATTGATTCTCGACGTGGGAATCGTGCTCCAGACGCAGCAGGTCGCGGCAACGGCGGTGCTAGCCATCACGGGGCTGGTTCTCCTGTTTGTCGCCATCGCCGATGAGTGTGCCCACTACCGTCCGGTCGTTTCCACCACGTCCGCTGCCGCACGGAGGCCATCATGATTGCGATGCTGACTGCTCTTCTCTCGACCGCCGTGCTTAGCGGCGCCGTATTGGCAATCGCCTCTGTGGGAGAAGTGCTGGCCGAACGGGCCGGTGTGGTGGATCTTGGCGTGGAAGGGCTGATGTCGATGGGAGCCGCTACGGCGGTTCTGGTGGCGATTGAAACCGGAAATCCGTGGATCGCCTTACTGGCGGCCATGGTCGTCGGAGCGCTCGGCGGGATGGTGTTTGCATCCGCTGCCGTCCTCGCGCAGGCAAGTCAGGTGTTGTGTGGGCTGGCGACCACCTTTCTCGGTGTGGGGCTATCGGCTGCCATCGGTCATTCCGTTGCGGGGCAGCCGGTCTCAGCCGTGTTCCAGCCTGTCGCGATTCCGGTCCTCTCCGCGATTCCCGTGATCGGCCCCGCGTTCTTCAGCCAGAATCTGCTGATTGTCCCTGCTTACATTCTGCTGCCCGCCGCTCTGCACTGGATGCTGTTTTACACCCGACATGGGATGAATGTACGGGCTGTGGGTGAGAATCCGGCAGCGGCGGATGCGGCGGGCATATCGGTCCGGGCGATTCGGTTCTGGTATGTCACGGCTGGCGCGGCTCTTGCCGGAGCTGCCGGGGCGTATCTCAGTCTCGCGATGATTCCGAGCTGGTCCGAGGGTATGGTGGCCGGGCGGGGATGGATTGCCGTCGCTCTGGTGATCTTCGCAGGCTTCCGGCCTTTCAATGCGGCTGCCGGTGGTCTGCTGTTTGGGCTGATCAGCGCCATCGGTTTTCTGGGGCAGGCGCGTGGTTGGCCTGTTGCGGCGCCGATTCTAAACATGCTGCCCTATCTGGGAACGCTACTGTTCATCATGCTACCGGCCGTGATTCGGCGGGTGGGGCGCTCCGGTGGCGAGGCTCCGGCGTCGCTGGGGGAGGCATATTATCGTTCCGTGCGATAGGTGATCTGCGCGTGAAGCGTTTCCATTCGTGCGTTGGCGTGCTTCTGTGCCGCAACAGTTTCAGAGGCTAGGCATGGTACAGGGCAATTCTTCGGCAACGTTGCGTGTGGGGCTTGTGGGGTGCGGACATTTCGGGCGGTTCCACGCTTTGAAATCCGCCGCTGCGTCACGTGAGACGCTGGTGGGGTTGTTCGATCCGGACTTTGCCAAGGCTGGTGCGCTTGCAAAGGAGGCGCATACAACTGCCTTTGACGACCTCGATGAGCTGTTTGCTCAGGTTCAGGCCGTCATCATCGCTGCGCCCGCGGAGATGCATTTCGAACTGGCTGCGCAGGCTTTGCGGGCAGGGAAGCACGTGCTGGTTGAAAAGCCGATGGCGGCCACGCTGGCGGAAGCCGATGAGCTGGTGACGCTGGCCCGTAACGCGGGCAAGGTGCTGCAGGTCGGCCATCTCCTGCGTTATTCGGCGGAATATGAAGCCATCACGGACCGAATCAAACGTCCTCTCTATATAGAAGCGACGCGCATTGCGCCGTTCAAACCGCGTGGCACCGATGTTTCAGTGATTCTGGATCTGATGATCCATGATCTCGATCTGATTCTCGCCATTGTCGAAAGCCCGATCGAGCAGGTGGATGCAGTGGGGGCTGCGGTCAGTTCCGAACATGAGGACATCGCCAACGCGCGTGTACGATTCGTTAACGGATGTGTGGCCACCATCACGGCCAGCCGGATTTCGCTCAAGACCGAGCGCAAGATGCGGCTGTTTTCGGAGGAGGGGTATCTTTCCGCCGATTTTGGCAAGCGGGAGCTGGTCATGATCGGACGGGAGAAAGGCATGCCTCTGCCGGGAACGGGTGGTTTTCGCCGAGAGGCCGCATCGTGGAAAGAGCATGATTCTCTTGAAGCCGAGCACCGCGCCTTCGCAGCGTCCTGTCTTGACGGTGCGCCTGTGGTGGTCGATGCACAGGCCGGGCGCCGGGCATTGGAGGCGGCGCTGGCCGTCGGAGCGGGTATCTCCGAATCACGGCAGCGTATGGAGCTGTCGGGGCTGCTGGGGCAGATCGACCGTTAAAGGCTGGAAAAACAGCGGGATATTTTTCTGGCCGTCTTCGGCCTTGAAATCAGAACAAAATCAGAACAAAATTTCGATTGAAATGACATGAAGCAGGAAGCGCAGAAAGCTGCGACTCTTGCGGTCGTCAATCTTTTTTTTGCCTCTTTACCCTATATCTTGTGCTGGCGTTCGAATTGCTTACCGCATATTGTGTTGCCGCAGGACGACGATAAGTCTGTCTCTACCCCACCGATCTAGCGATTTCCGACTTTGTGGAGCCGAAAAGAGTGAGCCTGACCATGTCCGATCTCCACCCCGTCTCCCGTGTTGTTGGTGGCGAAGACGAAGGCACACTTTTCGAGCCTGATATGCTGGATGATATTGTGCAGTTGCCGGGTCATCACCCGGTGCGGGTGGATCGCTCCCGCGATGCGCTGCTGACCGACTTTGGCAAAGCGACGCTCAACAACCGTTACCTTCTTCCTGAAGAAGGCTATCAGGATCTCTTCGCGCGTGTTGCTTCCTATTATGGTGCGGATGCTGCGCATGCGCAGCGGCTGTACGATTACATTTCCCGCCACTGGTTCATGCCAGCGACGCCCGTTCTGTCCAACGGCGGCACCACCCGAGGTCTGCCCATTTCCTGCTTCCTGAATGAAGCGGATGACAGTCTGGAAGGTATTGTTGGCCTGTGGAACGAGAATGTCTGGCTGGCCTCGAAAGGTGGCGGCATTGGTTCCTACTGGGGCAACCTTCGTTCCATTGGTGAAAATGTCGGGCGGAACGGCAAGACATCGGGCGTGATCCCGTTCATCCGGGTGATGGACAGTCTTACACTCGCGATCTCTCAGGGGTCACTGCGTCGTGGGTCCGCCGCTGTGTATCTGCCGGTATGGCATCCGGAGATCGAGGAGTTTATCGAACTCCGTCGTCCGACAGGTGGTGACCCCAACCGCAAGGCGCTGAATCTTCATCATGGCGTTCTCATCCCGGACGCATTCATGCGCGCCGTAGAAGCCGATGAAGAGTGGGCCCTGCTGTCACCGAAGGATCATTCGGTCATTCGCAAGATTTCCGCCCGTTCGCTGTGGATTCGTATCCTCACGGCCCGCATGGAACAGGGTGAGCCGTACATTGTTTACTCCGATCACGTGAACAATGCGCGTCCCGAGCATCACAAGCTGGCCGGACTGGAGGTGAAGACTTCCAATCTCTGTTCGGAAATCACATTGCCGACGGGCATTGACCAGCACGGCAAGGATCGCACGGCAGTCTGCTGCCTGTCTTCGCTCAATCTTGAGACGTGGGACGAATGGCACGACAATCCGCAGTTTATCGCGGATGTCATGCTGTTTCTCGACAACGTGCTGCAGGACTTCATTGAGCGTGCGCCGAAGGAAATGCATCGGGCAACCTACGCCGCCATGCGGGAACGCTCCGTTGGTCTTGGCGTGATGGGCTTTCATTCCTTCCTGCAGGCGCGGAATGTTCCATTCGAAAGTGTAATCGCGAAGGTATGGAACAAGAAGATATTCAAGCATATCCGGGAACAGGCAGACGTCGCTTCTAGGAAATTGGCCGATCTGCGTGGACCATGCCCGGATGCGGCTGAATATGGCGTGCATGAGCGGTTTTCGAACAAGCTGGCCATTGCACCGACGGCATCGATTTCGATCATTGCGGGGAATGCGAGCCCGGGCATCGAGCCGATTGCGGCCAATGTATTTCTGCAGAAAACCCTTTCTGGTTCTTTCTCGGTTCGCAACCGTCATCTGAAGCAGCTTCTGGCTGCAAAAGGGCACGACACGGAAGCTGTCTGGTCATCGATCACATTGACACAGGGCAGTGTGCAGCATCTCGACTTCCTGACGCAGGATGAAAAAGATGTTTTCAAGACGGCGTTTGAACTGGATCAGCGCTGGATTGTCGAGCACGCTGCTGACCGTGCGCCGTTCATCTGTCAGGCCCAGTCGGTCAATCTTTTCCTGCCAGCCAATGTCCACAAGCGTGATCTTCATCAGATTCATTACATGGCATGGAAGAAGGGCGTTAAGTCGCTCTACTACTGTCGCTCCCTGTCGATCCAGCGTGCTGACACGGTGAGTAATGTGGCGGAGAAACAGAAGATCGATGTTGGAGCGGCGCAGGACGGTAGTACGAATTATGAAGAATGTCTCGCCTGCCAATAATCCGGCCTGTCTGCGTGGCTGAGTAAATTATCAAATAAATATGGGTGCTGTGATGTCAACGCAGGAAAAGTTTGATCTTCTGACCGCCAATCCGGTCTACAAGCCTTTCCGTTATCCGTGGGCGTATGATGCGTGGCTGACGCAGCAGCGTGTTCACTGGCTACCGGAAGAAGTGCCGCTGGCCGATGATGTAAAGGACTGGCATCGCGTTCTGAATGAAGGCGAACGTCATCTGGTTACGCAGATTTTCCGCTTCTTCACGCAGTCGGACGTAGAAGTGAATAACTGCTACATGAAGAAATACAGTCAGGTTTTCAAACCGACTGAAGTCCTCATGATGCTGTCGGCCTTCTCGAACATCGAAACGATTCATATCGCGGCTTACAGCCATCTTCTTGATACGATCGGAATGCCGGAAACGGAGTATTCCGCTTTTCTCAAATACAAGGAGATGAAGGACAAATACGATTACATGCAGACGTTCTCGGTGGAGAATAAGCATGAAATCGCCAAAACCCTTGCTGCTTTCGGTGCTTTTACCGAAGGTCTGCAGCTGTTCGCATCCTTCGCCATCCTGCTCAACTTTCCGCGCTTCAACAAACTGAAGGGCATGGGGCAGATTGTTAGTTGGTCAGTGCGTGATGAGACATTGCACTGTCTCTCCATGGCGCGGTTGTTCCGGACATTCGTGTCGGAAAATCCGGAAATCTGGACCGAGCATCTGCGTAACGAGATCACGGAAATCTGCCGTGTGATTGTCGAGCATGAAGATGCGTTTATTGATTTGGCTTTCGAAGCGGGGCCAGTTGAAGGTCTCACGCCCGACGACGTGAAGGCTTATATCCGTTTCATCGCGGATCGTAGGCTCGGTCAGATCGGCCTCGACCCGATTTACGGTGCATTGGAAAACAACCCGCTTCCGTGGGTGGATGACATGCTCAATGCCGTCGAGCATGCAAATTTCTTCGAGAACCGCTCAACGGAATACAGTCGTGCTTCGACAACCGGCTCGTGGGAAGAGGCTTTCGAAGCGAACGTTTTTGAATAAAGGCAGAAGCGACGCGATTTCGCTCCTGCCTCATGCTGTGATCAGGTGGAATGGATTACGGTCGACGCTGTGATGATCTTGCGGACGAAGGGCCTCCGCTTCAGGAGAGGCGAGCCCAGCGTTCCAATCGGCGCTTGTCACAGAGATTGCTTGCTATCGTTCACTCTGCCTGCGACCAGGGAGAGTGGGACGCGGCCCAGCGACTGCTTTTTATCGCTGAAGATCTAATGAGGCGTCGGGGAGAGTTCCAGGGAGCAAGCGGGCGGCATCTTCTGGAGCAGCTCCTGCTGGCTTATGAACGGGTCTGGGCCTTGCGGAAGAGCGGGGAAGCTGTTGTGCCTCCATCGCTCAATATGGATGCTTTTTCTATTCTACGTGACAGATTAACCGAACTTCCGGACAAAGCCTGAAAAGGCAATGTCCGGAAACTGAAAAACCGTGTTAGCGCGGGCCACCATTCATCACGCTGCCTGCAACCACGGCGGAAATGATGCCGGTTGCGATGGCAGTCAGCAGAAATTGGTCGCCAGCCTGTACCCAGCGATAACCATAAGGCGGGGCGTAAAGACCACGATACGACTGCCAGTTATCAATCCACGGATCTCCACCCCAGTAGCGCAGGCCCGGACGCCATCTATTGTTCATTGGTGGAGGAGGGGGACCGTAATTTGCCCGACCACCCATGCCGCGGCCACGATTATCAAAACCACGGTGATCGCCGGGTCCATCACCATAGCCGCCGCCCCGTCCGCCGCCGGGGCCACCCCCATCATGACGACCGCCACCCGGCATAGGCTGTGCCATTGCACAGACAGGCATACTCCCGACGATAGCCGCCAATACGAGAGCAATCGATTTAGTTTGCATGAAAAACACTCGTTTCCTGTTATCGCCTCTTACCAGTAGCATGGCTCCCATGGTGGTATTGGGGCAAATCTGTTGCATTCTTTTGCTGGCTGCGAGGCGCAGTCCCCAGATTGGAGGAAAATCCGGTTTTTGTCTATGCTAATCAATGCTTTATAGATGTATCAGCGCTCTCTGTGCTGTCCGTATTTTAATGTTTCCCGTGCGCATGAAGAAAACATGAACCGTTTGTGAGAAGCACGGGGTATTTTAAGAAGTCCTTCCCATTTAGCGACTGTATCTTCCTAAGTTTTTATTCAAGGGAGTCGATGCCGCGCTACAATAGAGACTTGTTTTATTGATCATTCTTTCCTGGCATTTTAAATTGAAAAAATAATATTTTTTGGTCTTGGGAATTGTTTGAATTTTTTTTTGTTTTGTTT
>NZ_JBDNXK010000093.1:0-11604 GCF_047721705.1 Acetobacter sp. | reverse complement strand
TTTTCCATGATACTTTCTCCTGATCAGCTGCACATGCAGCAATCAGAAGTCTGGAGGAGGACATCGGCGGATAACGAGCACTATTGCCGACCGTCCGCTTTATGGAAACTTGAACGGCTCCGCTTACGCCCTCATTTGGGACATTTAAATCATTCCAGAATGGACCGGAAAGCAGACGTTCGTGGCGAGCATATCACTTTTGATAAATGCGCTGGATCGCCACCGTCACCACGGCAAGCAGGCTGGCACTACCAACCAGCAACGTCAGGAGTGCCGGGGCAACGCCGAGCTGATCGATCAGCAAACCTGTAATCCACGGCAGGATACCGCCAAGCAGATAACCGCCCGTCTGGGTTAGCCCGGCCAGGCGTGTCGCCTCTGATCTGCCGTGCGCGAAATCCAGAGGCTGGAGGAGCGCTATCGGGAACAGGCCTCCCGTCGCAATCCCGATCATCAAAGGTGCCAGCCATGGCAGCGGCTTTGCGAGCAGCAGGCTGAGAGTACCCAGAATGGCGAGGCCGGAAAAAATCAGGGCTGCCTTGATGGTTGTAAGTTTTAGAGCGCGCATGATGACATGCATGCAAAAACTGATGCTCGTCTGGAACAGCATCATGATGGCGACAAGAAGCCCTGCAGTATGGTCAGAATAGCCCAGGGCACCATACAGGGACGGCAGCCACGCTATTGCGACGTAATTGATCCCAGCCTGAAGACCGAAGAACAGCGTCAGTCCAAGAATGCCGTTCCGGCTGATCGTGAGAGAGGGCTGTGACGCGGAGCACGCAGGCGCAGCAATATCCTCACGCCATAGTATCCAGCAAAACCCGGCAAGTGCCGTGGGAAGCGCCCAGAAAGCCAGCCCCAGCGGCCAGCTCCCGGTGACATCACTGATGCGGGGCGTTCCGAATGCGGCCACGGCTGAACCTACGCCCATGCTGGCCGCATAGACGCTCATGGCCGCAGGCGCGCGAGAGGCAAACTCACCCTTGATGAAACCCGACAGCAGTGGCCGGATGATCGCGTCGGCCACGCCTACCCCGACGGCCGTGAAAAGCAGCACTTCATAGCTGCCACCGTCGAGGCGGAGCAGCAGGACGATCGTCAGAAGGGCCAATGCCATTATCATGGAGCGTTTCAGGCCAAGTCGCCGTTCCAGCCTATGTCCGAGCGGGGAGAGGCCGCCCATGCACAGGACTGGAAGTGTGGTCAGCAAGCCCAGTTCGGCGTTGGAGATGGCAAGAGTTCGTTCGATCCGGTCGAGGATGGGAGAAAGGGATGCAATTCCGGTCCGCAGGCAGACACCAGCACCGAAGATCATCAGCCAGGGCAGAAGCGTTTTCGCGGAACGTGTCATACTCTCTGCTATACAGACTGATTTTTTATCCAGCGCTCGACAGGATGCCATAAACTGTCGAAAATATGCCAGATGAAGCAATATCGATCCCTGCAGGCCAGCAGTCTTGCTGATCGCACGCCTCCTACAAAGTTACGTCCAGTGCGCGTGCATGCAGAGCATCATGTGGAAGCTGCGGATGTCGAACCTCATTGCCACCCTGATCTTGGACAGCTTCTGGCGACCACGCATGGCGTGATCCGCGTCACGACCGAAGAGAATCAGTGGCTGGTACCGCCCGGGCGGGCACTCCTGCTGCCACCGGGTGTGGTGCATGCCGTTCATAGCCCCAAGGAAAGCAGGCTGCGTGCCGTGCTGATTGCGCCGCAGATGTGCCGTGATTTTCTGCCATCCTGTCGCATCATCGCCCTTACAACGCTGTTGCAGGAACTGATTGATGCGGTTGCCAGATGTCCGGCAGATTATCCCGTTCCTTCACCGGCGTCGCGCATGGTGGCGGTGCTGCTGGACCAGATCGCATTGGCACACTCCGAACCTCTGGGTGTACCGCGTCCTTCGGATACACGGCTGCGGCGTGTCACGGATGCGCTGATGGCCTTTCCGGCGGATGGCAGGTCACTGTCCGAATGGCAGGATGTGGCTGGGGCCAGCAGTCGGACGTTGGCCAGGTTGTTTGAAGTCGAAACCGGCATGAGCTTCAGTCACTATCGTCGGCAGGTGCAGATGCAGGCCGCCGTTGGCATGCTGGCATCAGGCCTGCCGGTTGGAGAGGTCGCGCATACTCTTGGTTATTCCACGGCATCCGCGTTTGCGTTTGCATTCCGCAAGGCCCTCGGCAGTCCGCCTAACCGATTTCGTGACCAGTTTAAGTGGTCTGATTGCCGGATTATTTAAGAACGATAGTTTCGTTTTTCGTCGCAGCCACTTGCCCGCGCCTTCGCGTGGCTTCCAAACGGGCACAGGTTTCATCCAATTTCGCTTTCAGCGTTTCCCAGCGTGCAAGTTCTTCCGGCAATGCCTTCAGATCACTATCGTTGGCGTCCGCGTGCTCCGCCTGTTTCATCAGTTTCGTGATATCCACAGCCAACTGTTCACGCAGGACCTGCGTAAATGCCGCTTCAATAGCCTTCCGGTTCGTTCTGCTAAAGGCAGCAATCGTGTCGTGATCCGGATTCTGGTTCGCCGCCACGAAGTGCCCCCGATGTCACGATATGTCGTCCGCTTGATCCACCGTGAGGAGAAAAATCCCGTTCGCGTAACCAAAGATCAGAAGGGTCAGTATTAGACGCGCATGATACTCCGCCTTGCCACCCGTGCGCACCGGCAAGCAGAACGCGGTCATCGGAACCCACTCAACAGCGGCGACAATGAAATGCGCCATATAGTCAGCAGGAAGCCACGACTTTAGATCAGGCGGCAGAAGATACGGCTGGGATCGGTCAAACGGGATGAAGCCGCTAATCTCATCACCTACAGCCGCGGCACTTCCGAGGGTAACCCAGCCCGACAGGCTGCTAAAGCGTCAGTACGTTGATGATATTTTCTTATCTTGGGTAATCACCGGGCAGGAACCCGGAGCGGGGGTTACGCAACTGAAGTCTTTCCGGCAGATGCATATATGATCTATTGCGATCACGAATGGCGGGCATTGTATCGGGACCAATAAGCACGCCAGACGGACAATAAGGTGCCTGGTCGTATAGTGCGTGGTCAGACTTGGATATTTTTATGGTCGTCGCCTGAAAGTCCAGGAACAGGAATGGATGTCCCCTGTCTTCATCCAACTCCCGACGACCGCAGCGCAACTGGCGCATGTCTACGAACCACCAGTCGAGAAACATGGCATGATAATATGCAATAACCTCGTAGAAGGTTCGCATAGTCCCACGGGCGTATCTTAGGGTTGCGGACTTGAACCAAGTTCCGCAAACGAAATGTGATTCAAGACTATTCATGATATCTCCTAAAATCGTTTTTTCTCACAGAGTTCGCCACCGTCGCATCTGGCTAGCAGCAGTGCGGATTGCTCCACCAGCTCCAGCCTGCCATGGTCGATCCAGAAAACCGCCACCCCTTGCAGGGGCCGTTCTCGCAAAAAGGCTGGAACCAGCCGTGCATAGGCGGAGAGCTGTGGCCAATATGGGCCGAGCCCTTCGCCCGTGCCGCCGCTCTTGTGATCAATCACGAGGCAGCCTTCGGAGCCGATGGCCAGAAGGTCGATGATACCGGGGATTTCGGCACCTTCCGGTGAATAGCCCAAAACCGGAATTTCACAGCGTAGATCCGTGTAGCCCTGCTCGGCCAGCCAGGTTTTCAGTTCTTCCGCGCGATTCGCCACCAAGGCGAGCGTCTCGACGTCAAGGCCGGTGGAGGCGGGCAACCTTTCCGCCAAGTCAGGGTGCGTCAGATAGGTCCGCAGCGCCAGATGCAATGCCGTGCCACGTGCGGCGTCATTCACTGCACGTGGCCAAGGTGTGCCGAGAGGAATGCTTCGGCTCGCCGGAATATTACTGATGCTTGGGGTCTGTGATGGCTGGAGTCGCCAAGGTGTGAGCGGCGTGGCCGGCAGGGCGATGGCCGCACCGAAGCGGACCATACGCATGTCCTGAGCACCATCATATTTCGTCAACGGCGCGTAATTCGGTACGGACGTGATGACGGCAGGGCAATCAGTTCCGCCGATCCGCAGAGTGTCTGGACCGATCACGGGTGAGCAGGCATCCTCGAAAACGTGGAAAAGGCAGCTTGCTTCATGAGCAGTGTCTTCGCGAGCCTTCAGAAAATCGGGCCATTCCAGCACAAGCCGGTCACGCGCCCGCGTCAGCGCGACATAAAGAAGACAGCGAGCATTGGTTTCAAAGTCTGGACGTCTGTCCTCAATGAAACGCTTTTGTGCCTCGGAGGCGGCAAAAGATGGCGTATGAATCAGCCGAGCCGAAGCCAGCACCGAAGCCATGTCATCAATCCGATCAAGTGCATCGAACCGGGCTATGGTCGTGCCGGCCCGCTCCTTGATGTCGCCGTCGAATTCAGCGACCACCGTAATCGGCCATTCCCGCCCCTTCGAAGCATGCCAAGTAACAATCTCTACCGCTTCGGCGTTATCAGCGGCCGGATCCGGACGACGATCGAAATCACGTTCACTCGCACGGGAGTCCAACCAGCCAAGGAAAACCTTTATTGTTTCTCCGTGAAAACCCGAAGCCGCCTTGAGATCGCGATGTGCGGCTTCAAACTCTTCGGCCTCGGCTTCCAGTCGCAGCAGATCCGCGCGGGCTTGAGAGGCCCCCGACAGGCTCTGGGCCCAGCGTCTGATGCCTGCGCTTTCCAGAACCAGATCTAACGCCGCCGAAACCGGTAATACCCTCAACTGGTCTGCAAGCGCTGCCAGACGCTTCAACACAGCATCATTTACAAACAGGCCATCGATCTGCTGCGTAAGTGCTGTCTCCAGAGGGATAGGATCAGGACCAAGTGTCCGCAGCAGAAGTGCTGCGTGGATATCCTCCGGATTCGCAGCATATAGAAGCGCGGCGCGAGCGGTCTGTATCGCAGGACTTGCGGACCATCCATTTTCTGCAATGCGAACAGGAACGTCGCGTGAACGCAATTCCTCAGCATAGCGGGCAGCTGTGGCGTGACTACGGACCAGAAGCGCGATGTCGGAAGGACGCACTACACGTGCCTGACTGGTACGACGGTCAATAACCTTTTCCTGATCGGTCAGGATGCGCGCTATGCGCTCGGCCACATGCTCTTGCGGCGTCGAGGCGTTCCGCACTCGTCTGCCTTTGGTAATACTCAGCAGTTCCACCGCTGGTCCCGCCACCGGATCGCGGGTCGCGGACAACGGATTGTAGTCCGCGCCAAACAGGCCGGTTCCTACGGCATTCACGAATTGCATGACCTCTGGTGTCGAGCGCCAGTTATGAGTCAAAGGCTGTGTAAAATCGACATGTGCGGTAACCAGTGCCTGTAACAGTCGTGGGTCCGCCCCTTGAAACCCCATGATAGATTGTTTCACGTCACCCACCAGAAGTGTGCGTGACGCATGAGCCCCCAGTTGCCACAACAGGGCGAACTGCACGGGATTTGTGTCCTGAAATTCGTCGATGATGACGCAGTCGATCTCATCCAGGACGGCTTTTCGGACATCCGCGTCGGTACGCAGAAGACGCTCGGCGCCGATAATCATGTCGGCGAAATCAATTAGGCCAAGCTTGCGCTTGCAAGCATCGTAGACCTGCGCCACCTCCTGCGCACAAGTAACCAGACAACTAAGATGCAATTTTGCATCTGCAAGCGGACCGGGATGCATCGGCAGGACATCCGCTGCCTCCATGATTGCTGCCGCCCGATCATCATAGCCGGCCGGCGTCTTGGTGCGGATATTTGACGTGAAAAGTTTACGTAGTTTTTCCCAGATACCCCAGTCATGCCTGAGCAATTCCGGATTGTGCCTAACCTTGAGAAACAGAGTATGATTTTCTTCTAGTGTCTTGAGCGGTCCCGTGGCGGTAACACTAGCCATGCCACCCTCAGGAAAGTCCTCCAGTATGGTTTCGATTGCGGCAATCAGGCAGTCGTACGCGGCGGTGGGATTATCCAACACCGCACCATAAATCCTGTCCAGACGCGTCAAAGCCGGCTCGATCAAGCTCGGGGCGCACCCCGTGTCGCCAAGGCCACGCAGAAGCTCAATCATTGCCAGAACCTTGGTGCGTAAGGCGTCTTCGATTGTTTCCCCTTTCTGCCAACTGACGCGATATCCAAAACGTTCCGGTTCAGCCTTGATCGGATTGAGCGCCTCGGTGCGAGCAAGAGTCTGACGGATCAGAAGGTCTCGTTCCGCATCGCCCAAATGGCGCGGCTGTGGCGAAGCGCCGGCAGCCAGCGCATGCTCGGTCAGCAGCCGGAGGCCCAGCCCATGGATCGTCGAGACATAGGCACGTTCGACTGCCAAAGCTTCACTGATCAGTCCTTCTGCCAAAAGACCTGCCCGAATACGTTCGCGCAGTTCACTGGCCGCCACCTCGCTGTATGTCACAGCGAGGATGCGGTCGGGACGCACAAGCCTGCGTCGGACCCAGTCTGAGAGTTGACTCATTATCCGGTGCGTCTTGCCCGCCCCCGCACCCGCAGGAACGATCACCAGCCCATGATCCTGCGACATCCTCATTGCTCTACCTCGCGCATGAAAGCATGAACCAACGGGCTACCATCAGCCAGCGCATAGGGTGTGAACCCGCCTTTTTTCTCGAAGAAAGAGAAATCATCAGTGGTATTCAGCACAATCCGGCCCACTCCAAGTTCCGCCAGCCGTGTGGTCAACTGGGCAACTGCCGCCACATTGACCTCGTCGCCCATATCCTGGGCCGGCGTCCCCTTGACCATTGCAACACCGCTGCTCAACAGGCCGCCATCGTTCATCAGGTGGTATGCGATTCCGACCGGACGGCCAGTCAGCAATTCCATACTGTCCCCTTCCCGACGAACCGGCCGCGCTATCATGTCCCGGTACAAACCGGTCTGCAGGTCCCAGCCTGCATTCATCCGGTTGCGGCGACGGCGTGTACCGCTCTTCTTGTGGTCGACTACCAGCAGTGTGCCGTCGGGCAATTCAAGGATGACATCAGCCTTGCCGTGCAGGCGGACGCCGTGGGCCTCTCCCTCAAGCCAGAGTTCATTGCCGATGATTTTCGCACCCAGAGCATGCAGATGATCGCACCAGCGACGTGCAGCTGACAGAATGTCGCGTTCGAGACCACGACGCTCCATCTCCCATGATGCACTGCGAAGATATGAGGCGTGACGTGTCAGGGCGCGTTCGTAGGCATCAGCTACAGCTGCAGCCAGCGCCTCATCCTCGGGGGGGGCCACATTGGGCAGAAACACATGCTCGAACACATCATGGGCGATATTACCCATGGTCAGCACATCCAGTGTATCGGCCGACCAGGACAAATCCGTCGCTCCGAGTTCATTGAGAAGCCAGGCAAGCGGACTGACAATCAGCGTTTCCAACCGGCTCGGGGATTGCGGTTTAGCCGCACCATCATCGTCGCGTCTGAGTGCCAGCAGATCATATCCGCTGAAATCCAGCGCATCAGGTAGGACCCGCAGATCCGGGACGGAAGGAATCTCGTGAAATATCACCGGCCAGTCCTGCGGTGCGACACGCGAAAGATCGATGATGAGATCTGCCGCGTCTGCAACGCCCTCAACCGCACGGGCGACAAGCGAAAGTCCTGCTGAAGGCGCATGTCGTACACCCGCCAGATCGCGATAAGGGACAAGGAAAGTTACACTACCGTTTGAGGCCTGAAGCTGTTCCGTGAAAAGATCAAGGCTGTGAGAGAGACTTTCGGCTCGGTTGCGCATCCTCAAGCCGGTCTTCTCGCGGATACGAATGATCTCACTGTCAAGAAACATGGGATTAGCGCGTGGCCGGACAGGATAAAGTCCTTCGGTAAAGTCGGCGATGATCAGATGACGACAGGGACGCCAGGGGCTTTCCCGAGGCGACCAAAGGCTGACTCCCTCCAGATTGTATGAAGACGCACCAGCTTCGGGAGATGCAATTTGCACGCTGCGCAGAATGACTTCCCAGTCCGGAGCACCATCTCCTGTGAGCAGGTGCTGCAGTGGAGCAAGACGTGCACGTATGATCTTGCCTTGTGGCAGACGGTCGCAGATCCGTTCCAACAGGAAACGAAGCTGCGCACGACTGCCAGCCGAAGCGCGGATATCATTCCAGAGAGCCACATGATCAGGGTCGGCTTCCAGAAGCTGACTACGAAAATCTCCCTGGATCAGTTTTTCTGCCAGTTCGCGCCCTGTCTGCGCACTCCAGGGCATCAGGGGAGATAGCGCCAATGCAGCCAGCACCATTGCTGGTGTAGGCGACCGTTTTGCCAGAAGGAGATGCAGAACCATCTCACCCGGGACATCGCGTTCGGGCAGACATTCGGGCAGACCTGAAATCGGAACACCCTGCTCCCTGAATGCCCGGGCTACCTGACGTGGATCACCATCCACCATCACTGCAATTTCCCGTGCAGGGCACCCTGCCTCAATAAGCGTTCTGGCACGGGCGGCGGCAAAGTCTGCACACGCAGCAGGATCGCGCAATCCATAAACAGACAGAGTATCGTCAGCAGGAGCTGACCGCAGGTCCGGAGAGGATAACCCGTTCTGAAGGGCGCGGAGCCTGCTGCCTGCGGGCGCCGCTTCCCTTCGCTTCGACGGAGAAACTTCTCCGAATTCGGTGCGCAACCTGTCATACAGGGCCATCATGACACGAGGCGCCAACGGATCGAGCGATCCTTCAACGACAGGTAGTGGAGCGAGGAACTCTCCGAATGGCAGTTCCAGCACATGCCGCACAACCGCCAGACCGTCCGGCAATGCGTCTCCCATCCGGCGCCACAGGCCTGTCAGTGCGGCAAGATGCCGTTTCGCACGACTTTCATCCAACTCATTAATCTGTGGCAACTTCAGATCAGACGTCGCCACGATCAGATCATTCAGTGCTGTGGATACCGCCACAACGGTTTCGGCGGGGGCGTTGACAAGACTGTTTGCCCAAGTCGGGTCAGGTGTCTCCATAATGACGCTCCCCGGATTCCATTCTGGGGGTATGGGTGCAAGAGAAAGCTCTGCCAGACGCACATCGTTCAGGCGATATTGCAGACCAGAATATGGGGCGGCAACCTGGAAGGAAAAAAACATCGGCACCCCGTCGAAGAATATTATGCCCTGAGCAAACAAACAGTCGATCAGTCGAAGCTTGTCACCGCCTGACGAAACAGTTTGGCCATTTCATGCTTCCGCTTCTGCCTTATTTCTTTGCCTGCTGTGCCTTTTGGCAGGGTGGCGTGTTCAATCCACGGGCCGCCGGAAACTTTCGGAGCCTGGAAAGTTCCCGATCCGGACAGCCACATAATACGGTCGATTTCTGCCAGAGGGATGCCTGTTGCATGCGAGAAAGGCAGAACTTTTTCTATTGCTTCAAATGGTTGATTGTCGGGAATGGGATGCCCCGCTTCAGTAAAAGCGTATCCGACGACTTCGCAGGTATGAACATCAGGTTTAAAAAAATGTCTGTTCCCGAGATCTTTCAGGAAATTAAGAGCGAGCGCGTCTCCGACATACTTCACTCTGACCGCATTTACAGCCAGTTTAATGTTCTCTATCGCAACCCTGTCGACCGGAGTGTCTTCTGGAACCGGCCTGAATAGGGCCTCCTTTAGTGCAGTACCCGGGTGTTTTTTCTCGATTGCGCTAAATAATGTAGCACCTTCCTGAATTGTGGTCAGGATTTTTACCCATGCCTTGGTTTTATTACGTAGTGGCTCCTCCAGCGCCTGAATGTGATTCCGGGTATCACCCTTAATAATCTCCAGCCCGTTCTTATGTGCATTCAGAACATCGGCACAGAGGCTGACGAACCCCGTATCAGTGCAGGGATATTTTCCAGAAACATAGGTATAATTATAATCGCCTAGAACTGACTTGCCGAGAACAGTCCAGTTGGAGTCATCAAGAAGATTTCTCGCACCGCCCCTGTTCTGTGAATTTATGCAGTACAGACGAAAAATATTATCATTCTCCAACGGTGGACCCGTCGTCACCTGTCGTTCCACGAATTCTTCACGCGTTTCGCCTGTGCCTGCTTTCAATATATCGTCCGTAAGCCAGGATTCAGCGAGTTTTTTTGCCTCCGTGAACGCCTGCAGTCCCTTTTCCTTATCGATATTCAACTACATCCCTCCTTAAGCGTTATAATACCTACAGAAAACACTTGTTTTTTTGTGTTAGAGGCAAATAACCTAAGTTTTATCCCATATTTATCAAGATATTATTGCCAAATCATGTAGAAATATCAGCGAACAACGCCAGATACGGTCGTCATCGGAAGGCAGACATCATTTCCGGGGAACGTTCATGATGGTCTGCTGCAGAGCGTAGCAACTCATGCAATTCCGTGCGCAACTCGGCAGGAGAAAGAATCTGCACCGCTGTTCCCCACGTAAACAGGTGATAAGCTATTTCACGGAGACCACCTGCCTGGAAGCGCACCACCAGGCTTCCATCAGACAGAACCTCATGTGTCTGTGTCGGATGGAATATGTAATGTGCTGCCTGAGGTGCTGATGTGGAAGAAAAACACAGCACGATATCACGGGGCGGCTCGTGGTAGACTCCGAAAGACTGACTGATGAAATCCTCTATGTTCCAGCATTCAGGAGCAGGATGCGCATGATTGTCAGATATTTCGATGGCCTGCATACGATCCAGCCGCCACAACGCCGGTTCCGTCTTTCCCATCTCGGGTCCGACCAGATAACAGGCGCTGTCATATAAAAGGCCCCACGGCGTGACGGTCCTGATCCTGCCCCTCGCGTTTGCGTAGAAAAAACGCACTGTGCATGCTGCCTTCAGCGCCATACGAATGGTTTCCAGCAATATCGGGTCAGTTATCGGTCTGGGCCCCGCCTGAAACGCGTGACCCTCAGCAAATGTCAGAGCGCTGAGGTCCGGCGCCATACGGGCACGCATGGACGGGCGCAGGGCTGCCCTGACCTTATCCTGCAAACTGGCCAGAAGATCGGCACGAACATTGCTGCCCCGGTTCGCAAGAGTTGTCACCGCAGTATGGAGTTCTGCCAGTTCATCCACTGTGGGGGTCTGCAGAAACCCGTCAAGTCCTCCGGAAATGCGGAACCTTATGGAACGACCGTCTGTGATTTCCTCCATTTGCGGGAACAGTTCCGCGAGCGCAACACGCAGTCGGTCGGCAGTACGGCGACTGACCCTCATTATCCGGGCCATATCATTAAGAGAAAGCCCTTCTGCGCTTCCGGCCATCTGACGCGCAAGGCGTATAAGACCCACAGCTTTCTCATGACGCATGGCAATAGACTCCGGCTACGACCGTTTCTGTCGAAGATAGATCCTATTTATTGCAAACCGATAAACGGAGACACATTCACGGCACTGTGACATGCGTTTCGTAAGAACACACACGAAGGAATAAAGATGCGCCACGAAATACGTGATGAAAACTATCATTTTCTGGGCATAATTGAACAGAATGGAAACCATTTCATTGCCCGAGACAGTAATTACCATACCGTGGGATATTATCATGATGGAAAGACATACGATGATAATCATCATCTCGTTGCTTACGGAAATGTGCTCTCTTATCTCATTTATTGTGCGGATTAGTTTTATTTACATAAAAT
>NZ_JBDNXK010000092.1:0-11867 GCF_047721705.1 Acetobacter sp. | reverse complement strand
GATAAAAATATCATTTCATGTAGAAGTTATGCTTTGCACAAGATCATGTCGCGTTTGTTCAATATGTTTGTGCGTAAGACGCTGAATGGAGGCATATTCGCGATTCAGCCACAGTTTCAGAATTTCGGCATGTTCACGCGTAGCTCTCTGGCGACGCGAATATGGTTTTAAGTGCAGCAGTACATAACGTTCTGCAATGGCATGAAGGCGTTCGAGAATATTGTAAGCCAACAACCCTGTGCCGGGGCGAATCAGGGCAAGATGAAAAGCCCGATTGCAGTCGGCCCATCGTTCCGGAGGCGCATCCCATGAAGCTTCCAGATTTTTCAATGCTTCTGAAGCAATGCGACGATCATCTTCATCAGCTTTTTCACTGCCTGCCGCAGTAATGGCGGGTTCAAGATGCAGACGCAACATGAACACTTCGTCGGCTTCTTCCCGGGTCAGGGGGCGCACAATAAACCCTCGATTGGCAAGGGATGTGACCAGACCATCCTGTTCAAGGCGAGCGAGTGCTTCTCGTAGCGGGATTTTGCTGATGCCAAGACGTGCAGCCAGAATATCCTGTCGAATCGGCTCGTTGTCCTGAAATTCGCCTCGCGTGATCTGCTCTCGAAGAATGTGATAGAGTCTATCAGCAATTGTCCGGACCTTCAGGCGCCCGTCTTTTCCTGAACTGGAGGTTTCGCGAGCGGTAAGAAGATCCAGATCAGACAACCTGAAAGCCTTTCGAAAATACGTCTTCCGGATCAATCCAGATGGTATTGAACCCGGTTGCAATCGCCGATCCCGTGATGAGTGGGATGATGGCTGGCACCTCACTTACCTGAGTGCTTTCCTCAGTTCGGGCAGTGAATGTGCTGCCAATATAGCTCTGGTGTATAAACGAACAGCCTGTTTTTACAATGTTTTTGCTGTGCAGGTGCGCAAGGCGGGCGGATGTGCCGGTTCCGCAGGGGCTGCGGTCAATGGCCTGATCGCCATAAAATACAGCATTCTTTCCGCTTTCTGCGGGGTTTTCTCCGGGTTCGGCCCACAGAACGTGACTGACGCCAGCGATTGTCGCATCGTCCGGGTGAACGGGGGTATAAACTTTGCGAACGGCTTCGCGAATGAGGGGACTCAATTCAAGAATGCGCTTCGCACCCAGGTCGGCGAGAGAGCGATATGCCCCTTGTGGTTCGACGATGGCATAAAAATTGCCGCCATAAGCAACATCAACCGTAAGGGGGCCGAAGCCGGGCACGTCAATCTCGATTCCTGTTCGTGCGACCCATGCGGGCACGTTGCGAATCGTGACGGACGTGACGCGCGCGCCTTTTGTTTCATAGGTGATGTCGATGATGCCTGCCGGCACCTCAAGTTTTAACTGACCGGGTGTGCGTGGATGTAAAAGTCCGTTTTCCAGACCAAATGTTACAAGACCGATGGTGCCGTGTCCGCACATGGGCAAACATCCACTTGTCTCGATAAACAGGATACCCGCATCCGTATCGTCCCGGGTAGGAGGATAGAAAAAGCCACCGCTCATCATACTGTGGCCACGCGGTTCGAAACACAGGCCGGTGCGGATCCAGTCAAAACGTTCGAGAAAGTCCTGCCGCCGTTCACTCATCGTAGCGCCACGCAGGAGAGGGGCGCCTCCTGCTACAAGACGGACGGGATTGCCTGCTGTGTGTCCATCGATACAGAAAAACGTGTGACGCATTTCTTTTCTCTTCCCGTCCGGCGGCATCAGGTTTGGCGTTTTATTTTCCGCAGGGTCTGTTCTGAGCTGCTTTTTCAACCATTTCGGTGATTTCCTTGCGACGCGCGCCCTCCAGAGGCATGCGCGGCATACGGACTCGTTCGTTCCCGCGGCCCATGATCTGCTCCGCCAGTTTAATCGACTGCACGAGGTCGTGCTCGGCATCAAGGTGAAGAAGCGGCATGAACCAGCGATAGATGGTCAGGGCACGTTCCAGATCGCCGCGCGCAAGGGCTTCGACAAGTTCGACGGATTCCTGCGGAAAAGCGCTGGTCAGTCCGGAAATCCAGCCTTTTGCGCCGAGGGTCAGTCCTTCGAACGCGACATCATCCAGGCCAGCCATGACGATGAAACGATCGCCGAAATTGTTGTAAACATCCGTATAACGTCTTGTGTCGGCGGAGCTTTCCTTGATGGCGACAATGTTTTCGATGGCGGAAAGCTTTTCCAGCACGTCCATGCCGATATTCACGCGATAAGCGGTGGGGTTGTTGTAAAGCATGATCGGCAGGTCAGTAACGTCCGCCACGGCTTTGAAATGCGCCACCAGTTCATGGTTTTTCGGCACGTACACCATTGCGGGTAAAAGCATCAGGGCATTGGCGCCAATCCGGGTCGCGTCTTTCGCAAACTGCACGGCGCGCGGTGTCGTCAGCTCCGAGACGCCGACGATCACCGGCACGCGGCCTTTGGCGGTTTCACAGGCTGCGGCGAGAACCTTGAGCTTTTCATCGGGTTCGAGGGAATTGTTCTCCCCGCATGTGCCCAGCATCGTCAGGCCGTGAACGCCATCCTTGATGAGATTGTCGATGACACCTTGAGTCGCAGCAATGTCGACCGAGAGGTTTTCTGAAAACTGGGTGGTGACAGCGGGGAAAACTCCGGTCCAGCGCATTGTGCCCTCCGAGATTTGATTTTGATATCGTTTCGTATACGATAGACGAAACGATATTCCAAGGGTGCTGTTGTGAAAAGCAATGCACAGAACAGACCGTCGGTTCTGGTGATCGGCGGCGGTATAATCGGGCTTTCCTGCGCATGGCGGCTTGCTACCGCAGGCGCTGCCGTAACCCTGATTGATGACGCGACGCCGACTCTCTCGGCTTCGTGGGGAAATGCAGGACAGATTGCCGTCGAGCAGGTGACGCCTCTTGCATCTCCCGGCACGCTTCTGTCAGCGCCAAGGCAGTTCTTTCGCCTTTCTGGCGGTCCTGTCGATCTGGTGTGGAAAGAACCCCGGTCATGGTTCCCGTGGCTGAAGACGTACCTGACTTACTGCACGCCGGTTGCCGCCCGAAAAGGACAGAGGGCGCTTGAGAGCGTGCTGGCCGATGCTGTTGACGCATGGCGTGCTCTGACGCTGGAACTGGGGGTGCCGCATCTGTTGGATGTTGATGGTCATTACATGGTGTGGATGAAGGGACACGCGGAAAGACAGGCGCGTCACGCTCTCAAAAGACCAAGCGGCACTGTCACACCGCGCATGATGACAGACGCGGAACGCGCAAAAATACGGGATACGTACGGTGTGTCCGCGGAAAGCGGCGTGTGTTTCGTCGGATCGGCACGTATCGGGCCGCCCGGGAGTATTTTGCAGGTTCTGAGAGAGGCTGTGAAAAGTCGTTGCGATGTCGTGCAAGGGAGAGTGCGGCAGCTGACGGATAGGGGGGCTGTTCTTGAGGATGGACGGCATATCGAAGCGGATCGCATTCTTGTCGCTGCAGGAGCCTGCTCTGGAGAAATTCTTCCAGAGTACGGAAATTATCTTGTTGCCGAACGTGGTTATCACATCGAATGGGAGCCGGGGGAGGTGCCTTACGCGCCTCCGCTCGTCTTTGAAGATCACTCCATCATTGTGTCGATGATGGGAGGCAGAATGCGGGCTTCGACATTTGTCGAATTCGGTCGATGGGATGCGCCAGCCGATGTCGCCAAATGGGAGCATCTGGAAAAATCCGTTCGGTCTTTCGGTCTTCCCATACAATCGGAATTTTCACGCTGGATGGGGTCACGTCCTACGCTGCCGGATTATCTCCCCGCAATGGGCGCCATTCCCGGCAGGCAGAATGTATTTGGCGCCTTCGGGCACCACCATCTCGGGCTGACGATGGCCGCTGTGACAGCGTCATCCATGGCGTCCCTCCTCATGACCGGAAAAGCAGACCGGGATCTTCGCCCCTTCGATCCTGGCCGTTTTCGTATAAGCCGCGCATTTACCAAGGAGAATGTTTGATGTTGACGATAACGGGAGCCAGTCTGATCGGTGGCCACGAAATCTGTGGAGGGACCGGCTTCAAGGCTTTCGATCCGATGAAATGCGTGATTCTCGAACCGACCTTTCACAATGCAACGAAAGAGGAAGTCGATACGGCCTGCCAACTCGCGGCCAGTGCTGCGGTCGCTTACAGGCAGCTTCCACGCGAGCGCCGCGCTGTTTTTCTGGAGACGATTGCCGATCTGCTTGAGCAGGAAACAGACATCATCGTCACGCGAGCCATGCAGGAAACGGCGCTTCCACAGGGGCGGCTTACTGGTGAGATGGGGCGAACGACCGGACAGTTGCGTATGTTTGCCCGCATTGCTCGGGCAGGGGATGTTTGGGCCTGCAAGACGGATGAAGCGCTTCCAGACCGGAAGCCGATGGCGCGACCTGAACTGAAACAATGCAAAGTGCCTGTAGGGCCGGTAGCGGTTTTCTGCGCCAGCAATTTCCCGCTCGCCTTTTCTGTGGCGGGTGGTGATACGGCTTCCGCATTGGCGGCGGGGTGTCCTGTCGTCTGTCGTGCGCATCCGGCCCATCCGGGAACAGCGGAACTGGTGGCGCGCTGTATTTGCAAGGCTGTTGAAAAATGCTCCATGCCTAAGGGTGTTTTTTCGCTTGTTGGTGGTGAGGCGTATGACGTCGGGACGTGGCTTGTCGAGCATCCGGCAATCCAGTCCGTCGCCTTTACCGGTTCGTGTCAGGGTGGCACAGCGCTTGCGGCCATAGGCGCCCGCCGCGCGACGCCCATTCCCGTATTTGCTGAAATGGGAAGCATCAATCCGGTTTTTCTTATGCAGGATGCTCTGAAAAACCGTGGAGCCGATCTTGGCGCAGCTTTTGTTGCGTCGTTGACGGCGGGAACGGGACAATTCTGCACCAACCCAGGTCTGGTTATCGCGCTGGAAGGGGCCGGCACGGAGGCTTTCATCGCTGCGGCTGTCAGTGCTCTCTCCGCTCAGGATGAAGGTGTCATGCTGACACGCGGCATGGCGGACAGTTATCGGAAAAAGGTTGGAGAACTCGGCGCCAAAGAAGGAGTAGAGCTTCTCGCGCAGTCGAAAGGCGCGGGAGAAACAACGCGCGCGAAGGGTATGTTCTTCCGTGCGTCATATTCTACCTTCATGAAAAATACTTGCTTGCATCAGGAGGTTTTTGGGCCCTGTTCACTTCTCGTCACCTGTTCATCCTTCGAGGAAATGCTTTCTCTGGCGCGGCATCTGGAAGGGCAGTTGACGGTGACATTCCAGATGGATGCTGAAGATATGTCTTCGGCGCAGGCGCTGCTGCCAATCATTGAGGACAAGGCCGGGCGGATTCTCGTCAATGGCTGGCCAACCGGCGTCGAGGTCTGCTCGGCCATGGTTCACGGTGGGCCATTCCCTGCGACAACCGATGGGCGTTTCACCTCCGTCGGTGGCGATGCGATCGACAGGTTCCTGCGGCCCGTCTGTTACCAGAACTTTCCGGTGGAACTGTTGCCAGCCGATCTTCGCCCGTAATCTGCCCCATAGAGCGCCCTGATCCGGAGGCCGGACATGACGACTGAAACAGGTTCTTTCAAACGTTCCCTGTCTCTTCTGGATATGACGCTATTGGGATTCGGTGCGATATTCGGCTCCGGCTGGCTGTTCGCCGCCTCTCATGTTGCGGCGATGGCGGGCCCCGCTGGAATACTGGCGTGGGTTGGCGGCGGCGTTGCCGTCTTTTTCCTCGGACTGGTCTATTGCGAACTCTCGGCAGCGCTTCCGGAGGCGGGCGGTATCGTGCGTCATCCAGCACGGACGCATGGTCCTCTTCTTGGGGCATTGCTGGGGTTCATTACTGTTCTTGCCTATACCAGCCTTACATCTCTCGAAATCATTGCCGCGCGACAGTATCTCGGCTCGTGGGTGCCGGGCCTGACACGAAACAGCGCAGGTGATCCGACACTTGCGGGATGGTTTCTTCAGTTTTTCGCGTTGATGCTGATGATGAAGCTCAATATGTCGAAAATGACTGTCTTCGCATTTGTGAATAATATTGTTACGTTTTTCAAATTCCTTGTGCCGGCTCTCGTTATCGTGCTGCTGCTCATGCGCATGCACCCAGAAAATTACACCAGTCATGGATTTGCACCTTTTGGTCTGAGTCGGTTGGAAACGGCGATTTCCACAGGCGGAGTCATTTTCGCCTATCTCGGCCTGACCCCGATCATTGCGGCGGCTGGTGAGGCGCGTTCCCCGCAACGCACCATTCCTCTTGCGCTGATCTTTTCGGTGCTGCTGGCTGTCGTTGTCTATGTGCTGTTGCAGGCAGCCTTCGTGGGCGCCGTCCCGCCCGATATGTTGGCGGGAGGATGGGAGCCGATCGGGCGGCTGTTTTCCTTGCCGTTTCACGATCTTGCCGTGGTGCTGGGATTGACGTGGCTGGCCAAGGCAGTCGTGACGGACGCCATTGTCTCCCCTTCGGGCACTGGCAATATCTATATGGGGGCTTCGGCGCGCATTCTTTACGCATGGGCGCAGACGGGCACGCTGAGCAGATGGTTTCTCAGGGTGCATCCGGAGAGTGGCATTCCGCGCCGGGCCGTTTTCGTCACATTTCTGATGACCATTTTCTGGACATTGCCGTTTCCATCATGGGATGCGCTCATTGGCGTCGTTTCATCCGCTTTGGTCATGAGCTATGCGTTCGCGCCTGTTGCCGCAGGGGCATTGCGGCGTGCGGCACCAGAGCTGCCTCGACCGTTTCGTGTGCCGTTCTTTTCCTTTACGTCCCCCCTCGCTTTCATGCTGGCCACCCTCATCATTTACTGGACAGGAAAATCGATTCTCACGGGGTTACTGTTAGCCCAGCTGATTTTCCTTTTTGTATCGGGGGGGATTTTCACAGTGCTTCATCGCTCCCGCATACAGGACGAACTGCGAAACTGCTGGTGGGTCATTCTGTATTTCTCGGGACTGTTGGCGCTGTCGTGGTGCGGTTCTGTGGGAGGCGCCAACATTCTCCCAGCGCCTTATGATGCGCTTCTGACAGCCGGGTTTTCTGTTCTAGTTTATCAGTTTGGCATCCGGCAGTTCTGTGCGGAGGCGAGCATCGTGGATAGCGAGGAGATCATTCTGCACGCGCAGTCGGGTGCGTTGTCCAGTGCGGTCGTGGGTTCCTGATTGGTCATTCATAAAAGGAATGATCTCATGGAATAAAAACGATTTGCAATCAGAACGAGCGGGGAAACAATCAGGCTCGAACAGGGCGACAGGAAAGCCTGACGGAGCACGACAGACATGACAGGTGTTACGCAAAACCCGCTTAGCCATGGCCTCTGGGCGCAGACAGCCGTCCCGGCTCCACCCACGCAGTCTCTTGAGTGGGACTGCAAGGTGGACGTGGCGATCATTGGCGCAGGGTACACAGGCCTGTCTGCGGCTCTCTATCTTGCTTCCACAGGCCGGGAAGTGGCCGTGCTTGAGACTGCCGAACCGGGGTTTGGTGGTTCTGGGCGAAATGTAGGGCTGGTCAATGCCGGTCTGTGGATGAAGCCTGACGATGTTGTCGCCACACTGGGCGAAACGCATGGTCAGCGTATTCTCACCATGTTGGGGAATGGGCCGCGCCTCGTGCGTGATCTGGTGCAGCATTACGATCTCGATTGCGAGGCGACCTTTACGGGCACACTGCACTGCGCACCCGATAAATCCGGTTTGCAGGATCTTCAGGATCGGGAAAAACAGTGGCGCGCTCAGGGTGCGCCTGTGCGTCTTCTCAGCGCTGAAGAAACAAGACGGCAGGTTGGCAGTTCTCGTTATATCGGCGCATTGCTGGATGAGCGGGCCGGGACCATCCAGCCGCTTTCCTATGCGCGCGGTCTGGCATCCACCGCTCAACTGGCGGGTGCGGCGATCTATGCGCCAGCGCGTGTGACAGCCGCCACGAGGAAAAACGGTTTCTGGCAGATCCAGACGGCACAGGCGACCGTTTCGGCAAAATGGCTGCTGGTTGCGACAAATGCCTATACGGTCGCGCCATGGAAGGCGATTCGTGAGGAACTGATTCGTCTGCCCTATTTCAATATCGCCACGCGTCCTCTCTCTGACAGTGAAATGGCCGGGATTCTTCCTGATCGTCAGGGCTGCTGGGATACGCGCGAGGTCTTGACGTCTTTCCGGACGGACAAAAACAATCGCATGATTATCGGCAGTGTGGGTGCACTAGGTCAGTCCTGTGAGCGGCATGTGCATGAAGCATGGGCGCGGCGCTCCTTGGCGCGCATTTACCCACAATTGAAGAACGTTCCTTTCGAATCCGCGTGGTTTGGGATGATCGGCATGACCACGAATTCAGTGCCGCGGCTGCATCGTCTGGGCGATCAGGCCATTGCCATCAGTGGTTACAATGGACGCGGCATCTCTCCCGGTACGGCTTTCGGACGTTGCCTCGCGCAGTATATCTGTGGCGAAATTGCTGACAGCGATATGCCGCTGCCCTTCACGGCGATGGAAGCGCCCCGTTTTCGCACGGGGCGTGAACTGTTCTATTCCGTCGGTTCGGTGCTGGCTCATGAGGTCGACGCACGGTTTTCTGGCAAATTTCTGTAATATCTAAGGATTTTCTGCATATGTCTGACATCAGAGCCCAAGTGACCGGCATCATGGACAAGCTGGGCGTGCCAGTGGCAGCGTATCAGGGTGGGGATCTTCCGGTCAGAACACCTGTTACGGGCGAAATCATCGCCAATGTCCGGATGACCACCACGGAAGAAGCCTCCGCTGCGATTGGCCGTGCTGCCGATGCCTTCCGGAAATGGCGTCTGGTACCGGGCCCGCGCCGGGGAGAACTGGTGCGTCTGCTGGGCAATGTTCTGCGGGAGAACAAGGAACTTCTCGGTCATCTGGTCTCTCTTGAAGTGGGCAAGATTCCGTCCGAGGGATCGGGTGAAGTTCAGGAGATGATCGATATCTGCGACTTCGCGGTGGGCCTCTCCCGCCAGCTTTGTGGGCAGGTCATTCAGTCCGAGCGTCCCGAGCATCGGCTGATGGAGCAGTGGCATCCGATTGGTGTTGTCGGCATTATTTCTGCCTTCAACTTCCCTGTCGCGGTCTGGTCATGGAATGCGGCATTGGCGTTGATCTGTGGTGACAGCATTGTCTGGAAACCATCGGAAAAAACACCTCTGACGGCTCTGGCGACCATCGCTCTTTTCAAAAAAGCTGTTGAAGCATTCGGTGATATTCCGGAGGGACTGAGCGAACTGATCGTGGGTGGCGCGGATATCGGCAAGCTGCTGACGGCGGACTCGCGCGTGCCAGTCGTTTCGGCCACGGGCTCGACAAGAATGGGGCGGGCTGTTGGTGAGGTGGTGGCAAGCCGCTTTGGTCGTTCCATTCTGGAACTGGGCGGTAATAACGCTTCGATCGTAACGCCATCTGCCGATCTGGAAATGACGCTGCGGGCTGTGGCGTTTGGCGCAATGGGCACGGCAGGACAGCGCTGCACGACGCTGCGTCGCCTGATCGTGCATTCCTCTGTGTATGACCAGTTGGTGCCGCGTCTTCGTCAGGTTTATGCGTCCATCAGTGTGGGTAATCCACTTGAGGAGGGTAATCTGGTCGGGCCGCTGATCGATGGTGCTTCGTTCGAAGCCATGCAGAAGAGCCTCGCGGCGGCGAAAGACGCCGGCGGTGCGGTGCATGGTGGTGAACGCGTTGACGTCAACGGTGCAGACTCATTCTATGTTCGTCCGGCGCTTGTCGAAATGCCTTCCCAGACCGGTCCCGTCTGTGAGGAAACCTTTGCGCCTATTCTCTATGTCCTGAAATACGAGACGCCTGAAGAAGCCATTGCTCTGCAAAATGATGTTGTTCAGGGTCTCTCTTCTTCCATCTTCAGCAACGACATGCGCGAGGTTGAAGTCTATCTCTCCGCCGCCGGGTCTGATTGTGGCATTGCGAATGTGAATATCGGCACGTCAGGCGCCGAGATCGGTGGTGCTTTCGGCGGTGAGAAGGAAACCGGAGGCGGTCGTGAGTCGGGTTCGGATGCATGGAAAGGCTACATGCGGCGCCAGACGAACACGATCAATTATGGACTGTCACTGCCACTGGCTCAGGGCGTCAAGTTTGACGTTGGCTGAATGAAAGGCCGCTACAGACGATGGGTTTCAACCAGAATTCGTCGTCTGTAGCGCCAGCCATTTGCGGAAGCAGGCGAGCGGCCCGTATTGCGCCCGGTTGCGTGGCCATACGAGATAGTAGGCTTCATCGTCCTGAATATCGAAAGCTTCGCCAATCTGGATAAGGCGACCGGATTCCAGTGATTCTTTCACAACCATTTCAGGCAGAAGACCCAGCCCTCCCCCTGTAAGGGCGATCTGGTGCAGGGCAAGATACTGGTCGCACAGCATGCCCCGGACATTCGTGGCATCAACGCCCTGACTGATGAACCACCGCTCCCACGCATTGGGGCGTGAAACGAGATGCAGAAGGGGAGCCTGAAGCAGATCAGCTGGTTCCCGGAAGTTGTAACGCGCTGCAAGTGTGGGATCACAGACGGGCAAGGTGCGCTCGCGTTGAATGAGCTGTGTCTGCGTTCCTGACCAGTCGGGAAGACCGAAGCAGATAACGGCGTCGAAGATTTCGGCAGTGAAGTCGGAAAATTCTGTTCTTGTGTAAAGATTGACCGTTATTTCAGGGTATTCCGCGCTAAAATCAGCGAGACGGGCAGCAAGCCAGACGCTGCCAAAAGTGGGTGGAATAGCCAGAGTCAACGTGCCGCCGCCGGGAGAGGCGCGAAGGCCTAGGGTGGCAGTGGCGATTTTTTTAAGCGCCTCCCGAATTTCGCGGGCATAGACTTCGCCAGCAACAGTCAGTCTTACTGTTTGTTTTTCTCTAACAAAAAGATGTGTTCCAAGTTGTTCTTCCAGAAGTCTGATCTGGCGACTGATGACACTTTGTGTGAGATGCAACTCGGTTGCCGCTGCAGTGAAATTCTGGTGTCGGGCCGCTGCTTCAAAGGCATAAAGAAGAGAGATGGACGGCAGAAAGCGTCGTGCATAGGCCATTGAGTGCTGTCATCCGGATGGAGGCATCATGGGGGTTTGTTCCGGCAGACTATCCCGCCAGGCCAAGCATGGAAACACGCGTTCATGAACGCCAGACCTCATGGGGTATAGGCGTTTTTGATTTTTATGCGAAACGATCGTTTTTTGTGTGGCACACCCAATAATGAGTGTTGGCACTGTGTCATATTTCGATTGTTTTGTTGATCGTTACGATTTTGTATGATTGAGTTTATCCCCTGCCGTGAGGACATAACCCTCTCGCGCGCGTTCAAAGGTGGAGCAAAGCGATGCGTTCTTTTTCAAAAGCCGTATGCTGTAATGTTCTGAATATCTTCCGCTTCTGAAAGCAGTTCTTAAAAGGATGCTGTCGGGTTTGGCTGGCGTTTTGCCCGAGCCTTACTGGAAGGATTATCCTCGATTGATGCGAAACCGTATCAGAATCGATATTTTTCATTTCGACGGCCAATATAAGGTGTCTCAGTCCTCGGATCACGCAATCCTGTTGCGACTGAAAGTGGCTGAAACGCTGCGGAAATCGAGCGTGTGCGGAGAATGTTTTTGAACAAACAGACAAAATTTGCATTCGGAGCAAGTGGTGTATTGCGAAACCATTTACCCTCAGGCAAAATGGTTTCCATATCGCAACTATCGCGTCCCGCAGATAGCACGAGGGAGAGTTCAGTCTGATGCTTGACTACGCGCAGCAGCGACGTACGCCTATGCAGCAGGCGGTTGGGATAGGGGGTGTTGCGCTGATTGCGTGCGCGCTGGGCGTTATTTACCTGACATGGGTGGATAAAGAACCTGCGCCGGTATCTCAT
>NZ_JBDNXK010000091.1:0-11918 GCF_047721705.1 Acetobacter sp. | reverse complement strand
TTTTTTAGATGTATGATTATATTTCAATCATTAAAACTTGCTAGGAAAGCTTGAAGGTTTCCAATTCAGTCGTATAGTCGGATCACTAATTTGATTTGAACGATATAGTTAGAGACAGGCAGAGTGCGTTTGCAGGTCTTGGAATGGGTGTGTCGGGAGTGCAGGAGTCAATGGATAGCCGGCAGGTTCTTACGCACGATGTTGGAAAGTCTTTCGGTGTAAATCACATAGGACATGACTCTGTCGAGCAGTATGCAAGTAGGCAGTTGCTGCGAGAGCCTTATCCATACCTGAATAATGTTCTTGCAATGGGTGTGAGATTACTTGATGTAATCTGCGTTGCGGCGGGTTCTTTTGTTGCGTTTTGGGTGGAGCAAAACTGGGGGGTAGAACAGCCTCATGTAGGGATGCTGGCTCCTAATGTCACTGCTTTTCTCGTTTTCTTTCTCTTTCCAAAAAAATCGAAACTTCTTGCATTTCCAAAAATTCGACGGCTTAAAGCTCAATTACGCTATCTCGTGACCCCTCTGTTGACCGGAGGAAGCGTTTTTTTTCTTTTATGTGTCCTTTTGTCTTTTGGTCGCGATGAAATTATCCGCTGCACGACAGAGTGGCTGATCGTCTCGGGATTTATGCTGGTGCTTGGTCGGTTGGGGTTGAGTCTCCTTCTTTATCAACCGGCGATTGTGAAGCTGTTGAAGCGCAGAATTGCCATCATTGGGACTGGTGAGGCAGCGGTTGAACTAATTTCCAAGATGTCAGCAGATGCTGGCCAGACCTATGCCCTGTTTGGGGTTTTTCAGGATCAGCCAGAAAATAGCGAAATCGTGAAGGCCGAAGGAAATCTTCAGGATCTGCTGCGTAGAAGCCGTCGAGAGGCGCTTCATGCAATCATTCTCGCGTTTCAAAGTGAGAATGATAGTGATATGCGTGTTCGGCAGGTCGCTTTGGCATTGAGGCCGGTTCTTTCAGATATTTATGTGACTCCCAGTCTTGTTTCGGGATTTGACCGTGTCCTTCCTTGTGAATATCTGGGAGAAAATCCGGTCTTCGTGGTGCAAAGAAGGCCGTTATCAGAGGTGCAATCACTTGAAAAAGCGATTGTGGATCTGCTTTTTGCGGCTCTGATCTTTATTTTTCTTCTGCCTTTTCTTGTGTTTGTGGCAATAGTCATAAAGCTGGATTCCAAAGGTCCCATCTTTTTCCGGCAACCGCGCATTGGGAAGAACGGCAAGGAATTCTTAGTTTATAAATTTCGTTCCATGCACACCCATATGTCTGATCTTATGGCGGCGACACAGACCAGCCGCAACGATCCGCGTGTAACAAGAGTGGGGCGGTGGCTGAGAAAGCTCAGTATTGATGAAATTCCCCAATTGTTGAATGTGCTGAAGGGGGAAATGTCCCTGGTAGGGCCGAGACCTCACGCTCCTCACACGCGCGCAGGCGGTCTTCTGCTGGATGACGCCTTGGCGGAATATGTCCTGCGCTATCATGTGAAGCCGGGGATTACCGGATGGGCTCAGATCAATGGCGCGCGGGGCGAATTGGTCACTGTTGATGATCTGAAAAAAAGAGTGACATACGATTTGGAATATATAAGGCGTTGGTCATTGCTTTTTGATTTCAAAATCATGTTTCTGACAGTGATCAGAGAGGTGTTCAGTCGGCATGCGTTCTAAGGAACAGAGTGGAGAGCGCAGCAAGGCTTTCCAAGGGCGGTCTTTTCCCATCATTCCGGTAATGGGGTTGCCGATCATGGATATTCCAAGATCCGAGATTGTCTCGTGTCTTGTGGAGGCTGTGCGGCAAGGGAAGGCGGCGCGTGTCGTCAATGCCAATGCCCATTATGTCACTCTTTCGCAGAAACAGCCTTGGATGAGGCAGCTTTTCGCCGACTCTGAAGTCGCATTCTGTGATGGTGCCGGGGTTCAACTGGCGTCTCTATTTTTGAACGGCAAGCGCCCCCATCGCACGACACCGCCTGAATGGGTGGGCGAGATGCTTTCTCAGCTTGGATCAGAGGCGCGGGTTTTCTGGCTGGGAGGCGAGCAGGCTGTTGCAGAAAAAGCTGCGGCGAGTTTTGAGACGTTATATGGTTGCCAGACAGCAGGGTGTCTCAATGGCTTTTTCGATGCAACGCCGGGTAGTCCCGACTCCGAGCGCGTCATTCAGGCCATTGTTGATGCCAAACCTTCGGTTCTGCTGCTGAATATGGGAATGCCCCGTCAGGAAAAATGGCTGTGGGATAATTGGCACCGTTTACCGCCGTTGGTGGCTGTTACAGCGGGCGCTCTGGTTGACCACGCAGCGGGTCGTGTCGCGCGGCCGCCCCGCTGGGTCGCAAATCTGGGGCTTGAATGGTTGGTTCGTCTCAGCCGGGAGCCGCAGCGTTTGTGGCGCCGATATATGCTGGGTTTGCCGGTTTTCGGCTTTTATGTGTTGTGTTGGAGAGTGCGGCTCTTTACCGAATGAGAGGTGCCGGTTTTCCATCCGTGATGATTGTGTGCTTCTTCACCGACGCGACTTGATAAGGCTGTATCCCCATGCTTGACCGCCCGCTGGATTGTGCTTTCGAGCAGCCAAGAGCGACACCTGAAGGGACGAATACAGGCCTGTATTCGCTGACTGCGCGCTATTTGGGTATGGGGTGGCGTTACCGCGTCCTTTTTGGCGTGGTGGCCCTGACTATCGTTGTCTTGGGCACGGGTGTTGTCCTGTCTCTCAAACGGTCTTTCATGGCTACGGCTACGGTGGTTGTGACCACCCAGATCAGTGATCCTCTCTCGTCGTCGGATACGAACAGGGCGTTGGAAGATGACGAACTGGCAACGCAGGCAGCTCTGATCGAGTCCCGCGATGTCGCCGCTCTTGTGCTTAAGGAACTGCCGCCACCGGAAGCCCCCAAGGGGCACGATTGGCGGCACTTCCTGTGCTCGCATGGTGTGAAATTTGGGTGTAACACAGGCACGGAAACGACAAGTAACAGTGTCAGCACGCAGGATCGTCAGATTGATGGGCTGCTTGCGAGCGTTACGGCTGAACCACAGCCTCGTTCACGGGTCATTTCCGTCGGTGTGAAGGCAGATACTGGAGAAAGGGCGGCGGCATTAGCCAATGCTTTTGTCTCAAGCTATCAGAAGCTGGCGCTTGATCAGCAACGAAATGACCTGCAGCGGGAAGCCGAGTGGCTGGACAGCCGGACGGAAGCCTTGCATCAGCGCTGGCTGGAAGCTGAGAGATCTGCTAGCAACTATAATCTACAGCATGACCTCGCAAATACGTCCAGCGGTTCGCCTCTGGTAGAACGCCAGATCACTGATATGGCTTCCAGCCTCATTCAGGCTCAGGCGCGTTATGCGGCCGCTGAAGCCCAAATGAGTGCATTGAAAGCGGCGATGCAAAAAGGCGATCCACAGGCGATGCTTGCGTTGGCGCAACAGCCTCTGGTTGTGACAGCAACAACGGCGCTCATGCAGGTAGAAAACGAACGCGCCCAGAAAAGTGGTTCCTTTGGTCCGAATCATCCGGATGTGCAGGCGTTCGATAAACAGATAGCTCTGGCAAAGGCCAACCTTGCCACCGTTACGCATCGCTCCCTGATGTCCGTGAATAATGACCTCGTTTCCGCCAAGGCGGACGTCGACCAGTTGAAAGCAGAACTGGCGCGTCTGCAGGCTCAGTCTGGCAAGCAGAGTGGGCCTCAGGCAGAATTCCGTACGCTGGAGCAGGATTCATTGAGCGCACGTACTGTCTATGAGGCGTTTCTTGAGCGCTCCAAGCAGTTGACTGATCGGGTGGCTCTTTTGCAGCCTCCAGTGAAGTTTGTTTCTCACGCCGCAGTGCCAGCGTCTCCTACGTTCCCCAATCGCAAGAAGCTGATGATGGGGGTCCTCATACTTGCGTTTGTGGGCGGTGTCTCAGCGGTTGCACTGAAAGTCGCTTTTTCTCCGGACTTTGTGTCCGTTGACGATTTGCGTGGCTTCTGTGGGTTGCCATTGCTGGGGGTGTTTCCGCGTTTGGGGAGCCAACGTAAAAAATCTCCTGCTGGGTTGGTCAGGGAACATCCTTTTGCCCTGACATCCGAAGCCGCGCGCGAGTTGGGGACACAGCTTACTTTGGTGAATAACCATCGCCAGGGTGAGGCCCGGACCGTGGTCATTACCTCTGCCTTGCCTGGCGATGGAAAGATGACTCTCGCGGCGTGGCTGGCGTCTTCGGCTCTGGAGTCGGGCGAAACAGCATTGGTGATCGATGCTGATTTTGGTCGTGCAGCGTCAAATCCGGAGAAATGTCAGGGACAAGCAAAAGGTTTTTCCGATGTTCTCGATGGGCGCGTTGCTGCACGCAACGTCATCGTCCGGGATGAGCGTTGGGGCGGGGATTTCATGACAGCGGGTACTCCCCGAGGTTACATGTTCGACCGCAATGAAATTGCGGAAATTCGGGATCTCTTTCAGGACCTTTCCAGAAGCTATCAGCTGATTATTATTGTAACGCCGCCTCTGGGTGTCGTATCGGGTGGCCTGACGCTGGCCTCTCTTGCGGATCAGACCATTTTTGTCTGCCGGTGGGGAAGAACCTCGCGTGATGTCGTGGCTGCCTGTGTTGAGCGACTTCGTTTATACGGCGCTCATCTGGTAGGATTTGTTCTGACGGGCACTGAAGCAAAATCGTTCAATCTGCTGGGTGGAGCGCATCTTACGCGGAAAGAGGCGCGTTTGATCGCTGAACGTCGTCAGGCCTGAAAAGAGGCAATGGGTTGTGAAAATTGTGCATGTTGTCCGGCAGTTCAGCCCCTCTGTCGGTGGTCTTGAAGATGCTGTTCTGAATCTTGCGTATCAGCAAAGAAAGAATCTGGGGGTCGATGCCCGAGTGGTGACGCTTAACCGTGTCTTCAACCGGCCCGGTGTGTTGCCACCTCAGGATTCTGTAAGAGGCATTCCGGTCGTCAGACTGCCTTGGAGGGGATCTGCGCGTTATCCTCTGGCTCCAACCGTTCTGGCTCATGTTGGAGACGCGAACCTGATCCATGTGCATGCCATTGATTTCTTTTTCGATTTTCTTGCCGCAACCAAGATTTTTTTCAGAAAACCTCTTGTCGTTTCAACGCATGGTGGGTTTTTCCATACACCTACCTACGCGCGTCTGAAAAAAATATGGTTCGATACGATTACACGCAGCAGTATTCATGCTTATGACAGAATCATTGCCTGTAGTGAGAATGATGCTGACATATTTCGATCGATAGCGGGCGATAAGCTCGTCACCATTGAAAATGGTATCGACCAATCAAAATTCGTCAATGCGGCATCGACTGTTCCTATCAGAACATTAGTAAGCTTTGGACGTTTTTCCCCTCATAAAAGACTGGATCTTCTCTTCCCCTTTTTGCGAGAATTGAGAAAACAGAATCCTGATTGGAAGCTGGTTGTGGCGGGTCGGCCAGCAGAACTTTCTGTAGCTGATCTGGAGAGTGAAGCGGAAAAAGCGGGTGTGCGGCAATCCGTCACATTCGTTGTGGAGCCGACCGATGATCAACTGAAAGAAATTTTCAAAAATACGAGTTGGTTTGCTAGTTTTTCTGAGCATGAAGGGTTCGGTTTGGCGGCTGTCGAGGCATTGTCTGCGGGCCTGATCCCGATCTTGAGTTCACTTCCTCCATTTTGTCGCCTTGTTCATAAGACGGGCGTTGGGTTGCTTGCTCATGGTAATGATTTCGTTGCGCTTGCTGCTGAGGTGGAACAACTGCATGGAGATGGGAATGCCATGGAGGCGCAGAGAAAAAGGGCGATAGAAAAATCTTCCCTATATAACTGGAAAGATGTCGCGCAGAGTTATGTCAATATTTACAAAGAAATATTGGTTTGAAGTGGAGATGTGTCGGTCTGTTCGTGGATTGATAATAGATTTTTGTCATTATTTTTTGAGCTTGCTTAAAAGTAATTTTGTGGCTGTCGGTGCGCGAGATCAAAAAAGAAATTTCTTAACTCTGGTGTTTTTCTCGTGTGTGTTTACTGTAAATGCAAATGCACAAATAATAAATCAGGTTTTTCCAAGTGAATTACCGGGATATTCCGCTGATACCGGGGGAAGCGTCTCTTTGCGAGAGATATTGAGCCGCAGTCATGTTGGTATTCCGATAGGAGCTTATATTCTCCGTCCATCGGCTTCACAGGGGTTCAACTACAATACCAACATCTTGGGTGCTCCCAATACTGCTGGTGCTGAATTTGATACGGCTGCTTCGCTGGGCGTAAATTCAAACTGGTCACGACATGCCATTGGTGCGTCAGTATCTGTTGCCAATACGGCTTATCCAACTTTGTCTGCGGCAAATTATACTGACTGGAGCGCTTCGGCCGGTGGTTCCGTGAATCTGGGGCGCGACGTGGCTTCGTTAGGATATTCACATCAGGTCAAACACCTTACGGCCACTGACCTGGGAAACTTTGGTATTGGTTACCCAGTGCCCTACGCGGCGGATGATGTGAGGTTGAATTATCGGATCAATTGGACGCGGTTCGCCCTTATTCCTTCTGCTTCCTACGATAATTTTTCCTTTGGCAATAGCGAAGGGACGCTTCCTACTGCGGCGAGAGATACGTCTGCATTGGGACATCAGCTCGAGACCCAGATGTTGAGAGGACGCTTCGAGGTCTCGAAAGGAAATGCTATCGTGGCCGCCTTGCGCTCCTCCCAAGCTCAGTTTGTAACACGACCAGATTATTTGCCAGGGGACTATATTAGTGGAGGTGGGTTTGTCGGAGTGGATCTGAGGGCCGACCCTGTTTTGCAATATCGTCTTTTGGCTGGTGGAGAGACACGGCATTTTACGCGGGGTAATGGACATTCAATTACGACGCCCACTGCTGAAGCTGATATCGTGTGGATGCCTGACAAGATGAACACAGTCACATTGATAGGTCAGCGCGGCCTATTTGACCCAACGTCTCCTTTTTCCCGAAATCAGGTCATGTCGACAGTTTCCGTGCTGTGGGACAGGGAACTGCGGAAAGACCTTATATTTCACGGCTCTATCGGTTTGGCGCGGACAGATTCACATGCTTCGACAGAAGGTGTGCAGACTCGTGAACAAACACAGTCGACATTTCGTGGTGCCGTGGACTGGCTTTTCAGGCGCGATCTGAAGCTGACATTGAAATATAGTCATGTCTCCAGCTACAGCAAACACGGTGTTGCGTCGGTGCTGGAAAACACCAATTCCAAATCAACTTTTACGGGTAACACGATCGGACTTACTATTGCCTTCGCTCGATAAGTGCCTTTTAAGTGTGCAATGCAAAATCTGCCTCATTCGGAGGAAATACGGATAATGTGGGGACGTCTGATGAAGCGTTTTATTGCAGTCGGTATGTCCTGTTTTTTTGTGGCGGCCTGTTCGCCTACGCATGGGCTCAGACCGATTGGGGATATGTCCGGCGTTTACAAGCTTGGCGCTGGCGATCAGATCCGTGTCCTGACTTATAATGATCCTCAACTGAGCAATACATTTGTGGTGAGTGATTCAGGAACAATAGATTTTCCGTTACTGGGGACGGTGCGGGCTGTTGGTCAGACACCACAAGGGTTTGCTGCTGCGCTGACTAATCAACTCAGCAACAAGGGGCTGCTGCATAAACCGAGCGTATCTGTTGAAGTGGCGCAGTATCGACCAATTTTTGTTTTGGGTGAGGTTTCCCGACCGGGGCAGTATAATTATCTTCCCGGAATGACGATGGAGACTGCTGTCGCGCTGGCTGGCGGTTATACCTATCGTGCGATCAAGGACACTGCGAGTGTTGTGCGTACAGAAGGTGTAGTGGAAGAGCGGGCGGTCAAGGGTAAGATCGACCCCCAGACACTTCTTGCCCCTGGTGATGTAGTGACAATTTATGAGCGCTTTTTCTGATTGTTGTTTCAATCAGTTGTGGAAAGCCTTGTAGGAAAAGCGTGCGACGCCGGCCCAGAAGGGTAGGCAAAATAGGGATGCAAAAAAGATCCCTCTGAACGCAGAGTATTCCTGTTCAGCATCCGCAGGTGCTGGATGATGCTCCGGTTGTTGCGGTTGATCCGCGTAAAGGGATGACAGGAACGTAAATTTCTTGTCCGGAGACATGGTGGTAGCTCAGCTCAAAATTTATCCTATGTCCAAAATAAGAGAAAATTAGTAAAGCAATCATTAAAGGGTGACACATTTCAAACGGGGCACCACGACAATCATGAAAATATTGGTAAGGGGCTTTTAGGATGCCCTTTGTTGGCATTAGAGAGTGGGCGCAGCGAGAGTTGTTATACCGCTACGCCATGAGGATACTTTGCTTTAGTTTTTTTTGCCTTCAAAGAAATTCCCAGTGTCTTTGGCGGCGTTCGAAGACCAGTTCCCTATTTTCTTGCCGGTATTTTTGCCCCACTGGCCGACATCATGGCTTTTATCTTTGCTCCAGCTGCCTATTTTTTTGCCTGTTTTTTTCGTCCACTGAGTTGTGTCGTGCGCTGCATTCTTCGTGCCATCACGCACGGTATCCCAGCTTTTTTCCGCAGTCTGACAGGCGCCGCTTGTGCAAGTGTCCGATTCAGCTGCCAAGGCTGGAACGGTTGCCAGCATCAATGCTCCGGTTGCTAGCAGTGCTGAGAATTTAATCATCTTTTTGCCCCTGATTCTGACTTGCTCTGTTTTGTGAGAGCATATTTCTGCGTGTTCGGCTTTATTGCTGCCGATCAATAGCCAATGAAATATGTCATCGGTTTGATGGACACGACATTCGTAACGCTTGCTTTTGATTTCCACAGGCTCGCAGTGAATAGTTTCTCTTGAAATGAGATGGCTGGAAAATAATGTGGAATCAATGGGATATTACAGAAAGCTGTTCTGTGTGGGACGAATGGAGAGTTATTGATTTGTCTGCAGCTGTTAGCTGAGATAGGCGGCAGCTGTGCATACACAAGCTGTGCCAAGTGCCAGTCTATTAAATTATAAGCGGAAAAGGGCGCGCTCTGTCGAGATGCCGAACGCGTGCTCAGACAGAGAGTATGTTACATTGATTGTCTGAAAAGAAATGGTTCCCGAAGTAGGACTCGAACCTACGACCCAGCGATTAACAGTCGCTTGCTCTACCAACTGAGCTATTCGGGACCAGTTGTGAGCGCCGATATAGCCAACCATGCGGAGGTCGTAAAGCCCTTTTTGTGATGATTTTTTTCTTTTCTGGTTTTGACAATCGCGTGTGTGGAGAGCAGCTAGGAAATCCTGTCTGACGGGTGGAAGCAAAGTTTAATGGGTGCTGAGGAAGAGCGTGGAAAGAAATGGCCGCGACGCCGGATTTTGGCCGGTGTTGGTGGAATTGCGGGTGGCGCTGTTCTTGGAGACCTCATCTGGCACAGGATGCGGCACCACAAGAAGAAGGCGGAACCAGATGGCCAGCCACGTAATCTGACGCTGGCCTGGGCATCGCCCGAGGACGATCTGGCCCTGATCGTAGCGCAGGAACGTGGGTTCTTTGCGAACTATCAGCTTGATGTGACCACACGTCCTACGGTGACGGGCAAACAGGCCATCGCGGCTCTTTCTGATGAAAAGGTGGTTGGAGCGGTGGCGGCTGCATTGTCGTGGTTACCGCTCCTGCAGAGTGGCACGCCTGCGAAACTGATTGCCGGAATTGGCCCGGGCACCTTCCGCCTTCTTGTGCGTCGTAACAGCGGTATTACGCGTATTGGCGATATTGTGGGGCGGCCCATTGCCGTTCTGAATGAGGATGCGGCGGATCAGCGCTTTTTCTCCGTGCTGTTGCGGCGGAAGGGGATCGAGCCAAACACGGTTCATTGGAAGCCGGTTTCCGACACGAAAATCAATCAGGCCCTCGCTGCTGGCGAAGTGGATGGCGTTGTCCTGCATGATCCTGACGGCTGGCAACTACTGAGTGACAACCATGCGACGCTCGTAGAACTGGCTGGCTCAACGACTGGCAATTATGCGGCGCGCGTCAACAGAACTGTCGGACTTTCAAATCGCTTTCTGAATGAAGATCCTAACGGTGCGGTTGCTCTGGCGCTGGCATTGCGCGATTCCTGCCGTTGGATTGAGAAGCATCGCAATGAAAGGGTGGCGTTGCTGGGACCGCACCTGCCGGATATGGAAGAGGACGATATCCGTCAGATGGTTGATCACCAGCCCGCGCCCGTCCATGTGATGGGACCGTGGCTACGCGATCAGGTCGCAGAATATGCCGATGAGCTGAAATTGCTCAATTTGCTGCCGGATGCGTTGGATTCAGGTGCTTTTGCCCGCAATGTCTGCCGGAATGTTCTGCATATTTGAGGTGTGCCTCGTTCGCTCTGTCCAGAGCTGCGACAGACGATGGCGTAAGGCAGGATCAGTCGCGTAAACGTACAGGCCCCGACGGGCACGGGTGAGAATGACGAAGAGAGCGTTCGCCATGACATGGCACCGGGCTTCTTCCTTGTCGGTGATATGTCCTCGCCCGCTGAAAGCCGCTGTATCCTCGTAACGGTCTGGATGAAAGAGAACGCGATCCGTCGCTGCATCATATGTCATTGATGGACCAAGGATAATGCCCGCGTAATTCAGGTCAAAGCCCTGCACGGTATAGACTGAGCCGACTTCATCCAGGGAGTCTGGACGTTCTGCCCATGGCAGACGGTGAGATGGCTGATTCCTGTCCCAGCGTAGACGGAAAGAACCTGCCTCTACGAAGTGATCTTCCCCGTTCAGTGTGTAAGGAAAATCATACGTTGCGAGAATGCGGGACTGCCCATATTGCGCATCGCGTTTTCTGATGTTCGCATACATGACGGAAGCATCGTCATAAATTCGGAAGTCGAAAGCTTGAGGTGCTGGAAGAGAAAGGAGTCTGCCATCACAGAGCCCGCGTATCCAGCGCATGACATCCGGATTGGCTTGCACGCGGAATTGCTCAGTCAAAGAGATTGTTCGCGTGGGGATTCCGGTTAGAAGCTTCTGAAGCTGCGTGTCATCCCAATAACCCTTGAATTTCAGTGTTTGTCTCGGATCGAAGACCAGAACAACCACGCGAGCAAGTTTCAGGATCTCTTCCAGCTGGTTGTTCTGCCGGAAATGGTTGTAAGGATCGGAACGTGTCAGAAGAAGATGCGCCTCATCGATAAAGACGATGTCGGAGCGGATGCCTGACTTGTTCTGGGTATTGATGAAGGAAGTCGGACGCTCATAATCTTTCTTGCGCAGAGCCGGAACATCAGCCGCTATATTGCGATAGAGCTTGATCATCTCGGGATGATTGACAAGAAGCATGTTGCTTGTGCCATGTAGGGAAAGCGATGCGTCACGCCCGCGTGATTCCATCTGTATACGAAAAAAAGCCGTGTTCAGAACAAGGCTTTTCCCGGTTCCGGCATCTCCTTCAAGCACAAGGACGGCTTGCCGGTCATGACAATGTTGTTCGCAGAACGCGACAATATCTTCGACAAGCTTCTCCTGTTTGTCTGTCAGGGTACAGAAAGGAGAAAGGCGGGATGTAGAAGAATCCTGATGAGTCATGATGATTTCTCTGGTGCCGGGAATAGTGAATCGGTCCAGCCGCGCATCCGGTAGGCTGCCATGCCGATCCATTCATGCGCAGCCCAGTCGAGTTCCGCCATACGGTTGCCCAGCGACAGGGAATAGCCTTTCAGATGATCGCGTGAGAGATAACCGACCGGCCATGGAAGTACTTTCCATCCGGCCTTGCGAAAAACCCCCACCGAGCGGGGCATATGACTGGCCGAGGTGACAAGAATCCATGTCTCATCGGGGCGAGGATGGACGAGAGCGTAGCTGTCCGTTGCGTATTCACGTGTTGTTAGTGCGTGGTTTTCATAAATCCCAAGGTCATCGGGCAATCCCAGTCCTTCGAACAAAATGCGCACCCATTTCGCTTCGT
>NZ_JBDNXK010000090.1:0-11956 GCF_047721705.1 Acetobacter sp. | reverse complement strand
GGCAGTGTGGACGGTTCCTCAACCCCTCTGACACGGCTTCGCCGCATCAGAGGGGCACGTTGCGGGACTTACGGCCGGGCATCCAGCGATCAGTGTGACAACGCCCCGTGCAGCTCCTCAAGACGACCGCGTTGCGGTCCCGCTTCGCGGCTACGCCACCCACGCCGCGCCTTGGCCATCGTGCGTTCATCGCAGGGCGTTGCCCCGCGCTGCCCGCACGCTGACCGGCTTGCTCAGGCGGCTTCGGTCCTGACGATCTGCCCGGTGCGCTGTCTTGGCCGATGGCAGGATGTGGCTCAGAAAAACGCCTTCAGTCCCTCCACTCTCGTCACCGTCAGCGGGCGCTCGCCGCCCCGCACCCAGGCAGGATATGGTCTAGTAAAACGCTGGTTTAGACCAAGTATTGCAAGCAATAAAAGCGCCAATTCGGGCCATTTATTTTCGATTATTGGCGGTTTTCCGGGCTTTTTTGCTTGTAGCAATCGGCGGTCTGTACTATTCTTTTCTTGTGGACGGGGAATGGTTCCCACCACAAAACCAGTATTTGCTGTGTTCTCGTAAGTAATAGCTGTGTGGAGTGTGTTATGGCTGGTTCCGTCAATAAAGTTGTTCTCGTTGGTAATCTCGGACGTGATCCCGAGGTACGGACGTCGCAGAGTGGACAGAAAGTTGTCTCTTTCGGTCTCGCGACAAGCGAAACGTGGAATGACCGCGCTTCCGGTGAGCGCCGCGAGCGCACCGAATGGCACCGTATCGTCATCTTCAATGATCGCCTTGGGGACGTGGCCGAGCGTTTTCTCCGCAAGGGGCGCAAGGTTTACCTTGAGGGGAAATTGCAGACGCGGAAGTGGACGGATCAGTCTGGTCAGGAAAAATACACCACAGAGGTCGTGCTCGACCGCTTTGGTGGTGAGCTGGTGCTCATCGACACCAACCACAACAACGAAGGTGGTCAGGGCCGTGAGCAGGGTGGCGGAGCGCCAGCCGGGTCTGGCTTCGGGGGCCTCGACGATGAGGTGCCCTTCGCGCCGTGCGTTGATTGACCGTCAGGGGGCCGGTCTCCGGCCCCTTTTTCTGAAGATCGTGGCGTTGGAACACCGTTTCAGCTAGGTGCGGGACGCGATTGAAGTAAGGAACGGCGGGTTATGATGACAGCCGATGTCGTGCAGGTGGTAGGAATGACAGTCGGAAGCCTCGGCGCTATCCGGGGTGCCCGTCTGACTGTCTTCGGCAAGACGAAGCAGCGCAAGCGTCTGGGGATGCTGTTCCTGCTGGGTGGCGTAGGCTTCGGGATTGTCGTCGCTGGCGTAGCGCAGGCCGTGCAGCAACCGGGCGAAAAGCCGCCCGAAGGACTGGCCACCGTCAGGGAGAAATATCTCTCGAAGCAGTGGTGGCCGCTGTATGGCTACATCGGAGAAGGCAGGCCCGAGATACGGATCAAATTGCCGACCGGGTTGACCTATGACGTTGGCGTGTCGAGGGACGCCTACAACGCTCTTTCCATCGGTCAGAGCGTGCGCCTTTCATGGTCGCTCGAGCCTTACTCCATAGCGTTCATGCAGGGTGGACGATGGGTCGGTCATCTCACCAGACCAGAGTAAGAGAGGCCAAATGACGGGCGGCCCACGGGATGCCTCTTTCTTTTCCGGTCGCCTCTAAAGTCGCACGCTTGGCGTGCTAATAACGACTCACATAACTTAATTTGCATGGCACGATGGACGAAAGAAAATGAGCACCAAGAGTTCTGCCAGACAGAGAGTGACCCTCACGACTATCGCTCGGAACGCTGTCCGCAATATCGTGGACGCTTACACAGGTCCGCAAAAATGGGAGAGCGTTTTTATGGGGCTGGCCTTTGCATGGTTCGGCATGAGCGTTCACTGGCGCAACCCGTCAACGACTGATTTCGCGGTCGTGGCGCTGTCCGGGATCTGGTGCATGGTGTCGGCTGCGTGCGCTCTGAAACGCTGTAGCGCAGAAGGAGAGACCGTCACAGGCCCCATAATTGTCCTCGGAGCAGGCCTGATGTTTTACGTTGCCGCGAGTAGCTACGGAATTGCAGGGACGTTCCTGTCTCTGTGACGTCAGCCCTTGGGGCGAGATATCGGGGTGAAAGGAAAGCGTCCTTCGGGACGCTTTTTTTTCGGCTGTCCCGTACAGTCGCAGGCGGGGTTTTTACGCTTGGGGCATGAGCAAAGACACGACATCCCCATCCGTCCGGCTCAAGGGAGCCGAATTGTCCATGGTCCTGTTCCACATCGGCTGGACCTCGGAGAACGCTGCCGCTGAAAAGTGCAGGATGCATCGCACGCAGTTGCGGCGATGTCTCGAAGGACGTTCCGCACTGGATGAAGCCCGCTCCGGCTGGCTTCTGCGGCTGCGTGATGCCCATCTCGCAAATCCTTGTCCCATCAGGCCCAGAAACGACGCCATTCTGCGCGAATTGGAGACAACACAAAGGGCGGACGAAGGAAAAAGGGAGGTAGCGGTATGAGAGACCAGATCCCTGCCGCTGTGTCGTCCAGTCTGGCATCCCTTAGCAACGCCTGTCGCGCCTGGACCGGAGCCGGATTATCGGTCACGGACAAAAGGATCCTGCCAGTAGATGTGGCACGGGCCCACGAGCTTTGCGACCTATTGGTTCGACCCGCACACGTCCATACCGTCATGTTCTGGACGGCGTGTCTGTCTGTCGTTGGTCTCATCTCGCTTGTGGTGTGCGGGTACGTGGTCATCCGGGGAGCTATTGCTCTGGGACACCTGATCGTCGCACGCCTGCGAGCCCGGCAGACAATCTCCTGATCTCAATTGTGAGCGTGCCGATACGGAAAAGGCCGCCTCAATGTGGGCGGCCTTTTTGTTGGGTATTGCAGGAGTGGCGTTACTCGGTCGGGTGGCTAAATCCAATGGCACCGTTCGACATCTTCGCAACATAACATTTTGTCCGGGGCATACCGGGAAGAGAATAGGGCGCTACTTTTGAGGCTTCGATCCAGGCTTCCTTGCCGTTCGCCTGCAAGACTGGGAGAAAGCCGTTGACTGGCTGTGCGCCGGTTTTCACGGCCACCTGTGGCGTTACGACTAGTGCGTCCGGAGCTGAGGCATCAGGTGCAGCTTTGAACGACATGGGATTTGTGAAATTCATCCTGTCGGAATCAGGGATATCTGCCATCATGCAGGTGTAGCCCTGTACTAGGCCAACGACGTGGTTGCCTTGAGCAAAAGCTGGAGCGGTGAGACTGAGGCCAAAACCGAGAGAGGCAGCAAGCAATTTCCGCATAGACTTAAATCCTTTCAGAGTAATACAGACGCATTTGCGGCTGTGCCCATCTTCGTAGCAACAGCGGATTTCCACTGACCGACGGTCTCAGTAGTGGAGATCCCATTCTTCGCCAAGGTATCGGCCGAATAGCCTTTGCTGGCTAATACCGAATACATGCTGTCACTGTCGGATGCGTTGGCGACCGCAGCCCCAGAGGCCGGGCCGTAGTTGTAATACGCGCGCACATCGACGGCGGTGGGACTGCTCACTCCGTTCTTTTCCAGATACGTCGCGCCATCCTTGAGATACTGGGCTGCGGCAATCGCCTGAGTGGCAGGATCCTGCTGTCCCGCTGTGCCGGATACGATCGTACTGGCAAGCGATGGATCGGCCGCAAGGGCTTTGTTCAGTTCCTGCGTGTAGGTGCTGTTGCTCATCTGGAAAGCGCCGGTAATCGAAGTGTTTGCGTTGGCGGTATAGAGATTCTCGCAACCTGATTCGACGACGCATGTTGCCGCCAGAGCACTTGGATTGACCTCTAGGGCTTCGGCGTTCTGACCGGCCTGATAGCCCCATGACGCGGTGTACATCTTTTGGAGTGCGTCAGAGTCTGTTCCGGTGCTGGTGGCGGTCGAGGTGCTGACGGTAGAGCCATCGCCGCCGATTGTCCGCGTTCCCCCGGACGTCGGCAGAGTGTAGCCGCCCAGCCCCACTTCCTCATAGGTGGGGATCGGTCCCTGTGGGAGACCGTTCGGGACCGTGATTGTCTGTGCGTGCAGACAGGTTCCCGAGACGACCATCAGACCAAAGGCAAAAAGCCCGGCAGCTCGTCGTCGTCGGGATCTGGGAAAGGCGGGTCGCACTGGCATCTCCTCTCGTTGTGTGGAGACGCCATGATGAGTGGCCATCGTGCGACTTTACGGGGTAGTTTCTCTTTATTCTTCGAGAGCCCGTGAGGTGTGTCAGTTTCTGTCACACCTACATCACATGACCGAAGACGAACCCCAGACAGAAGATGATCGACCCATAAAGCACAGTGCGGAAGTGTATCTCCAATGCCGCGCGCTTGTTGCCGAGTTCGACGCTTTTCTGCACTGAGTCCGAGATGTCCTTGCCGATCCGGATCAGGAGTTTGGCAAGATGAGCGTCCACGGTCTTTTCGTTGACCTGTTTGAGCGTCTCGACCGCCCTGACACCTTCACCGATCAGCTTGCGGCTTTCACGGATCTCGTCATTCGTGTCCTTGCGACACTGGGCGGCTGTCTCTCTCAGAGCGGCACGCGTCCCGTGGCACTGGTCTCCCAGTGCCACCATCAGAAAAATAATATCGCGAAGGAGCTTCTGTTCTGACTCTACTGGCCGTCCAATCCATTCCTCCGCGCTTTCTCGGAGTTCGCTGATACGCTTCGAGAATTGCCGTGAAATTTCGTCTTCGGGAAATGAGGATGCCGCTTCCATGTCTCACCCGATATTCCATGTCACGGATGGAAGGCCGTCTGGCATCCGAGGAAGCAACTCAGGCCCCATATCGTCAAAGAATTTGGGTACTGCTTCCTGAAGCCATTTCTTGACGCGAAGACGATCCAGAACGCCGCTTGGGGGGAAGCCATTCACGGGCACATTATTGGCGTAATCCAGAAAGCCTTGATTTCGGTCGTTAAGTTTCTTGATCCCGTTGAGCACCGGAAAAATCGAAACCTGTGTCTCACCGTGCTGGATTGCCCTCGTCACAACAGGATGGCTGAGAATGTCGGCCATAGCCTGGGGAGTGTTTGTCCCTTGAGGCAAGAGATGTCCATTGATCACGATGGCGCAGCGTGGTGGGAAAAACTTCTGCTGCTGGAGGTTGTCGAGATAATCGAGATCGCCGTTTTCGTTCCCGATGACGAAATAGGACACTAACGAAATGCCCATATCCGGAAGGCCCTCCAGAAGGCCCGTTTCCTTGACGACCTGATGAAAAGCCGTCCAGCCGCCACCGACATCAAGGAGGACATCCTTCCCTCTGGCTTTCATGCCGTCGAGTTTTTCAAGAAGCCAGTCTGTCTGCTCGGGTACGCTCTGCCCAGGTGCCTGAATAACTTCTCGCCCGATTGTAGCGACGGAGTTTGACCTGTTCAGTGTGTCAGCATTCCAGACCTCAATATCGCCGCCTTGATGCTTGGTCACTTCGTCGATCAGCTTCAACAGGGTCGTTTTGCCTACCCGTTGACGTCCTATTGCGACGTAAAGCGTAGGAAGACGGGTCTCCGGTCCTGTCTTCGTCTTTGCGTCCTTCATGCCTTATCCTTCCATTGGCCCTCCCCACTGTTCAATCTGAGCGCGGCGGACCTTTTCCATGATTTGGTCGAGCCGCGCCTTTACCTCTGGTGAAGGAGGTTCTTTCCCGACGGGCTCAGTCCCGACAATGACGTCTCTCTCTGCGACTTTGTGCGTGCTTTTTTGCGTGTGGTCTGACGAGGTGACTACGGGGGGGATCCAGTCCCGGTCCTGACGACTTGGCATGGAAGAACGAGCAGGCGTTTTCTCGGCTGGAACATCATCCGTTGCCGGTAAGGCGCGGCTCATGCGACGGGCAGTCCGCCCAACGGCACGGTTCCAGCATCGCTCTATTCGACGCAGGGCTAACTTCTCATCGGGAAGATCGACCCCATCTGCTCGGGCTGCTTTCACGTAGGGAGCCCATGAGTCCCCTTTGTGCCGAAGACTCTCAATATCGTCATAATTGGCCAGAACCCATTCATAGAGCGCGGTCGCCGTGGGTTTGGTGTGTGTCTCCGAAACGAGCTGAGCCAACCGCTCCCGGCCGTGTTTTTTCGCCATAAAGTTCCTCCCCGGCATTCGGGTTCCACCCATCTGCCACCCGATACCACCCTTATGCCACTACGTCAGCACCGCAATACCACCCCTATTCCACTGTAAGGCCACCCTAGAGCCACTGTTGGGCCACCACAGCACCACCCATAAAAAGAAGGGTCTTCATAGACCATTGCACCGTTGGTGCGGGGGCTACGCCGAGGGCGACCGAAGGGAGGCGAAGGGGGTAGGTATGAGCTACCCCCTGCCGTCGCAGCGCGGGAGGCCGGAAAAGGGAGATGCGTAAAGCTCTCATAAGTCGCACGCGAAGAGAGGATGGTTAGGCGAACAACCTGGATGGAGCCTTCACAATGCCCCGTAAACGTGTTCGCCCAGACTATGCGGCGCTCCCTGACCTTTCCCCCAATGCGGTGCTCGCAGGGCTCGCGCACGTCTTTGAAGGTATGACCGTGCGCTCGGTCATGGTCGGGGGCGCACCATGGTTCGTAGCCGACGATCTGGCCTGTGCGCTTGGCTATACCCACCGTGGATCGGTAACGAGCCAGCTGGACGAGGACGAGGCGGGGCGAGCGTCGATCCAGACGTCTGGCGGGCCACAGACTGTCGTGGTCGTAAACGAAAGCGGCCTGTTCCACCTGATCTTCAAGTCAGGCAAGCCGAAGGCCGCTGATTTCAGGCGTTGGGTTACGTCGCATCTCTTGCCCACGATACGGCGGACAGGAACCTATGGAGACGCAGGAACCCCGACCGACGAGAACGCAGATGCGCGGTCTAGCGAGGATACGGCTCTTCTGACCTATCTTCGTAAGCCAGGGCGCTACGTCGTGGTTCGCAGAGAGGTCGGTGAGTTTCCACTGATTCAGGAGGAGCCGGATGAGGCATTTCTGGCTCGCGTCGCCCGGAATGACGTGCAGGGGATGGTTCACGCCATCGGGCTGGTGAGCGCCCTGTGGCGGACCCATCTGGCCTATCTGGAGGCTGACAGCCTGTCGGGCGATCACATTGTCGCCTTAAACCGGACGATCGGGATCGCGACCGCTCTGGGCGCGGGTGCTTTGGCCCTCAGACCGGACAGTGAGGGACCGAAAACGGTCGTGTCGGTGCCCGTCAGGGAGGTGCGGCGATGAGCGAGACCCTTGAGCCGTCCGCTTCTTCGACCGTCCCGGGATGGGCTGCCGAGCTACAGGAGGGCATGGATGAGCAGCGGGAGGAGCTGCGGAGCGTCAGCGAAAAGCTCTCACTTCTGATCGAGATCCTGTCACCCAAGGAGACCGAAGGCCCGACGCTCGACGATCTTCTGGCCCGCCTGATCGAGGTTGTTCAGGAACAGAACCCCATCCTGCGGCGGATTGATCGCACGACGGGCTTCACACTCGACCATCTCGAGGGACGCCCCGTGCGTCGCGACGGCGACGAGGACGCCCACCTGTCATGATGACCTTCCGCAAGATCTCGGCGGGATGCCAGGGCGCGGTGGTTGCCGCTTACTTCACTGAGGGGCAGCCGGATCCCGAACATGACTTCCGCATGGATACAGGCAAGGAGCCGGATGCCGATGGCGAGCGTCTGACCAACTATTATCTCGGACGCGATGGCCGCGCGTCCTTCAATCCGGAAATGAGTGAGCGCATGGCCGAGGCGCTCGGGGTTGATCGCCGGCAGCCGCCCACGATGCAGACGTTGGCCCGCCTGTTCGAGGCGAAACGTGCAGACACCGGGGAGGCGTGGTCGGCGGCGAAGCGCAAGATCAGTGCCTATGATCTGACAATGGCCCCCCACAAGTCGGTGACACTGGCTGCGGAGTTCGCTCCCACGAAGGCTGAGAATGCGGCTTTATGGCATGCCATGCAGAAGGCCAACGATGACACCATGCGCTACGTGGCGCGTGAACTGGGCCACGCACGCCGGGGGCACGGTGGAGAGGCCGGTGCGGATGCGGGCGAGGTGGCCTGGTCCTCCTATCGGCATCGGACCTCGCGCCCCACGGTCGCGCTTGAGGACTCCCTTTCCGGCACCACCTATCTGACGGAAGCCAATACGGGTGGCGATCCCCAGATGCACATCCACAACACCCTCTACAACATGGTCCTGACCGAAGACGGGCACATCGGCTCCCTCGACACCAAGCGCCTGCGGTCGCGGGTCCATGAGTTCGGTGCCTACTTTCAGGCCCGTCTGGCGGATTACCTGCGAGAGCTGGGCGTGGAGACCGCCTATGACGAAAAGGAACAGGCGGTCGTCGTTACAGCGATCCCGCAGGCGGCGAACGAGGCGTTCAGCAGCCGCACCGCCCAGGTGACGCGCGAGGCGCGGGCCTACGCGGAGAAGGAGGGGCACGACTGGAACACCATGACGGCCGAGCTGAAAAACAGGATGCTCAAGGCCGCCAGTCTCGCCTATCGCCAGAAAAAGAATGAGTCTGGCATCGACGAAGAAGCGTGGCGCCAACGCGCCGCGGCTGTGGGGTGGACGCCGCAAAGCGTTATCGACAAGTGCCGCCCGGAGAGCCTTTCCCTCGAAGAGCGCCACGAGCAGGCCTATGAGTTCGCGGCGCGTCATCTTGCCAAAGAGTTTGAGACGGCGGCCGTGCTCGATCACGATAAACTGCGCATGTATGCCGCGCGGGGGCTGATCGGCGCCGGTATCCCGGGTGGCGTGAAAGACATCGACGCGGTTGTCTCCATGATCGAGCAGCGGGGGCTTACGCTGCACGACGAGCATGTCTCGCTGGTCTCGACGCTCAAGAATGACCGGGTGCGCGTGACCAACAGCGCGCAGATCCGCATCGAGGAGACCCTTGCGCGCGAGGCGGCCCGCGCAAGCCGTGACCGCAGCGCCTCGCTGTCGGACGAACAGATCCGCACGGCCATTGAGGCGAGCGGTGGCCATTACGATGACGAGCACGGCCAGGCCCAGAAAGCCGCGATCTACGCCCTGGGACGTGGCGGCAAGCTGTCAATGCTGACCGGTGTCGCCGGGTCGGGAAAGACCTTCCTCCTCAAGCCGCTGGTGGCGGCGTGGAAGGGTGACACTACCTTCGCCCCCGAGGGGCGCGAGGTGATCGGTCTGGCGACGGCGTGGCGTCAGGCCGACGCACTGGCCGAAGCCGGGATCCATGACCGCTGGGCGCTGGCTCCGTTCCTGATGCGTCTGGAGAAAGGCGATCACACCGTCACGGAGAACACGGTTCTCGTGATCGACGAGGTGGGACAGGTCGCGCCCCGGCAGATGCTTCAGCTCATGGAACTGCAGCGCCGCACGGGCTGCACGATCAAGGTTCTGGGCGACCGGGAGCAGGCGCAGTCGATTGAGGCTGGCGATGCCCTCGAGATCCTACGTCGGGTGCTGGCCAAAGAAGACATGCCGGAGCTTCTCTCCACCGTGCGTCAGACCACAGCGCGTAATCGCGAAATCGCGGGTCTCTTTCGCGGGGAGGAGGCGACCCGTGAGCAGCTGGATGCGTATCGCGTCAAAGGCAAGGCGGCCTATGCGCGCACGGACGCGGAGAACGACGACGACCCGCGTAACCGCTTTCATTTCGATGAGGTCAGGCGCGCGATCGACATGAAGCGCGAGGACGGGACGATCAGCCTCGTGGGCGGTGATGAGGATGAGGTGATGCAGCAGATCGCCCGGCTTTATGTCACCCGTCGGGACGCACTGGCCGCGTCGGGTTCCAAGAGGGGCGTCACCATGTCCGCGCTGACCAACCGGGATGCGGCCGACCTCAGCCGTGCCGTGCGCTCGATCCTGCAGGAACGGGGCGAGATCTCGCGCAAGGAGATCACCGTGCAGGCCATCGACCAGCGCGGCGAGACCTATGATCTGCAGGTCGCGGCCGGAGATCGTCTGCGGCTCTATCGTCGCACATGGGGCACGGTGGACGGGCAGGGCAAGACCGTTGGCAACAATGGCGATGTCGTCACCGTGGTCGCACACAGCAAGGACGGTCTACGTGTCCGGACCAAGGACGGCGAGGTGGCCGACGTCGAGTGGCGCCGTTTCCGTGACGCCAAGAGCGGGCGCGTGCTTCTGGGGTTCGGTTTTGCCATGACGGTGGATGCCGCTCAGGGGCTGACGTCGGACGAGCACATCAACGCCATGCCACGCGGTGTCGGCAACGCGACCGGCTTTACCAGCTATGTGGCCGAGAGCCGCGCCAAGGGCACGACCTGGACGATGATTTCGGACGCCGCGACGTTTGAGGCGGTGCGGAATCAGAGGGCCTTGGGCGATCTTACGCCCGTCACCAGCGACGAACTCTGGGATCACGTGGCAAAGGCGATGGCCAACAAACCCTACAAGGCACTGGGTATGGACGTGCCTTTCCGGACGCCCGAGGAGCGCGATCAGCGCGTGCAGGAGCTGATCCGTCTCGGCGTCGCTCAGGAGACGCTGGCCCAAACGGACCGAGATTATGGGAGCGAAGTTCAGCGAAAAGTTCAGGCGCTGACTTTCGAAAAAGTAGCGGGCCAACGTTTGGTCGATCTTGATCGGAAGATTGAGGTCTTGATGACACGCAGTGGTAAGGCGGTCACCACCGCAGAGCGCAATTTGCGGGCACAGCGGGCGACATATAGTGCGAAACACGGCCCCTCATTGTCGCTTGGGATGTGAGAGGCGCGTATTTCGTCAAACGGTAATTTGATTACCCGTGCAAATCGATTTCAGATGGAGGAGAGTGAGGAAGACTGATCGTTTGGGGCTATTACGCTCGAAGAGTGGTCGGCCTGGGTCAGTAACACCGCTGCACCAGAGGCGGAATATGCGTGATCATCATAAGCGGCCGACTGACCAGACCCCGACGAGATCGAGTCGACGCTTGCTGAGCCCAATGCCGCTACCGCAAAATCTGCAAGGACTGACTTATGGAGATCGGTGGTGCTTGCCGTAGAAAGAATATCAGTTCCGGTTAAGGTCGCTCTGAGACTTCCAGAGTAGGCAGACGCCGTTGCTGCTGTCGTTCCGGAAGTCGTATTGCTCCAGGCAAGAGAAGCTGCATTCTCATTTGAAGATGAGTATGTCACACCGTTGATTATTACCGTGGGTACGTTCGTCAACATCGATGATTTTTCCAGTACCATGGTCGCGGAAAAGCCAATCTTCACCATTGTTCAGAAAATTATTGCCGCTTTGGTCCTGATATCCACCTTCATAGTTCGCCCAAACGTCATTTGCATGGTAAATGCTGCTACCGCCTGAACATGAAATCAGGTCATTGCCGGCACTCTGATAGAAATTGCTGTTCCCCGTGCCTTCATACAATACATTTGTAGAGGCGGAACCAGTGAAAGTGTCATTACCGGTTCCGGTTCCATGTATAATTACATAAGCGTTTTCTAATGGAGCGGTCGACGATCCTGTATACTGGTAAATACCAGTCTTGGATAAATCCATGACCTCTCCACTAGCCCCGGATAAAATAACCTCGGGTGCCATACTGATACTGTCATTTGAACCATCAAATATAATATTGGTCGGTGCTGATCCTGCTGATGGGGTGCATTCAAAAAGTGCTATATCAGTATCATTGGTTGTAATAATCAGGTTGACAGTCTGATTGCTTGGGTTCGTTATCCCGCCCAGCCATAAGGTTCCCATATAATATCGTAGTCCGCCCGTATCGTAGTCCGCTGCTTCGTAAGTACTGGAGTCCGCCGTCGCAATGATGTTTCCGGAAAAGCCATCTGCATTATCCATTGTCTCACCAATGTTTCCGGTCAAAGGTCGTGGTGTGGTCGGAAAATCCGAAGTTTCCACATACGTTGTTGTTGCTGCCATATTATCCTCCAGATAGACGAATTTAGAATAGATAAGGTACGAAGTAGTTATTGAACTATGTTTTATGAGATTTATCGAGAGAATGTATTTTTAATA
>NZ_JBDNXK010000089.1:0-11974 GCF_047721705.1 Acetobacter sp. | reverse complement strand
AAATCCAAACACCAACCAAAAAACCCAGAAAACCAACAAAAATTAATGCGAATCAGCCTTCTCGCGATTCGTTCAGGAACCGACGGGCCCGCGAAACACGCGCCTTCATGGTGCCCACAGACACCTCACAGATCCGAGCAGCTTCTTCATATGACATCCCCTGCGCACCCACGAGCGTCAGAGCTTCACGCTGCGCCACAGGCAACGACCACAAAAGCCGATTCAAATCAGAAAGATCAGATAACGCAGCGTCATGAACAGCTTCAGGATGAGAGCGTTCACCATATTCATCCAGAATTGCCCGCTCGCGCTTGCATCTACGGGTATGCTCGTAGAATAAATTACGAAGAATGGTAAATGACCACGCTTTTAGATTCGTATTGTCTGTAAATTGGTCTCGTGAGGCGAACGCCCTCACAACCGTTTCCTGCACCAGATCATCAGCCCGCATGCGATCGCGACTCAGAAAACGAGCAAACGCGCGAAGCTCTGGCAATAATGCAACGATGCCGTCGCGAAACGACACATGTTTTTCATTCTTCAGATCAGAGGCTCTTTTCTGACCATGGTCCGACATGCCAGTTTAACCCCTGTTCGTCATCTAAGTTCCCGGTAAGGAAGGTTTACGATGCCACAGTCGCACCGCAGCGAATTGATCCGCGCTCTTCCTTATGCACGACGCTACGCCCGTGCCCTGACGGGCAGCCAGCCCTGCGGCGATCTTCTGGTCGCGGAAAGCCTGCGGGAACTCGTCACGCAACCAAGGGGCCGTTCCTCGGCGCGGCATGACCTTTATCGGGTCATTTCCGTCAAGGCGGCCGCACTTGAGAAAAACGCGCCACACAATCACACCCTGCCCCTTTCCCAACGACAGCTTCTTCTTCTGACTGCCCTTGAAGGCCTTCCCTCCAATCAGGCGGCGGAAATCCTTGGCATTGATCCCCAGATCGCAGTGCAACAGATCGATGATGCGTACAAAACGATTCGTTCGGTCTCTCAGACAGCCATCCTCATCATAGAAGATGAGCCGATCATTGCCATGGATATTGAAGATCTGGTGATCCGATGCGGTCACACGGTCGCAGGCATAGCCCATACGCAGGCGGACGCCATAGCACTCGCAAAAGAGACAAAACCGGGCCTCATTCTCGCCGACATCAATCTGGGTGACGGTGGAAACGGCATGGACGCAGTGGCGGAGATCATGCGCTCAATGAGTGTGCCCGTCATTTTCGTCACCGCCTATCCGGAATGTCTGCTCACGGGCAATACGATCGAACCCGCCTTTGTGATCACCAAACCATTTGACCCTCTGATGCTCGCTGTTGCGACCTATCAGGCCATCACTGGCGGTGTTCCGGTCCCCTGACCCAATAAAATTGCTGAGCCGACACAAGAGACATCACTCTGAAGCCTTGCAAGAAAGCGCGCTTCGCCGCACTTTCCGCCAATGGCACCTCCCCTTCTCCATCTTCAGGACATCACTCTCACCCTCGGCGGCAAACCGCTGCTCGATGGCGCGGAAATTGCCGTCTCGGCAGGCGAGCGCGTCTGTCTTGTCGGTCGTAACGGCTGCGGCAAATCGACGCTGCTGCGTATTGCCGCAGGTGAAATCCCATCTGACTCCGGAATACGTTTTCTCCAGCCAGGCAGCACTCTCCGTTACCTGCCGCAGGAGCCTGATCTTTCAGGTTACGATTCCGCGCTTGATTATGTGATTGCCGGTCTGACTGACCCCTCCCAAGAATGGCGTGCTTCCGCCATGCTCGACGCGCTCAACATGAGCCCGACAGATAACCCCGCGACGCTTTCCGGCGGAGAAGCGCGACGCTGTGCTCTGGCGCGCGTTCTCGCAGCCGAACCCGACGTGCTGCTCCTTGATGAGCCGACCAACCACCTTGATATGCCAACCATTGAATGGCTGGAGCGGGAGCTTCTCTCCCTTCGCACCGCGATGGTCATCATCAGCCATGACCGTCGCCTGCTGGAAACCCTTTCACGAAGTGTCGTCTGGCTGGATCGCGGCATAACCCGTCGGCTGGATCAGGGTTTCGAGCGGTTCGAAAGCTGGCGTGACGAAGTTCTTGAGCAGGAAGAGCGCGACAGCCACAAGCTCGACCGCCAGATTGCCCGCGAGGAAGACTGGATGCGCTACGGCGTGACAGCCCGTCGCAAGCGGAATGTGCGGCGCGTGGCCGAACTGGCCGCACTGCGCACGACCCGCAAGGAAAATGTTCGTCCTCAGGGAACCGTCACCCTTGTTGCCCAGACAAGCGGCTCTTCTGGAAAACTCGTCACAGTTGCCGAAAACGTCAGCAAAAGCTGGGGTGAGCGCCCTATCGTGAAGAACCTTGATCTTCGCGTTCTGCGTGGCGACCGGATGGGCATTGTGGGAGCCAACGGCGCAGGAAAAACCACCCTTCTCCGCCTTCTGACCGGCGTTGATCAGCCTGACAGCGGCATCATTACCATTGGTCCGTCTGTTGCGATGGTCACACTCGATCAGCAGCGCAAGGCGCTCGATCCGAACACCACCCTGTCCGATACGCTGACTGGCGGTGGTGGCGACATGGTGCAGGTTGGCACCGAGAAACGTCACGTTATTGGCTATATGAAGGACTTTCTGTTCCGTCCTGAACAGGCCCGCACACCCGTTGGGCGTCTGTCAGGGGGAGAACGTGGACGACTGATGCTGGCACGAGCGCTTGCTCAGCCTTCAAATCTTCTGGTGCTCGACGAGCCGACGAACGATCTCGATCTGGAAACGCTCGATCTGCTGCAGGAAATGCTCGCCTCCTATGACGGCACAGTCCTGCTCGTCAGCCATGACCGTGACTTCCTTGATCGTGTCGCCACATCAGTGCTGGCGTCTACGGGCAATGGCACATGGACCGAGTATGCGGGCGGTTACAGCGACATGCTCGCACAGAGAAGCGGTGTAGCGCTGGATGAACGCACCGCCTCAGCACCCCAGATGATCACCGCCCCTGTCGAAACAAAGGCCAAACCGGGTGGCAACAAAACTGGCGGACGGAAGCTGTCCTACAAGGACCAGCACGCGCTCGATAAACTGCCGGGGCAGATTGCCGAGTTGGAAACCACCATCACCGGCCTGCGTGAAAAGCTTGCGGACCCAAATCTCTATACCCGTGATCCCAAGATGTTCGCCAAACTCAGCGACGATCTGGAAAAAACTGAACGTGCTCTGACGGATGCCGAAGAACAGTGGCTTCAGTTGGAGGTCAAGCGGGAAGCGTTACAGGCTGACTGACACCATCAGGCATCCCACGTTCCCGCGCAGGAACCGACATCAATAGCGACGCCACCCTTGGCCGCAATCTGACCGCAGGCATAAGGAGCAAGCCCCGTAAGCACGACCAGAAAAACCGCACCCGGATAAGGCACCCATAGCTGATCGATCTGGGTGAGCATCGTGTCCAGCGCATGATGTTCCACCATGATCTCCGTCACGGCCACCAGCTTGCATCGCGTTGCGATCCGCTCAGCCAGACCGGGTATGTCCGTAACAATGCCGGCAAACGGCAGGCCGGTCAGCAGCCCGCACAACCCCGGATCGCCGCTGGCAATCTCCCCCATCACATCCATCGGCGCGCAGGATTCGGACAGTCCAGCGCGCAGTTCGTGATTTTGCTCCGCGAAAAATCCGATATGCTGATGGTCGAGTTGCAGAACATGTGATGGCGGCACGCAGAGAACAGACGCCTCACGCGCTGCCGCCCGGTAGCCTTTTCCCAGCCGGGACAATGTCAGTGCAGAACAATCCTCAAATGAGGCGCTGCATATGCGCGGCCAGACCGAATCAGCCATTTCGATCATTTCAGTGGGACGGAGGATGCAGGACGCATGCAGACTGGTCGCGCATACAACCCGTGCCTCCAGATATCCGAAATTGACGAGAGAAAACGACGTGCCTTCTTTAATGGCCTTTGTCAGCCGCGCGACAATCTCTTCCGGTCGCAACCATAATGAGGAAGCTTCCAGTACACGGGCCTCTCTCAGAATGACCTGTTCATCATGCGATTTCGCCAGTCTGGCGTTGGCAAGCTGGTTATACAGCGAGATTCTACCGTTCTGATGCGCGGCCATCTCATCGAGCACATCGGCGCTATCGATGAGTTCATCATGATGTCCGAGTATCTCCAGACAGCAAACGTAGTTCCAGGCAGAGAAACGCTCTCCCCCGAGAACACGCACCACATTTCTGAGAAGGGGCAGTGCCTCCTCGAAGCGTCGTGCCTTGAAGAGAGCATCCGCCAGATCAGCATCCTGCTCCGCATTGCGCATATTGGTGCGCATAAGCAGATCGAGCAGTTCTCCCTTCTGCTCGAGAGAGGCTTCCTTCAGTCCATCCAGCAGTATGGCGCGCAGTCGGCGAATGTCTGGCCATTCATCAAGCGTCTTCCGGCACGCCGAAAGCGCCGCGCCAATCTCGCCCTGTTCGAAACTCTGTTTTGCCTGCGAGAGAGAATCTTCAAACCGTCCTGATGTCACGACGTTCACGCCGTCTGTCACGTCGCCACTCAAGTCACATTCCCTCGCTGACAAAACTTCGCAATAAATAACTGTTCAGGCATTTGGCAGGTTCCCCTGCCGATTCCCAAGTTTCTTCATTTCATCAAGAAACTTAATTTCATGGCAAAAAAGCATAAAAAAACGGGCGAGATTTCTCCCGCCCGTCCTGTCTTTCCATCAGACTGATTTATTCGCCCTTCGCTGCGATGGTCAGCAGACCGGTCAGACGCTGTGCGAAAGCCGTCGGGTCCTTCGGATTCTCGCCATCCTGAATACGGGCGACATCCAGAAGCACGCGGGCCAGATCACCCAGAGCCGGGCTTTTCTCAGCCGCCTTACGCGCCAGTTCGAGCACCAGCGGGTTGCGCGGATTGAGTTCCAGAACCGGAGCCGATTCCGGCAGCTTCTGACCGCTACGACGCATAAGCTTCTGCAACTGAAGGTCCGGACCATTCTCGGATGCCGCCAGCACGACGGCGCTGGAGACCAGACGATCCGTGCCACGCACATCGGACACTTCAGCGCCCAGCGCTTCTTTCAGCGCCGGGAGTAGAATGTCCATGTCAGCGGCTTCACCTGTCGCGGCTTCACCTTCGACAGCGAACTTCTCCAGATCGGCCGCACCCTGCGTCACGCTCTTGAGTGTCTTGCCTTCGAAGCTGGTCAGACGATCCGGCCAGAAGGAATCGACCGGCTCGGACAGCAGCAGCACTTCCAGACCACGCGCCCGGAAGCCCTCAAGCTGCGGCGAGTTGGCCACTGCATCCTCATTGTCGCCCGTCAGGTAGTAGATCGCATCCTGCTCAGGCTTCATGCGGCTGATATAATCGGCCAATGTCGTCCAACCGGACTCCGGCTTGTCTTCTTCCTCTTTCACGGCGCTGGAACGGAAACGCGCCAGACCAGCTAACTCCGTGCGGTGCTCGGCGTCTTCCCAGATGCCTTCCTTCACGATGGAACCGAAGTTTTCCCAGAATTTCAGGAACTCGGCATTATCGGCAGAACGCTTCTTGATCTCGTTCAGCACACGACCGGTCACGGCCTTGCGGATGCGAGCCAGAACCGGTGTCGCCTGCAACATCTCACGCGAGACGTTCAGCGGCAGGTCTTCCGTATCCACCACACCGACGACGAAGCGCATCCATGCCGGAACCAAGGCAGCGTCGTCCGTGATGAACATCCGCTTCACATGCAGGCGAATCTTGCTCTCGCGAGCCGGATCGCCGAACTCGAACGGACGTGAACCGGGAATAAACAGCAGCGCGCTGAACTCGATGGTGCCTTCAGCCCGCCAGTGCAGCGTGTCCCACGGTGTGTCGAAGTTATGGGAAACGTGACGGTAGAAATCGTTATACTGTTCTTCCGTCACTTCGCTCTTCGGCTTGCGCCACAGAGCCGTGCCTTCGTTGGCCGGGCTTTCCTCGCCGTCCTTCACGATGGTCACAGGCCACGCGATATGGTCGGCCCACTTGCGGATGATTTCCTGCAAACGCCACGAATCAAGGAACTCGTCAGCATCTTCCTTGATGTGCAGCGTGATGTCCGTGCCGGGCTTGTCGCGGGTCGCAGGGGCAAGCTCGTAAGACCCCTTCCCGTCCGAAGTCCATTTCCAGGCCTCGTCGGAACCGGCGCGACGGGAGACGACTTCCACGCGATCCGCCACCATGAAAGCGGCATAGAAACCGACGCCGAACTGACCAATCAGGTTCGGCTTGTCCTCAGGCTTTGCGCTCTCAAGCTCCTTGCCGAACGCGCGCGTGCCCGAACGGGCGATGGTGCCGAGATTGTTGACCAGTTCTTCCTTGGTCATGCCGGTGCCATCGTCGGTGATGGTCAGCAGACGGGCATCCTTGTCCGGATTGATGCGAATCTTCGCGTCTTCGGGAAGAGCGCGGGCACCGTCCGTCAGCGCCTCGAAACGGCGGCGATCGGTTGCGTCGGCAGCGTTGGCCACCAGTTCTCGGAGGAAAATCTCGCGTTCGGAATAAAGGGAGTGAACGACGAGGTCGAGAAGACGCCCGACTTCGGCGCTGAATTCATGCTTTTCAGCCGAGGAAGACGAGTTCGTAGTCTCCTGTTCGGTCATATAATAAATATCCTTCTGTTTTCAGTTCATTCAAATGCAGTCGTCGAACGACCGTAACCTTCCGTAATGTGTGGTGGTCACAGCCGTTTTTCAAGCGGGAACAGACCCGTAAACCCACAAGGGGTCAGGGCCTATTTGATCATATTCGGTTAAAATGAAGTGCAGAAAAAAGGGAAGCAGAGACCGGCCCTGCTCCCCTTCATAGCCGCGATCAGGCCGCGCCTTTTTCCTTCAGCGCCGCCAGAACGTCTTCCGGACGAACCGGCATGTGACGCAGGCGGATGCCTACCGCGTTGAAGATGGCGTTGCCTATAGCGGCGCCAATGGTAGTGACGCCCGGCTCGCCGAGACCCATCGGCTTTTCGGTGCTTTCGACAAACTCGATGTCCATCTCCGGCACGTCCGGCATACGCAGCGGCGTGTAGGTGTCGAGATTGCGGTCACGGCAAACGCCGTCCACGATCTCGCTGCCTTCACACAGCGCCATGCTGAGGCCCCAGAGCGCTCCGCCTTCCGTCTGCGCCAGCGCACCGTCCGGATCGACGATGGTTCCGGCGTCCAGCACCAGCCAGATCTTCTGACAGGTGACGACACCGGTTGTCCGATCCACATGCACCTGCACCGCACCGGCGGTCCAAGTCGGCATGCCGCGTTCCTGACCGAAGGTCGTGGCGATGCCCAGAGCCGTATCTTTCGGAAGCGGCTTGCCCCAGCCAGCCTTTTCGGCCAGCCGTTTCACAACAGCCGCCTGACGCAGTGCGCCACCGTTGGAATCCGGAGCCTTGCCCTTGTTACGTCCTTCCGGACCGTTGCCGTTCAGCAGTTCCAGACGGAACGCGACCGGGTCCTTGCCGAGTTCATGCGCCAGTTCGTCAAGGAAACATTCCTGCGCCCAAGGGGTCCAGCCTGCACTCACCGAACGCAGCCAGCCGGGGCGGAAAGTTTCCTTGGCAAGATCGTTGCTGATTGCCCGGACACGGAACGTGCCGAAATCGTACCAGCTATCAGCACCAGCGATGGCGAACTGATCGTAAGGCTTGCCGTCCACACCCTTTTCCATGAACGGTCCAGCCATCACTTCCGTCGGCCAGCCAGCCGTGGCGTGATGCTCGAACCCGACGATGGTGTTCTTCTCATCCAGCGCCACGCGCACTTTCTGCACGGATGGCGAACGGATGGAGTCGAACTGCATGTCGTCGGAACGCGTCAGAATCAGCTTGACCGGCTTGCCGCCGATGGCCTTGGAGGCCAGCGCTGCTGGAACCGCATAGTCACCGTTCAGACGACGACCGAAACCGCCACCCAGCAGATAGCTGACCATCTTCACCTTGGATTCCGGCACGCCAAGCGCCTTGGCGATGACCGGCAGGAATAGGGTCTGCCACTGGTTGCCGCAGTGAACTTCCCACGTGCCGTTCTTCAGCTGGGCGATCGCGTTCATCGGCTCAAGCTGATAGTGCATCACCGAAGCGCAGGTGTATTCCTGCTCCAGCACGCGCTTCGCGCCCTTGAACGCTTCATCGACGCCCTTGTCGTTGAAGATCATGGTACCAACATCGGACTTCGCAATCAGTTCGCGTCCGCGATCCTGAATCTGCTTTTCCGTGACATTGGCGGTCTTGCCCGGCGTCCACTCGACTTTCAGCAAATCTGTCGCACGGATGGCGGCCGGATAGCTTTTGGCCAGCACAACAACCCAGCCCGGAACCGTATCACTGGGATCTTCCAGCGTGATGTAACGGATGTAGCCCGGAACCTTCTTCGCTTCGCTGTCATCGACCGAGACAACCTTGGAGCCATAGCGCGTCGGCGGCATCTTCGGACGGCCATAGACCATACCGTCGATTTTCGCATCGATGCCGTAGATCGCCGTGCCGTTGGTCTTGGACGGAATGTCCAGAGACTTAACCGGCTTGCCGATCAGGCGACGCTCCGAAGCCGGTTTGAGCGGCAGAGCCTTCATCTGGTCAGGCGTAAAGCTGCGTGTCGGCTTCGCCTTGGCGACAATATCCCCGAAGCTGATGGAGTAGGAGCCACCAATCACGCGACCATTGCGGGCATGGCAGGAAGAGGCCGGAATCCCCAGCAGCTTCGCGCCCTCCTCGACCAAAATGGTCCGGGCGGCCGCACCGGCCTGACGGAACACATCCCATGTCATCCAGACGGACCAGGAACCACCCGTGACCATCAGACCCCATTTCGGGTCCGTGTCCACATAGGTGATCTTCACCTTGTCCCAGTCGGCTTCCATTTCGTCAGCGATGATCCGGGCGAGAGCCGTGCCGATATGCTGGCCCATCTCCGCGCGGATGATGTTGACATTGATCGTGCCGTCCGGCGCAACCGAGCACCAGATATTGGGCTCGAACTCCGGCGGCGGCAGGGGCGCGCCAAGCGGATAGGTCTGCGCGGCCTTCGACTCACGGGCGAAACCGAACAGGAAGGAACTGCCGACGGCAGCCGAGAGGAAGCCACGCCGGGACAGGCCGCGCCCTGCGGCCCGGTCCTGCTGGGCGGCAATGCGTTCGAGCTTACCCATTGGAGTGATCTCCCTCCGTCTTGGCCGACTTCATGGCGGCAGCAGCTTCCTTGATGGCCTTGCGGATGCGGATATAGGTCATGCAGCGGCAGAGACTGCCACCCATGACGCCGTCGATATCCTCGTCGGTCGGATCGGGGTAATCGCGCAGCAGACTGGCTGCCTGCATGATCTGTCCCGACTGGCAGTAACCGCACTGCGGCACCTGAATTTCCTGCCACGCCTCCTGAAGCGGATGGCGACCTTCCGGATCCAGTCCTTCGATCGTGGTGACGTCAGCGCCTTCGATGGCGGAAATTGGCGTCACGCAGGAACGGGTCGCGCGTCCGCCGACATGCACGGTGCAGGCACCGCACTGGCCGACGCCGCAGCCGAATTTCGTGCCCGTCAGCCCGAGATCGTCCCGCAGAGCCCACAGCAGCGGGGTGTCTTCCGGCACGTCGAGCGAGACGTCACGGCCATTGAGTTTGAATTTGATCATGATACGGCTCCGTGATCCCAGCTCATCCGAGGCTCAGTGCGAGGAATTGACTGGTGGTTCCACCAGCTTGCGGGCGTCAGCAGCTTTCTTCTCCAGATCCGTCCATGGTGGCAGGGTTGTGCGTGTGCGGCGCAGATAGGCAGCGATACGCGCCATATCCTTGTCGTTGAGCGCATTATAGAAACTCGGCATTGCGACGCCGCTCTGGCCTTCTTTGGCGGTCAGACCACGCAGCATGACAAGGTAAAGGTTGGTCGGCTCTTTCAGCCACAGTGCATTGTTGAGCGCGAGTTCCGGGCGACCGAGAACCGGTGCGGGTGCTGCGTTGTAATGGCAGGCACCACAAGCGCCCTGATACAGACGCGCATCCGGGTCCGTGCTGAACCCGACAAGGTCTTTCTTGGAGTCCGCCATGGCGTGCTCAAGAGCGGCCTTGTCACCGGACACACGCTCAGCGGCATGGGCCTTGTCGGCAAAGTAATAGGCGATTGCGTGAACGTCCGATTCCGGCACGGTCGCAAGGAAGTCATGCGCGACAGGCGACATCGGGCCACCAGCCGGTCCGTGCAGCGGGGCCACGCCGTTGCGCAGATACTGATACAGCTCGTCTTCCGTCCACACGACCGGTGTCGGGTTGTTCTGGTTCAGAGGCGGAGCGATCCAGCCATCAACCACGCCACCGTCATATTCATGACTGGGCACCTCTTCGGCACCGGCGAGGTTGCGCGGCGTATGGCACGCACCACAATGCGCGGCACCTTCGGCCAGATACGCACCACGATTCCATTCCGCATTGTGGTTCGGATCAGGCTTGTAGCGACCCGGCGTGAAGAACATCAGCTTCCAGCTGGCGAGCGTGATGCGCGGGGAGATGCTGAGCGGAAAACCATTCGGACGACGCGTCATGTGAACCGCCGGACGGGTCATGATCCACGCATAAAGGTCCGAGATGTCCTCGTCGCTCATCTTGGTGAAATGGTCATAGACGAACGCAGGCAGCAGATGGGAGCCGTCGCGGGACACGCCATACTGAAGTGCCCGACGGAAGGCTGGTTCCGACCAGTTGCCTATGCCCGTCTCAGGGTCCGGCGTGATGTTGGAAGAGAAGATGTCGCCGAACGGCGTCTCCATCTTGTAATCACCGGCAAGCATCGGCCCACCGCCGTTATCCTGACGGGTGTGACATTCAACGCAGTAGCTTTCAGCCGCGACAATGCGCCCGCGCTCAATCTTTTCCGCTGAAAACTGTCCCGGCTGCACAGGGGCGATCTTGGGAATGGCTGGCCACCAAGCGTACCAAAGAAATCCCACTCCGGCGACAATGCCGACGCCCGCAACGCCTGTAAGTATGCGTTTGATCACTCTCAACCCTCACTGCCGGGAAACCGACCGTCTTTCACAATGGAAAGTGACATGTGGCCGCCAGCGAGAAGCTGCCGATCGCATTTGTGTCACTCCGTGCCATGTTTCCATAAATGCATAAATTGGGACTTGGAACCGCAAAACAAGAATATGATCTATGTCATTGCAGAATTTTTACTACCGAAATGCTGCAATGACCTTATTAAGGCACCATCAAGTGAACAAACTGTCTATATTCCACTGAATATAGACATGCGATTACTTCATTGCTTTGATTTGAATATTCAGCCCCTTTCCCTCCCCTCCCTGAATGGATTGGAGCGCGTGAAATGCCATCCGTGCACTGGCGATTCTGACAAATGACTTGAAAGAAGAGGTGCTGTTCTGTATGAGCGCCTTTCCTTCACGCGTCCGGGCCTGTGGGGCATGCCCGGCCGTGCTTTGCCGTTTTCGTCCTTCGGGAAGGAAGCGGCCTTACGTCAAGGAGACTGAAATGCCCAAGATGAAGACGAAGTCGTCGGTCAAGAAGCGGTTCAAGATCACCGCGACCGGCAAGGTGCTCTGCGGCCCGGGCAACAAGCGCCACGGCCTTATCAACCGTTCACAGAAAATGAAGCGCACCAATCGCGGTCCTCAGGTGATGACCGAGATGGATGGCAAGACTGTGAAACAGTGGGCCCCCTACGGGCTGGCTTGAGGAGCACCTTATAAATGGCACGTGTTAAGCGGGGCGTAACGACGCACGCCCGTCACAAGAAGGTTCTCAAGCTCTCCAAGGGCTTCCGCGGACGTTCCTCCACGAACTATCGCATTGCGCTCGAGCGTCTCGAAAAGTCGCTTCAGTACGCATACCGCGATCGTCGTAACAAGAAGCGCGAATTCCGCGCTCTGTGGATCCAGCGTATCAACGCTGCCGTTCGTGAGCATGGCCTGACCTACAGCCGTTTCATCAACGGTCTGGACAAGGCTGGCA
>NZ_JBDNXK010000088.1:0-12027 GCF_047721705.1 Acetobacter sp. | reverse complement strand
GATGCAACGCGCCCATCTGGAAGCGTTCGCCGGACGGTCTCTTTCGGTAGCGGATTGCTTTCACGCTCGACGCCCTGCGCGTCGGAATATGATTCCGCCTGAACACGCGGCGAAGGCCATTGCCCTGTCAGACTCACGGCGTCCGATTCATAAGCGTCTGTAGACTGTAGGTTCCTGCCGAAAACTAGAAGAACCCGCACGCGCTCGAAGCTGTTGAACCCGGCGACGTTGCCATGATGAAGGAAGCCGAAACCGGGAGGCAGGAAGTCGGGGAAGGCTTCTGAAACATAGTCCTCGACAACCTTCGGGACCACGACCAGACCCGTGGGGCTTTTCCCATCGTACGCGGGGCATCCTGCTTCCAGCCATCTGCGCCATACCTGATCCCGTAGCCCGTTAATCGTCTGCGCGTCCCGGCGTCCTGTGGCCCCCGACCTGTGCGCCTCGACTGCCTCTTTCACCCTCCTGAAGCCCCATGCGTTGCCCTTGATCCAGACGTGGCGGGCGTGCGGGGTGGCTGCCTTGGCCTGCGGCATGATCTTCGCATCCGGAACCGCAAGATGGATGATTTCAGGCTCTGCCGTGGCATCCAGAAAGAGCGCGGGGATAGGCTGCTTTTCCTCGCCTACAGTCTTCGCAAGCCATGCTTCATGGATCTTCTTGACGCCCGATAATCTGAATTTCCGCTCTCCTTCATCGGTGCAAAGGCTGATCCGGGGCATCTCCGAATGTCCGGCCTGAAGGCGTTCGACTACCTCCCGAATGATGGCGCAAACTTTGGTCAGGGCGATGACAATAGGGGTGATCTCCTTGATCTTCTCCACGTCATCTTGTGCGGCCTGCTGAACCTTCTGGATGAAGTCTTCCGTCTGCTTCAAAGCTGTTTTCGCTTCATCAGACAGGAATGGTGTCAGGTTCCCGGTCTTGTGTTCCGTGAACAGGTAGGCAGGCTTCAGGTCCGCATCTGTCAGGTAGTCGCCTTCTGCCTGTTCCAGCATGGCCGCGATCCGGCTGCATCTGCCCTGAACTTCCTCGCCTTCCCCTCTGTTCATCCAGCCCGCCCATTGTGGCGCGGTCCATCGCAACGACGCGGCCCGGTGCAAGGTCTTGTCTCTGAACTTCAGGCCACTGAAAAAGGATTCATCCACGACCAGAACGGAGGGCGTTCCGATAGCCTCCGGAGGCCGCCCAGACTGAAGGGTGGCGTGCGTTACGATCCAGACGTCAGCCTTGCTTCCCGCCTGCTTCAGATAGGGGCAGGCGTCCCGGTAGGGGCATTTCCCCCGCTTGTGGCAAAGCTCTTTTGTGACTGACTTCTTGGCTTTCTGGTAGATTTCGGCGGTCTTGATGTTCTCGCACATCGGGCGGCCTTCGACCGTGTGCCGACGCCCTTTCCAGACCCGCACAGTCAGGTCGGGGAACTCTGACCTGATGGCGTCGGCCTTCTCCGTGGCAAGGTCATGCGAGGTGAAGGCGAACACGACCGGGGCGGCTGAAGTGTCGCTCTCACGAACCCTCAGCGTCTCGGTGATGGCTGCGGCTGTTTTGCCTATTCCAACGTCAGCCGGGATGACCATGACCGGGCTTTCCTGCCATCCTTCAGAACGCCATTCCCGCACAGTCTGGCGCAATTCCTCGCGTGCCTCTGTGACAGGCGGCAACGGCTTCGGCGGCTCAGGTAGAGCCAGCGCGTCCCGCACATAGTCCAGCCCACGGGAGGCGGCGCAGTCGTTCCAGTCTGTGCCAACGTCAGGCGGCATAAAGAACGGGAGGCCGGTCTTTTCCGCTTCCTTCCTACCGGTCTCGCTCTGGTCATTATCGGCGGCAACGGCTGTGATCCGGCCAGCCAGTAGCGGGGCCACGACCGGCAAGCCGCCAGCATTGAAGGCCACGGCAACCATGCGTCCGGTCGCCTGATGGATCGTCGCGCCGGTCGCGTATCCCTCGACAATGAAACCCGGCTCTATGCCGGGGATGATATGAACCGCCCCGCGCATCGGGCCACCTTCAATCGGCCTTTTCGTGCCGTCAGCGGTGATCTTCTGCGCGTTAATCAGGCTCCCGGCTGCATCGTAAACCGGGACAATCAGGTCGCCCTTGTTCGCTGCTACGGCCTGCGGGAGCCATTCGCCTTTCGTTGGACTGTAGAGCCTCGCACGGATTGTTCGGGTCGCCACGAACAGGCCAACGCAAGAGATTGCCTTCCTGTCGGTGTAGGGGTGGCTTGTGGCGGGCTGGCTGGCGTCCAGAATGGCGCGGGCGGCATCGGCAGCGGCGGCATGGGCTTCGCGTTCAAGCTGTTCTGCGGCTTTCTGCGCCGCTTGCGATGCTTTCCTGTCTGCCTCGATCTGGGCCTGTTTGGCTTCACGGATATGCGCGGGAATGGCTGCTTCAGCTTCAAGCCCTGTCTCGATCCCGTAAATCTCGGCGGCGATCTGGTAGGCTCGCCATATTTCACCTGTCGGCAGTCCCTCCGCTTTGGCGATGAAATTTACGCCACGGCCTGCCAATGCTGGTGAATGTGTGAAGTCAGAGAAGAGTGGCGCATCACCATCGTGACGGATGCGGAACCGACCGTTCCCTCCGCCGCGCTTTTTCCTGCTGACGTTCCATTCAGTTTCCCGTCCCCGGCGACCAAGGCGCACCAGTCCGGCTGGAATATACCGCTCCGCCAGTCGTTCAGGATCACGAGCAATCGCTGCCCTGATTTCCGCCTTCTGTGACGGGCTGATGAAATGTCGCTTTGAAGCTGAATAAGTCACGCTTCCCGGCCTTTTTTCTGGCTCAGGTAGGGGGTGCGTGCTATACAAAACGGGCTGATATTATCTGTTTTGCATAGCTTGCGCCTCGCCCTCACCCGGCGGGGCGTTTGCTTATGCGGCTACAGAAACAGCGGCGTCGGTGGCGTCCGGCATAAACCCGGCGGTCGTTCGCTTTGCCTTCGCTATGCGGCGCTCAATCTCGACAATCTGCGGAACGTCTGCCCGGTCGATGATCCATTCCCGGCCATGCTGAAGGGCGGGATACACGCCAGCAGTCAGGCGGCGGTTGATCGTGCGAACAGGGACGGTCAGGCCAGCCTTGGCGATAGCGTTAGAAAGCTGACGGGTGGTCAGTAGGCGAGAGGGTGCAAGCATGAGGGTATCGTTCTTTCATCGCTGAAAGAGCATCCCGCACCATGATGTTCCGATAATCTTTCTTCCCGGAACTGTATTGACCGGGAAGCGGCAACCATGGAACAAAACCCTTGTTGAGTTGGATGAACTAACAAGGGTTTTCCCTCCGGCTGGCTAAGCCAGAAGGGGTGCGGGATGCTCAGAGAAAGCCGTTTCCGGTTGGCCCCGGAGGCGGCTTTTTCGTTTTGGGGTAAAGACTTACGGGACAGGGAGACTGCGCGGCCTGCGTTCTGCAATCCGCGTGATTCGGTTCCTGTGATCTGCCCCTTGTTCGTCATCCCGCAACAATACGCCGCGCGATTGGCCACCACAAGCGCGGCCTTAACCAAAAAAATATTGAATACGTCTTTTAAGGCATAGGAAGCCCGTGGGACGCATCCCAAGTGTGATGGCCCGTCACACACATGCGACATGGCAAAACGCCACCACGGGACAGATATGGCCCTCTATGGGGTATGTTTCGGTTAGGGTGTTCCTAAATGTGACGAATCGCGTTTTCGCCTTTAAGCGGCCATTAACCGCGATTCGTGGCATTTTAAGCGATCACTAAGCGCCTCTAAGCGGCCTAAATTGCGATAAGTCCAATTAACCACAAGGTTAATTCTGTCAGGCTGTAGGCTGACAAACAAAAGCGGCCACCCCGAGACAGGATGGCCGCTCTATCACGAATTGTTTCAGCGGTTGTTACTTTTCCGTTCTTTCTTTGTTCTTCAAGCGACCGGGTCCAAGCCAACGCTTCAGCCCGGCATCCATCAGCCTGCGGTTCATTGCGTCGGCCTGCTCTTGGGTGAGGCTGTTCTTATCGCGCCATATCTCATCGGTTGCTGACATGGAAATGGCCAGCGCCTCCCGGAACTCCATGTCATCAAAACCCCGCCGCCTGCCATAGTCTGCCACGGCCTCGCCAAGCTGCTCAGGCGTCGAACCTGTGATCTGGGGCTCTGGCACCTCGCCTTTGTATAGGTCGGCAAGTCTGGCTGTCAGGGTTTTGACGGCGTGGCTGACAATCCCATTGATCTTGTGCGGCTGGATTTCCGACTTCCGGCACATATCAGTCAGCAGATTGCGAAAGCGTGTCGTGGAATGTTCGGAGGAGATCCCGTACGGAACCCCGTTGTCATAGGACAGACGGGCGGCAACTTCAGCGGCCCCGGCCAGACTGACCATCCGCTGTCCTTCAATGATAGTAACTTCGTTATCAGGTAGAGACGCCATCAACCGCATGGCCTGCGCCTTCCCGTCGCCAACGCTATCGGTCGGGCGGTGATCCCTGACGGGCCAGTCATAGGCGGCCCCGATCCGCTGGCATGTCTGGCGGGCGTGTAGACTGTCCATCTCACAAGCAAGCGGGCAATCCGTGTCATCCTCGAACACGACAACTAGCATGAAGGCCGGAGCATTGTTCCGATCCAGAACGGGCCGCGCCCAGAGGCATCGGACGGCGTGCGGGTCCAGTGTTGCCGGGTCTGCCATCACGGACGGGATTTCGGAGGCGGTTCGATAGAGGCGGCGTGTCATGTGCTCATTCCTTCATGACTATTTGCATTTTTGACTTTGTGAATATGAGACTGACTACATTTTTGAATTATTGAACTTACCACGAAAGGCGGATAGCGGCGCGTATCCAGAACCTACAACCGGGAGACCGAGAACCTGCTGGCCGTATCGCGCAACCCGCATGTGATTGATCCCCATAATCTTAGCGATTGCCCGCCAAGCGTAACCACGCTTCCGCAATGTCACGATCTGGCGTTCCTGCTCTTTCGTCATCGGCTTGCGAGGGCGTCCCATCACTTCACACCTTTCATCGCCAGAATGTCCCGGCACAGGCTGACCATCAGGGCGTCGTCATCGTCGGAGGGGGCCAGCCAGTCCAATGCGATCCGCGCCTTGTGCTGCATGTCTTTCGCCCCACATGCCGGCGTTGCCGCCAGCTTCCTGCGTTCTCTCCGCATGACGCGGGTGATCCGGTCGATCTGGTTCCAGATAAGGGCGCGGGCCGGTTGCGGGATGTCAGCATTGGCTCTGTTCGCTTGGCGGTCGCGTGCCTTATCGAGCGCGAGCAGCCTGCGAGCGGTGCGTTCCACTGGCGTCATTTCAAGCCCTTCCCGTCGAAAGCCAGCCGCATCCACAGAGCACGCTCGGCCATCCTGTTCGCCAGCCAGTTCAGGGCGTGCCCTTCCGTAATCTCAGGCGGAGAGTCTCCGGGATCAGCTCTGGTAATCTGAACAAACAGATCCGCCATTTGCTGAAGGTCATCTAGGAGACAGGTCGGACACCGCATCTGCATGACGATCTCGCGCTCGTCCGGCGTCAGGTCTGCGGTGGTTTGGGGTTCTGCCTTTTTCATCACAGAGCCTCATCGATCACGGCGCAACGGCGCTCGATTTCCTCACCGAGAAAGAGGAGGGCCTCACCAGCTTCACATCGGGTCGAATTGCTGAGGTCACACTCCGGCGCATGGATCAGGCCACGACCAGCCCATCGGGCCAGCGATGCGAGGTGCGCGATGTCGACGGATGCCCCGAGGATCTCGTCGCGTTTTTCTTTGGCCAAAAGCGAAGTCATGCTGTCGCTCCCTTGGTGGGAAGGACAATGTTCGCTTCATCCAAATTGTTGGCGATCCGCTTCACCCAATCGCGCAACTGTTCCAGTGGCGGCGGCTCAGAGGCACCAAGAAAGCCATCCAGAACGGTGGCGAGCGCATACAAGTCACAGACTGCCGCATGGGTCGCATCGTCTATTATTTGTAAACAGGCAGAATAATCTGCATATTTCTGCATATTTCTCTGTCGCGCGCTCATCGCACGGCCTCCACAGCATAAGCGTGGCCGGAAACAACCGGGTCAGGTGTTAACACTCCTGCAATCATTCCAGAAAATAATACAACGCAGACCGCAGCCTTAACGGCCACGCGGATGATGGCCGGAAGAGCACACGCTCTATCGATCATGGTATAAAAGGAATCAGTCATCGGCTTGCCCTTCAAGCTGGTGATTAGGCAGGCGTCGGAGGCTCGTACCCCTCCGTGCCTGCTGCTCCTATATATGCAGTCAAAAAGTCATGAAGGCAATATGTGATACATTCTTTATTGCAATCATTTTTGACTGCATATATCTAACGTCCGATAAGAAGGCATTATCGGACACCAGACCATGACGAACGATCTGACAGTGAAAAGCGCCCCGGTTGCTCTCCCGGTCTCCATGCAGGAGGCGGTCGAAGGGCTTATCGGTGATTCCCTGTCGGCATCCACGGCACGCGCCTACCGTTCCGATCTGGCGGCCTTCATCGCTTGGTGTGGCCAGCACGACCTTGCGCCGGTCCCGTCATCGCCTGAAGTCATCTGCTCCTACATCGGCCACATGGCGGAGGCCGGTAAGCGTGCGTCGTCCATCAGCCGCGCCATCGCCGCGATCTCCTGCGCCCATGAACTGAAGCGAGTAGAGCGGAACCCATGCCGGGACGATCTGGTGAAGCGTGCGCTCAAGGGCATGCGCCGCCGGGTTGGAACAGCTCAGGAAAAGAAAGCTCCGGCCACGGCCTCACGGGTAGCGGCTATGCTCGAAACCCTTCCGGACACGCTGAAGGGCAAGAGAGACCGCGCCCTTCTCGCTCTTGGCTTCGCTGGCGCATTCCGTCGCTCTGAACTGGTGGCGCTCGATATGTCAGACATTGAAGCGGTCGAAGGTGGCGCACGGGTCACGATCCGCAAGAGCAAGACTGACCAGACAGGCGAAGGGCAGGTCATCGGCATTGTGGACGGCGTGCGGCTTCGCCCTCTGGCTGCTGTTGCTGAATGGGTCCGCGCTGCTGGCATCACGTCCGGCCCGATCTTCCGTTCTGTGGACCGCCACGGGAACGTCAGCGACGCGGCAATGTGTGACAGACAGGTGGCGCGGCTGGTGAAGGATACGGCGGAGGCGGCTGGTCTCGATCCTGAAGCCTTCTCAGGTCATAGCCTGCGTGCCGGGTTCATCACGTCCGCCGCCGCTTCAGGGTGTGACGCCCTCCGCATCGCTGAAACCTCACGCCATAAGAATATGGACATTCTGCGCGGGTACGTCCGCACGGAGAACCTGACGAAGAACTATGCGGGCGCGGCGTTTATGTAAAAAATTCTCTGGGGTCTTTAGTATTCATGAAAAACATCAGTATTCATGAAAAACATCCAGTTTTCCCGCGCCCCGGCAATTCCGCCGGGGTTAGCAGGTGGATGCCAAACATGGACCATTTCCTCAGATACACACTTCCGTTTGTAGTTATCTCGGTTGCGATGGTGGCGGGAGCAATCCTTCACCATTCCGGGCGTCTATGAACAAACAGGCCGTCTCCGTTTTTGCCGGAGACGGCTTTCCTTTATCAAGCAATTAGACAGCTATGTCCTTTTTAGGCCGTCCGCCCTTCGCTCCATTTTTTCGGGACGCCGCACTCTTGGCGTCTGTCCGCGCCATACCTCCGGCACGGCCCATCTGACTGGCCATCCATGCACGCGAACCGAACGCGCCATGAATGATCCCCTCCACAAGGACGTCAGCATCCAAGAGCGGCCAGTGCAGCCCGGTGCCTCGTGGTGTGATCTCGATGGTTTCAAGCCCGACTTTATCAGCCCCAGCTAGCCCTTGGACAAGATCAACGGGAATAATCATCTCCACGCCATTGCTCAGGGTCACATTCAGACTGCGGCGGGATGGAATGAAGCGTGCAGCGGTTGCGTGCGGCACCTCTTCCGCATGACGGGCGGCGTTTGCCTCTGCGCGGCTGATTTCATTTGCAGTTGCCATGTATCGCACTCCATTCCTGAATGAGCTTCTCGGCGTTCTTCTCGATAACATCCTGTGCCGTTGCTATGTCTCTTGCTGACAGGCCAGCCGAACGAATCAGACGAGCTGGTTCCCCAATCACGAAAACCGCTTCTCCATCCGCCCCAATGACATGAACATGCGCGGGGTGGTGATCGTTCGGGTAAATCACAATACGAAACCCGGCGAAGCGTAGGACTGTCGGCATTGCTTTTCATACCATAACCCAACCGATTAGGATATGATATTCTTATACTGTTTCTGCCGTCATCCATTCACTTAGTCATTAATTCATGATTGCATCCATTTCGTTCCGAGGGCAGGAATGGAACCCATGCAAAACAGAACCCTGAAAACCCTTGCCGTGGTCGCTCAGAAAGGCGGCGTCGGCAAGACAACACTGGCGGTCAATCTGGCTGTGCTGGCAGCGAAAGACGGCCTACGGGTCGCCTTGGTCGATACTGATCCGCAAGCCTCGGCTGCGGGCTGGTGGAAAACCCGGCAAGATGACGACCTGATTATGATCGAACGTGACGCGGCTATGCTTCCCGACATTCAGAAGATGGCGGCGGCGGATGGCATTGATCTTCTGATCGTGGACACGCGCCCATCCGTGGAAGCTGAAACCCTGCGGGCGGCAAAAGCAGCCACGGCGGCAATCATTCCCACTCGCCCTGGTATCCTCGATCTGCGGGCCATCGCATCCACGGCCAACGTGATCCGCTCCGCCGATTGTCCGGCCTGCATCGTCCTGAACCAATGCCCGCCGCCGCGTGGTGTCGGTGAAGCAACCTTAACCGCTGAAGCAAGGGAAGCCGCCAACAGTATCGGCCTACCTGTCGCGCCCCCGGCCTGTTCCTCACTGGTCGCCTATTCCTACGCTCTGAACGATGGCCGCGCCGTCTGTGAATATGAACCGGACGGGAAGGCTGACCTCGAACTCCGCGCCCTGTGGCGCTATCTCCGAAAGGCTTACCTCGATGGCTAAACGCGCCTCTCTTACCTCCGGCCTGTCAGGTCTCGCCAGTCAGAAGCCCGCTTCCGTTCCTGCCGTCTCAAAGGGAAATCCGGCGGAGGCAAAAGGGACAGAGCTGATCCACGATCCGCGGCAAGGCGATATTGAGCAGGCTGCGAAGCGCGCCAAGACGGGGCGTCCCCGCACGCTGCCTGATGGTGTGAAAACCCTTTCCGTCCGCGTCAGCCGCGACGTGCAGAAAGCCCTCCGACAAGCCGCGCTCGATCATGATATTCCCATGCAGGAAATCATCATGAATGGCATCATGGACCAACTGGCGAAGCTGGCGCGGTAAGGGATAATCTTTTCGTCGCGCCGGTCGCTGAAACGGCAATTTCGCCGGTAATTTCGGCGGACGCTCCAGAGGATCTTTCGACGGATGCTCAGATATGAGAAGCGCCTTGTGAGTGGGAATCTCCGCCCACCGGAGCAGGATTTCCTGCTGACCATCTCTGGCGCCTTTTCGACGCACGCGCGTATCCGCGTGTTCAGTCGATTTCTGAGGGGTTAGGGGGGCGCTAATAGTGGACACCCTTTCACCGATGTCACCTATCCAGCATCGATCTCAGCTCGCGTCAGAACAACGTCGCCACCAGCATCCCTCGCGCCCACTGGCATTCGCGTATCTTTGCGAATTGTTCAACAGCACGCATAGCTTCAGCGGGAGATAGAAACCCGCCGTCCATAAGAAAGCTAGCGAACACACCCTCCGGCGTGAAATGTGGGTTTCCATTCAGCCAGTCACTTAAACAACACCCCATTGTCATTGCCGCGTTTTCGTATTCTGGCGGAGCCCGCCACTCTGGCTGGATATCCCATTGATTTTCTATCACTAAAACGTCGCAAACATGGAAATTCCCTTGTTTGTAATTCCAAGAGATTAGAACTCGCTCTTGAGGGATTAAACAATCTTTCACGCCGCCATTCCCTCCGGCTGCGCTGCGCCAAGGTCTGGGCCTTCCCATGTGGCAAGTGTGTCGATGATTGCCCTCCTGTGTTCCTTCAGGAGAGCGCGGGTGTCATCGGGGATGGCTGAAATGTCACCAGACAGGCACGGCAAACCATTCCGGAGATAGACGCGGCAACCGTGCCAGCCGATCTCTAGGAGTATACCCCTGATAAGGGTTTCATCTGTGCCAGATTTGGTCGCCATTTCTGCCCCGTTTTTGCCTGCACAATCCTATCAAAACGGTTGTGCCAAGTACAGGAAAACAGCGGGTTTTGGTGGGTTAAAACCGCCCGGAGGTGGTGGGTTGAATCTGTGTCGAGCACATATTGCGCTGCCAATTACTGCCACAGTGGCAAGAATTATTCCCCATCGCTCAGACGCTCTGAATTTCAGTTTTTTTCAATAAGTTGAATGATTGAAATGCTCACATCGTACATCTCAATAAACCCATTACACGCTTTCCAGTGTCCTGAATTATTGAAGCTGGATAGGGGTTTTCCGAGCACTACGCGCGTGCGCGCGTAGTGTGTAACTCTGGCGCTTTGCTCAGGCGTGCTGATATCAGCGGCGGGGGTATAGGGGGTCTGAAGGACGAAAGCAGGCAGCCCGACACATAAGACACACCCCAACGCGCATACATGCACCCGCGTGTGCGCGGTGCTGGGTATCGCCAATGTGGGCAATGCCAATGCGCGGCTGGATAATGATGAAAAAGACGACATCCGTATTATGGATGCCATCGGGCGTGAGCAGGAAACTGCGCTGCTTTGGTGTAACGGGGGCGGGTTTTTGCACCATGTACGCGCCTACGCGCCCGCGTGCGTAGTGTGCAACTCTGTCGCGTTCTGCTTCCGCCATTCCGCAAGGTGACGCTCCGCCTGATCTGGTGTCATGCCCCTGATCTGAGCCTGAAGCGCCCGGTCGATCCGCCTCCACCTCTTGCGCTCTGCTCTGGTCATCCGTGGCGCGGTCTTGGTAGCCTTGGTGATCTCAGCCCACTTCGCACGCTTGGCGGCGCTCCTGTCCGCTCTGGTCATTTTCGCCAGCGTGTCGGCGTTCTCCTTCGCCCATGCGTCGAAGATTGCTTGCTTGCTAACACCCTCGGCGGCCTGATCCCGCATCATGTCCTTGCCTCGCCAGAGTATCCTCCGCGCTGTCTGACCTGCTCTTGTAGCCATTGAAGCGCCGGGTCGAAGCATTCATCTTCCGCGCCCATCTCATGCCCTGTCTGCCACGCCTCTGGTCGAAGCCAGCCGGTAACGTCCCGATCTATGCCGCCAACCCGCCAGCCCTCCAAAGCCTCCACACGCTCAATCTCGACAATCTGCGGGGGTGTCGTCTGCGGGGCTTCCTGCTGTTTTTTCACTGTAGGAACAGCGGGGCGGCTTTTCGGACCTGAAGGCGGAGGTGGTGCGTCTGGCGACACTCCATCAGCCACGATCTGAACAGATTCCCCAATGGAAAAGGCGAGCCAGCCAGTCACGGTCTGATCGTTCCAGTCTGCGGGGAAAAGCCCGTATCGGCGGCTTTGTCCCCGGCCCTCCGGTTTATACGCCAGAAACCGCCAAGGACCGCCATTTTCCGCGCTCTGATTTCCGCCTCTTAGTCCTATATATATATTCTTATAGAGGTATGAGGCGGAAATAACTGACCGAGAAAAAGCGTTCCGACTGGCCTTCTCCCGGTCCTTCTTCCCATCCTTCTCAAACATTTCCGGGTAAGCCTTGGCTGCATCTATGGGAGATGACAGGACGGGCATGATTGAAGGCGCGGCCTTCCCCCGCAGTGTGATCTCGCCAAGGTATGCGGCCAGCGCCATGCGTTCCGGCACGTCCAGAACTGCGGCGGTCTCGACTGCATCCAGAGGCAAGCCTTCCGGGTAGGTATCGGCATAGACGAACACTGACAGGGGATTGTCTGCTGTCCGATTGACGGCACGGCCTCTCCCGACCGCCTGCACTATCCCGCCGTCCACCTTCTCGCGTATCAGAGCGGCACAGAGCGGGTCCGGGTGCGTGTAGAGCGGAACGGATGCAACGCGCCCATCTGGAAGCGTTCGCCGGACGGTCTCTTTCGGTAGCGGAT